>JAITIS010000087.1 GCA_031279305.1 Candidatus Margulisiibacteriota bacterium | reverse complement strand
ATTATTTATTTTTCGCCCTAAATTCTTCCGGCAGATGCTCCGGCCTGACCACCGGTCCGTCTTCCAGCGTGACAATGCGCTGTATCAGATGTTCCAGCTCGCGGACATTGCCCGGCCAGCTGTAATTTTCCAGTGTTTTTAGAACAGCCGGGCTGAAGCTTTGAAAACTGCCGTGGTACAGGCTGTTGTAACGGCTCAAGAAATGCCCGGCCAGCAGCGGCAGGTCTCCCTTGCGCTCGCGCAGAGGCGGCAGCGCCACCGGGATAACTCTAATCCGGTGATACAAATCAGCGCGGAATATTTTGCGCTGAATGCAGGCGTTCAAATCCTCATTGGTGGCGGAAATAAAACGCACATCTATTGGCATCGGCTTTAGGCCGCCGACCCGCTCGATCTCGTTTTCCTGCAGGACGCGCAGCATTTTGGCCTGCATCATTAACGGCATATTGCCG
Source organism: Candidatus Margulisiibacteriota bacterium (assembly GCA_031279305.1). Classification (GTDB taxonomy): domain Bacteria; phylum Margulisbacteria; class Termititenacia; order Termititenacales; family Termititenacaceae; genus JAISQA01. The sequence goes on along the minus strand of JAITIS010000087.1, from coordinate 25,637 downwards.
ATCTCATCCAGAAATATCGTGCCGCCCTGCGCCAGCTCAAATTTGCCGTACTTGCGGTTATCCGCGGAGGTAAAAGATCCTTTTTCGTGGCCGAAAAGCTCGGTTTCCAGCAGTTCGCCGGGTATGCCGCCGCAGTTTACGGCGAGGAAAGCTTTGCCGGCGCGCGGGCTTAAACCGTGTATAGCACGCGCAACCAGCTCTTTGCCTGTGCCGGTCTCGCCAGTGATCAATACCGCCGCTGTGGTGCGCGCGATCTTTTTTAAGCTGGCAAATAGCTTTAGCATCGGTTTGCTGCGGCCGAGCATTTTACGGCAAGGCGGCCTGTTTAACTCCGCCTCTAACGCCAGATTTTTAAGCAGGAGATTTTTCTTGGCCAGCGCCTGCCGGCAGGTGTTTAACAGCTGTTCCGGCTCGGCTGGTTTGACCAGAAAATCAAAAGCGCCTTTTTTGAGCGCCTGCACCGCAGTGCGCGCGTCGCCCACCGCGGTTAGCATTATTACTTCCAGCGGCGGCCAGCTGTTTTTGATCTGTTCCAGCACCTGCAGGCCGCTGGAGCCGGGCATCCGAATATCGCAGAGCGCAACATCCGCCGGAGTTTTGCGCAGTATTTCCAGCCCCGCGGCTCCATCGCCGGCTTCCAGCACCTGAAAATCTTTTTCCAAAATTAACTTGGTAGTCTGGCGCAGATCAGTGTCATCGTCGATAAGCAGCAACGCCGGTTTGGGGCGTCCCGATAATCCGGCGGCGGGCGGTTTTTGTGCCCAGCGTTTGGCCTGCATAGCGGAAATTTTAGCGAAAAACGCCGGAGAAAAGCAAGCCGTCCTCCGGCGCGGGATTATAGGATTTTGTGCCGGGGTTTTTTTGTAGTAAAATACCTTATGATTTAGGAGGGCTTAATGAAAAAAATAATTTTAACGCTTCTGTTTAGCGTTTGTGTTCTGCTGTCCGCCGCCCAGACGGACAAAAACTCCGCCTACGACTCGCTGTTAATACTGGATAATTTTGACGACGCCAATTTAACCGCCGCTCCAGAGTGGTGGGTTTTCGACGGACTCAAGACCGCTTTTAATCCGGCGGAAAAACCGGAGCAGGGCAAATACTATCTGCAGCTCTCCGGCGAGACGGATAATTATTATATTGGCGGGCTGGGTTTTTATTTTGGCCGCGCCGCCGTCCGCTATGACGCGCTGGTGCTGGATGTCAAAGGTTCCGGCGCCGGGCTGCTCAAAATACAGCTTTTTGACGATGACAACAATACCTATCAGCTGGAGCAGGATCAGGAATTTCAGCCGCTGTACGACGATCAATATGAATACGAGCTGGCCATCGATTGGACGGGCTGGCGCACGATCGAAATACCGCTTAGCCGTTTTGTGGATGTCAATCCGGGCACCGGCGATGACATCTGGAATCCCGCCGCCAGCGGCGGTTCCGGCGGACTGCTGCACGCGCAGCTGATCATTATGCTGGAGGAGGCCGCGGGCAGCGTGAATATCGGGCTGGATAATCTAAGTCTCGCGCGCAACAAAGTTAATTAAATAAAATAATAAAAGGAGAACGGCTGTGAAAAAAATTTTAGTGGGCGGTTTTTTGATTTTAAGCTTGGCGCTGGCGGCCAGTCAGGACACGGTGGATCTGGCGGTGTCCGTGATCGGCAATGTGTTCACGCTGGAGCTGCAGGACGCCAACGCTTTTCCCGCCGCCGGCTCTTTTGAGCTGGGCAGCTTGGAAGCTGGCGCGGAAGAGTTCCCGGTAAACGGAGTGATTGTCGCCGGCTGTAAATCCAATACCGGCAGACAGTGGTTTTTGCAGGCCGAGCAGGCCGAGCCCCTGACCGATCAGATCACGGGCGCGCGTCTGCCAGACGGCGCGGCGCTGGTGCGCGGGCTGCTTTCCACGCGCTCGCCGGGCGGGCAGGATCTGCCGGGCAATCTCATCTCCGCGCCCCAAAAAGTGACCGCGCGTCCGGTCACGGTGTATTCCAGCACTTTCCGCGGCGATGCCGGCTTCAATAATTACGATGGCACCTATGTGCCCCTGAATTTCGGCGTGAAAGTGCCGGACGCTATGCCGGCTGGACATTACAGCGGCCGCGTGCTTTTGACGCTGACCGAATAAAGGCGAGATGAAAAAGTTTTTTTTACTATTGCTGATATTAAGCGGCTGGCTGCCGGCTCACGATATTGAGATTGTGGAGCCTGGCGCTAAGAGGGCTGATCTAGGCGGCGTACAGATCGACAGCGGGTTTTACGGCGCGCCGCCGGGCAACATTAAACTGAGAATTACCGCTGCCGGCCCGGCGGTTATTTATGCTGGCATTGACGGGCCGCTAGCCAGCGCGGAAAATTTTCAGCTGCCGTTTGACGGCCTGCAGTGGCAGGTTTATTACTGGACTGGCCAAGAAAACGGTCAGCCTTTTCCCGGAGAAGTGCTGCAGGGCGGACGGACAAACTGGGTGCCCTACCGCCGCGGCGAAACGCCGATTATCAAAATCAATCAAGCGGTCTCTAATTATGAGATACAGCTGGGCACTACGGTGCGCCGTATTCCAGCGGTGCAGCCTAATGGCCTCTATACTGCCAAGATACGGTTTGCGATAGATGATTTTTAGGAGGTTTTCTTGAAAAAGTTATTGTCTCTATTAGCGCTGTTTAATTTTGTTTGCGCGCTTAATTTCTCGCTGGATCAGCCTTCTATACATTTAGAGACGTCCCGCGGCTCGACAGTCACGTCCAAGATTAGACTGACCAACCGCGGCGCGGAGGCATTAAACCTGCGGGTTTATGTCCGAGACTGGCGCTATGCGGACGGCGGCGCCAAAGAATTTTTACCGGCGGGAGAGAGCGAATATTCCTGTGCGGACTGGCTAAAACTTTCCGCGGACACTCTGGCTATTCCCGCCGGCGGGAGCAAAGATTTTTATTTTGACCTGCGGACGCCGGCGGATGCCGAGGGCGGCCACCAAGCGGTGATCTTTTTTGAGACGCTTGCCGGCCCCGCCGCCGGACAGGTGAGCTACGGCGCGCGGCTGGGCGCTATCGTTTATCAAAAAACCAAAAGACACACGCTAGAGGCTGTCGAGCCGCTGGTTTTGCGCGCCGGTCTGGAAAAAGAAACTGTCGCTTATGAGCTGGTTTTTGCAAACCGGGGCAATGCCTGGAACAGTGTGCGCGGCGTTCTGGCTCTGGTCGAGGACGGCATCGCGCTGGAGGAGATCGAACTGCCCCTGAAAGGCCTCTTGCCCGGCGAGCCGGCGGAATACACCGGCTCTTTTACGCGGGGCGCGGGGTTGGACAGACTGGAAATTTTGTATGCGCTGGAGGATGCGGCGGGCGCGGTGCAGACCGGACAGCTCTTGACGGCGGACTCCGCGGAAGCAGTGGCCAAAACCCGGCTCTGGGTGGAGCGTTTTGAGCCGGTCTTCAGTCCGGAGCGCCGCAGTCTGGATATTTTCTGCGCGTTGCAGGCCAGCAATATCCTGCGCGTCAGTCCGGTCGTAAAAATTTACAATGTCGAAACTAAAAAACAGGTCAAGACGGTGGAGTTTAACGCCAAGCTGCTTAGGCCTTACGAGACCGGGGCTATGACGGTCAGCTGGCCGATCGACGCGGCGGTTATCGGCGCTCTGCCGCCGGGAGAATACAACTGTGTCTTAAATATCAAAAACGGGCAGGAAACGATTTCGGAGCAAAAAATAATTAGGATCAATTGATGAAAAAACCCCTGCTGGCCGGATTTTTTTTGCTCGCCGCTTTGTCCGCGGCCAGACTGGAGCTGACCGCCGGCCAGAGCCGTATTTATGCGGCGGCCAGCCCTATAACGCGCGTGGTCAACGCCTCGCCGGAGCTGGCCCAAGTCACGCTCGGTGCGGACGGCAGGCTGTCCATATTGCCCCGCAAAATAGGCCGCGCCACGATATATTACTGGACAGACCGGCAGGAAGTTTTGTTTCTAAATATCGCCGGACGGAAATCCCCGCCGCCCGCAAACCGCGCGGCGCTGAATAACGGCCGCTACGAGCTGTATTTCAAATACGATCCGGCCAATAACACGCCGGTCAATAAAAGAATGTTTATCCACACGCTGGAGTACGGAACGCTGACAGACAGCGGCGCCCGGCTCGATCTGCTCGCGCGCTATAAGCAAAATGCCGTGTCGGACGGCGAGGACACCGGCCAGTTTGAAAAATTGAGCGCGCGCTTGGCCAAAGGCGGAAATTATGCGCAGGCCGGCGACGCCGTGATTCGCTACTCCGAGCTGAGCCTGCCCTATCTGGAGATGCAGGGATTGTCCGGGCGTTACCGCCTAGGCGGTCTGCTCTTGGACGGTTTTGCCGGCAAGCGCCCCGGCAATTACTGGGGCCGGGAAATAGTGGAAAATTATATTTTGGACAAAGACCGCGACGTGAGCGTCGGCGGCGGCCGGCTGACTTGGCTGGCGGCGGACGGACTGGATCTATCCTATATTTTTGGCAGCCGCACGGCGGACAAAGACCGCGCGCTCGGCTCATATTCTGTGCAGGGCGGCGATCTCTCTTACCGGCAGGGCGCTTACCGTATGAATGCCGAGCTGGCGTCCTCTACAGAGCGAAAAAATCAGGCTTCCGCCTACCGCGGCGACGTGAATTATGACGCGGATGCTTACGGCTGGAGCATCGCCTACCGCGATGTGGCGCCGGATTTCCGCTCGCTGGCGGATTATGAAAATTACGGCGGGATGCGGGGCTGGTCGCTTTACGGCCGCGCCAATCCTTTAAGCGCGCTGTCTTTGAGCGGCTCATACGAAAATTATCTGCAGAGATTTACGCGGGACATAATTAACCCGGATTATACGGTGGAGCGTCTGCGCCTGCGCCTGGGGCTTAACCGCATCGCTTTGGCGCGCCCCGCGCTTTTATACCACGCCAATTACCGCGACGATTACCGCGCCACGGGCTTAAGCGCCCAGCTGTATGAGATCGAGCTGTGGCGCCGCAGGCTCTGGGCTTATACGGATTTTTCCGCCTGGAAATACGCCACGCCCTACGCGGAATACGCGGTCAACAGCGCGCTGTGCGGCTTCAATTACCGTCTGGGCTGGTTCAGCTGGAAAACGGAGCGGGTCAAAGAAAAATCCCGCTATGTTTTTGGCGGGGAGTCTTACGACACCGCCGGCTGGAATATCATCGCCAATTTTGGCGAGTTTGAGCTTGCCCGCCGGATCAAATTGACCGTCAGCCTCTGGCATCAAGACCGCAAAAATGATCTGGACACGCTGGATAAAAACAGCAACAGTCTGCGCCTGCGGCTGGGGCAGACTATCGGCGATCTATACTGGTATGTGAACGGCATAGCCGCCCGGGAAAATTCGCTTTTTTATGAATACGAGGACGCGCACAGCCGCACCGGCTATTTTTACCACGATGAGTTAGTCCAGTCCGAGATTTCCGGAGGACTGGTGTACCGTTTCTAATGCTCCGCAGATGCCTGCTGGCGCTCTGCGGGCTGTGCGCTCTGCTGTCCGCCGGTCTGGAGCCGGCGGCGGCCAGAGTTTTTTTTAACGGACAGGAAATAAAATTTCAGACTGCGGCGATGCGCCGGGACGATGTGCTTTATGTGCCGCTGCGCGAGCTGGCATCCGGCATAGGTTTGAGCTGGCAGTACAGCCAGCGGCAGGATGCTTACATAGTCGCGCGCGCCGCAGACCGGCGTATGGTGGTGTTCCGGCTGGGCAGCCGCAAAGTCCGGGTCAATGACGGCGAGGATGAGCTGCACGATCCGGTCCTGCTCGTAAAAAACAGTTTTTACGCGCCGCTCAATGATTTTTTATGGCTGTTTGGATATTTTGTGGAGCGGGACGGCGCCGGTAATTATTATATAGTTTCCCGCTTAAAAACTCTGGAGTGGGACAAACAAACCCTGACTATCGCGGGCGAGGCGCCGCTGGAGGTGTCATTGACCCGGACCGCCGGCGGCTACCGTCTGCTTTTGCCCAACAGTATTCTGGGGTTAACCCCGGAGCCGCTCAAACCCGGCGACGGCGTGATCGACGCCATAGAATACACGCAGGTTTCTTTGTATCCGGCTCTGGCCCAAGCGCTCATCACCACCGCTGTCTGGCCGCCGTATACGGAGCTCAAAGAAGATGCCGCCAATCGCTATATTCTGCGTTTTGCCTATGAGCCGCGCCTGCCGGTAAAATCCCTGGACGTCCCGGCGGAACAAAAAAAACCGGCCGGCGGCGGGTTTCCCGGGGCAAACGCGCTTTGGCTGCCGGAGAAATATTTAAGCGCCCGGCCAAATATCGAAATGGTCGTCCGCGGCAGCACGCTCAATGTCAATCTGCGCGGTCAGGCGGATATTTTATATGTGGATTTTGACGTGTTTGGCCAGCTGGGCTGCGCTCTGCGCGCGGAGAACGGCAGTTATATTTTTACGGATAATCAAGGCCGTGTTTTTCGGGCGGAGAATGGCTTTATATACGGCGCGGATTTTCAGGAAAAATATGTTTTGCTGAAACAAAACAACGCCGTGTATTTCCCGCTGGTGCAGACTCTGAAAATCATCGGCTACGCCGCCTATTACACGCAGGAGCGCATTCATATCAATCCGCGCATTTATGCGTTTTACGCGGACGCCCAAGGGCGGGCGGTGCTCCGCGCCAATGACAAACTGCTGGGCAACAATTTGCGGTATCTGGACAATCCGCCGCGCGCGATTATCGACATACCGTTTTGCGCTTACGACGTGTCTGTGAATATTCTGCGCTTAAACGATCCAAATGTAAAAACCGTGCGCGCCGCCCAGTTCGACAAAGGCATTGTGCGTGTGGTGGCGGACCTAAGCGGCGGCGCCAAACCGGCGCTGTCTTTTGAGGACAATGGCCGCGCGCTGGCGCTGCTGTTTGATCCGGTGCGCTTGAGCAAAATCAATGTGTCCGCGGACAAAGACCAAAATCTAAGCTTAACTTTTCACGCGGAAGCCGCCGCGCTGAATAATTACACCGTCGCCAGATTGACCAGCCCCGACCGGCTGGTGCTGGATTTTCCCGGCGCGGTGTCCGCTCTGGAAAACGAGACGGCCTTTAAGCAGGGGGCGTTGGACCGTGTCCGCGCCAGCCAGTTTGGCTGGGAACCGCTTACAGCCAGGGTGGTGTTAGACCTGAACGCCAATTACCGCCGGCACGCGCAAAATCCAGACGGCTCGCTGGTGCTTTTGAGCGCGCAGTCCGCCAGCGTGGCCCGCGCCTATCCTGAGCCGCCGACGCCAGCCGCGCGGACAGAGCCTGATTATCAAAAACTGGCCGCCACTTTTAATGCTGTCGCGGAAATAAAATCCGCCGTGGCGCCGGCGCAGCCGCCTCCGGCGGCGCCGACAACGGCGCCGCTAGCCGCCCCTGATAAGCCCGGCTCTCTGCAAGGGCTGCGGGTGGCGATTATTGTCGGCCACGGCGGCAATGATCCCGGCGCGATTTCCCGGCAGGGCTCTATGGAAAAAGATTTGAATTTAGAACTGGCCAAAAAACTGCAAGGACTGCTCAGGGAAAAAGGCGCCGTCGCGCTTTTGAGCCGGGAGGGAGACGAAAATGTCGCTCTGGACGCGCAGGCGGAATTTGCCATTCGCGCCAAAGCGGATCTGCTGGTCAGCGTTCACCTGAATTATTTTATTAACGAGTCGGCCAGCGGCGCGGAGACTTATTATTACAAACCCGTGGACTATGCGCTGGCTAAATGCGTGCACGAGGAGATTGTCCGGCAGTCCGGCCTCAAAGACCGGGGTTTACGCAAAGCCCAGATGCACAATCTCAATCACACGCCTATGCCGGGCGTGCTGATCGAGCCGCTTTTTATCTCCAATCGCCGGGAAGAAAAGCTCATCAAAACTCAGGATTTTCAGTGGAAACTGATGCGCGCCGTCGCGGCGGGCATTGAAAATTATCAAAAAAACAAGCCCAAGTAACACGCTATATATGGTGTGCATACGCTACATATAGCGTGTCTATTCTCTCAAAAACCCGTAGTCGTAAACTTTGGGTATTATTTTTTCCGCCAGTATTTTGGTATTTTGGCGCAGGTTTTTGATTAACTCCATATATTGCGCGTCATTAGATTTGTTATTCATCTTGCCTTTTGCATTTCTGCCCTGAAAATACTCGCGTATGTCGTGCAGGCTGGCGTTTACATTGGCGCCCGGCTGGGCGTGATAATACCGCCACAGCTCCCGCCCGGCGTCAAACACGGCCAGCGCTTCCGGGGAAAATTCCAGCTTTTGTTTTCGCGCGGACACCGAGCCTTTCGCCGCTCCGCGGGAAACGTTTGATAATTCCATTTGCTTGTCCTTCGTGGTATGCGGCAGTCTGCCAGCCATAAAATCCGTCATAAAACTGCTGTCAAATTTTTCCCGCGCTCTCACTTCTTTTTCGGTAAAAGGCATCCAGTGATTTGTCCCAAATTTGCTTTGTATATTGTTATTGAATAATGCATAGGCTAGGCAATCGTTTTGAAATTCTGTGTCGGCTTGCCAGCCGTCATTCGGATATAAAAACTGATCGCGGTCGTTGAGCCAGTCGGATTCGATACAATGACGAACAGCAAAATATATAGCTACTTCGGTAAGATTTTTATCGGTTATATAACTTCCTCTGGGCGCGGCCATTTGATTTTTGTTATTCATTATAAAAACGATATTGTTATGCTGAAAATCATTGCCCAGACAGGAAAGAAAGCCAATCTTGTTTTCATTCACCCGATTGCGAGTGGAGATTATCCATTGATTGATAAATAATTTGTCATTATCATAACAATATATACTTTTTGTGCTAATCAACGCCGCTTCAGCATCAATTTTCTTATAAACGTCAGCGGAAATTTGTTTAAATTTCTTTTTTTTGCTGGCGTCCCAGATAAAAAACCCGATAGGGAATTGTCCATTTACATTATCAAATGTGTCAGCGGGAACAATAAACAATTTTTCTAGTTTGGCTAGAAAAAAACGTCGAAAATCCAAAAAATTTGGAGATTGCAAATTTTTCAAAGTTGAAAAATTTGCAATCTTACAATCAGGGATTTCACAATATATTCTGGTCAGAAACTGCACAAAAAGTTCTCTGTTAGCGCAGTGTCCCATCAGGTTAATATACTTAGTGTTTATCAATGTTTGATTTACTCCCGCTTTGTGTTTTTTGCCTTTTGACATAGTTTCCGCATACGGCGGATTGATATAGATTATCAATTTTTTACGTTCCCTAGGGTCGTCGATTATCTTTTTTAATTCCGCCGGCAGTTTACAAAAATCGTCGTTCAAGAAATCAAATTTGAAAACGTGGTCTTTGAGCAGCAGCGCGCCGTTGTTGATGCGCTCGCGCATCGTGGCGATATTGGCCGCGTCATAATCCGAAGCCCAGATATGATATTTGTTGGTCAGGCCGACGAGCAGATTGCCCGTGCCGGCGGCGCAGTCCCAGACATAATATTCGTCCTGCCAGTTCTCGCCGAAAACTTTGGCGAGATATTCCTGCGATTTTTCCACCCAGATGCCGGGCGTGAAATACGCGCCTTTGCGCTCGCGCACATCCTGCCCCACCAACAGGTCGCGCCGATCGACAATAAAATCCTGAAATTCCGTTAACGGCGGGCGTTTGTATTTTTTCCAGAACTGCTCGTAGACGGTTTTGCCGCCCGGCCGAAAATAAATGCTGGAATCAAACATACTGCCGGTTTTGTTTTTGGCTATTTCGTAATGCCCGTCGCGGAAAATCACGAACAGTTTATTTTTGATCGGCGTGTCGTCGTCGATGCTGTCCGTGTTTTTGTCGTCCACGAAAAGATCGGCGCGGTAAAAATCGCAGTTCTGAATATCGGCCTTTTTGACCTCGTTCCAGTCGCAATTGATTATCGGCTTGACCTCGGCGAGCCAGCGCAGATAAATATGCGTGAAATTATTCTTGTCGATTTTTACCTTGCCGGAGGAGGACTGGCCGGAGACGAGGCTTTTTTTGATGAAATTTTGCAAGGCTTCGCCGTCTTTATGCCAGTGGTATTCATATTTTTCTTTCTCGACAATTTTTTGGATTTTGTCCCGCGCCAGCTTGAACTCGCGCGTGCCGTGGTCGGACGGCGCGACTTTCCAGTTAAAATCATTGAGATAAAATATATCCTGCACGGCGTGATAGGGCAGAAAAACTATTTTGGCGCTGTCAAATGCGCCTAGGAAAGGCGGCGGCAGGGTGTGATTGTACGCCCTGGCTTTGCCGATGGTCAGAATGAGCTGGGCGAACATCGCGCAAACATCCGCCGGTTTGTTTTTGGCCTCCGCGTAAAGCACATTGAGCCCTTTGTCCTCGACAATAAAATCGATGTTGTGCCGGCGTCCGGCGCAGTCATATTTTGGAAAAAAATCTCTGGCGATTCTGTTTTTTAGTTCTTCTTCGCTCAGTCCGCTGTAATCGGTCATTATTAGGTGATTATAGCTGAACAGCCGTATCCTCTCAATTGAGGGGCGTTACTTTTTCTCCGGCGGCTGAAATCCCCGCTTTCTGTTTTTTGCTTTTTCTTCCGTATAAGTTATTTGTTTGACAATTGCCGCGTCGTTTTTTAATAACTCTTGGATTGCCTCAAAAATACTGGCGATTTGCTTGGCGTGTTTTGACAGGCAGCCTTTCTGGATTATTTGCTCGCGTAAAAGTTTTTCTAATTTTATCTGCAAATCTTGATGAGTGAGCATTATTTTTCTCAATCTGGTAAAAATGCGCATAATCTGGATATTCACCAAGATTGCTCGCTTGCTGTTTAGCACGCTGGAAAGCATTGCCACTCCTTTTGCCCCCTTAACAAAAATATTTTATTTTCAATAATCTCTGGCGCCATACTTGCCGCTTTTCTCATAAAATGCCCCTTTCTAAAACAAGTTAAGCATTCGCTAACTTTATAAACAAAAATAGCAAAAAAAATGCCAAGGCTAAACTTGGCATTTTTCAGATATTTGTGTTGTGGATTTACCCTATCAACCGCGGATTTTCGATAGTGCGGACAGAAATCTCGTCTATATCCATTCTGATGAGCCGGTCGTCAGCCGGCACTTCTTGCTCGCTGCCTTTGCTGAGCTGTCTGGCCACGGCTTTTTTCGCTCCCTCGGACTCGCTGTCGAAATGCTGCAGCGCCAGCTTGAGATCGGGCTGCAGCTGCTCCTCGCCGCCGCTGTTCTCAAAAATGCGCCCCAGCGACAGCGAAAAAATCGCGTTGTTCACTATGTCGCTGTTGGGGCTGACGTCTAACCCTGTTTCCTCGCTTAGACTTTTGGCCAGCTCCTGTTTGACCTGCTGGTGCGCCAGATGATATTTGCGAATTGCGTCGGCTACCTTGCTTTTGCCTTTTTGCTCTTCTTTTTTGAGAATTTTCCAAACCTCGCCGGCGGCTCCCGCCGCGGACGAATAAATATTGTTCGGCTTAAAATTGGCCTCCACGGCTTCCCCCTCTTGGCGTTCTGATTATAGCACGGCGCCTGTGGTTTGTGGAAACGGGGGTGACTTTTGCGGGGGTTTACCCTAAAATAAACCCCCTATGCCTGAGGAAAGACTCCCGCCGCAAAATCTGGAAGCGGAACAAAATCTGATCGGCGCCCTGCTGCTTAACCGTGATGCCGTGATGCGGGTTATGGAAAAGAATCTTCAGCCGGAGGCTTTTTACCGCGATGCCCACCGGCATATTTATCAGGCCGCGCTGGAGCTTTTCAGCCGCAACGATCCGGTGGATATGGTGACTGTCGCCGAAAATCTAAAGCAAAAAGACCTGCTGGAGGCCGCGGGCGGGCGGGTGTATCTGGCTGATCTGGCGGGCGCGGTCGCTTCTCCGGCCCACGCGGAATATTACGCGGAAATAATCGAAAAAAATTATATTCTCCGAACCATCATCTCCGCCGCCGCGGATATGGCCGCGCAGGCTTTTGAGCACGACGGCGATCCGGATGAAATACTGGGCGCCGCCCAAAAAACTGTTTTTGAGCTGGCCCAGCGCAATATCCGTCGGGGGTTTCAGCCGATCGAGCAGATCCTCGATGTCGTAATGGACGATATCGATAAAAATTACGACAACAAGGAACTGCCGGGACTGCGCTCGCATTTTATCGATCTGGACGCGCTTACCTGCGGGTTTCAGCGCTCCGATATGATCATAGTGGCCGCCCGCCCCTCGATGGGCAAGACCGCTTTTGCCCTGAATGTCGCGGCGAACGCCGCCATCAAGGACAAAGCGACCGTGGCTATCTTTTCGCTGGAGATGTCTAAAAAATCGCTGGTCGAGCGCATGCTCTGCTCCGAGGCGGAGGTGGACGCCCAGAACCTCAAAAGCAAAAACCTGCAGGATTTTGAATGGAAAAAAGTCGCCCGCGCGGTCAGCCGCCTGAGCGAGGCGCCGATTTTTATTGATGATTCTTCCGAGCTGACTATGGTCGAATTGCAGGCCAAAGCGCGCCGGCTCAAGATCGAGCACGATGTCCGGCTCATTATTGTGGATTATCTGACGCTCATCAAAGGCAGCCAGCGGCGCGCGGAGTCGCGCTATCTGGAAATCTCCGAAATCGCCCGCGCTCTGAAAAGCCTGTCCAAAGAATTGGAAGTGCCGATCATCGTCATCTCCCAGTTAAACCGCGGCATCGAACAGCGCAGCGACCAGATGCCCAAAATGTCCGACCTCCGCGAATCCGGCGAGGTGGAGCAGGTGGCGGATCTGATTTTATTCGTGCACCGGCAGAGTTATTACGCGCTGGGCGGCCAGTCGGAAGACAACTCCGCCCAGATCATCGTGGCCAAACACCGCAACGGCCGCACCGGCACGGTAAATCTGATTTTCCGCAAAGAATTGACCAAGTTTGTCAACAGCGCCAGCGTAGAGGTTCCGGTTGATGCGCTGGGCTGAATATTTATGCGCATTTGGTTTAACGCTGGCTTTGCTGACGGCTGAAAATCCTGATATGCCGGAACGACTGCCGACGCTCTCTGTGCCGGAAATCGTGCCGCCCAACGCTTTCTCGATAGAGGCGGATTTTGTCCGCTACGCCGGCGAGAATCAATACGCGCGCGCCAGCGGCAATGTGGTGGTGATCAACGGCGATGTGAATCTGCGCGCGAACTCCACCACGGTGGATTTTCAGGCCAGACAGCTAACCGTGTCGGACGGATTTGTTTTCAACCGCGCCCAGCAGCAGATCTACGGCCGGGCGCTGGACTATGATTTGTCGTCCAGAGCGGCCAAAGGCCGGGATGTGGGCATGAATATTCTGGGCAGTCATATCAAGGGCAAATCCGTGGTTATCGGCGAGGACTCCATAGTCATACACGACGCCTATCAAACCACCTGTCCCAACGAAGCCAATCCCTGCAACCATATTACCGCCCAAAAAATGACCCTTTATCCAGAATGGGGCAATATGGTGAATGATCACGCGGTCGTCTATTTCTTTTTCCTGCCGGTGGCCTATGTGCCCAACAGCGTCGCGGATCTAAACGGCGATCAGGACAACACTTACGCCGCGATCCCCAAGCTGGGTTACAATCCGGCGGAAGGCAATTATGTGAAAATCGGCTGGAGCTTTTACCAAAATGAAAAATTTAACGGCACTTTAGATCTGCATTATCTGGAAAAACTGGGCCTGCGCAGCGGGTTCACCGATAATTATAAACTAAGCCAGACCCACCGCGGCCAGATCCGGGCGCATTATCTCTCCGGTTTGGGCGGACGTTTTTCCTACGGCTGGCAGCACCGCATCCTGCTCGGCGTGCCGCAGAAAAGCCGCAGTCAGATCATCGATGATTTTTTCCGCGGAATTCTGCCGCCCAGTAAAAACGATTATCCAGAATTTATTTTCGAGCTGGTCAACCGCGAAATGATCGGCTACCAGTGGGTCACTTACCGCCCCAAAGTCGCCCTGACCCTGCCGGCCTACGAGATCTGGAACACCGGCCTGAAATATACTTTCAACGGCTTTGTGGTCAATCAGCTGGAGGAAAATGTCGAAACTATATCCACGGTCGGCGACGTGGATTTCGAGGACGGCACGCGGGACTACCGCCAGCAGAACTGGGAAGGCGATCTTTACCGCGGTTTTGAGGGCGGCTGGGGCAAACTGACCGCCGGCGCGCTGTACAGCGACTCGACTTATTTTAACGGCGGTTATCTGTCCGGGCTGTGGTCGCGTCTGGTTTACTATGTCAATGGCGAAAAAGACTGGGACAGATTGAGCCTCAAGGCCGGCTATAAGTATACGCCCTATGAGCGCGGTTTCTCGCCGTTTAACGCGGAGACTTTTTACGCCGGCACTTCCGAGGAGAATAACTGGGGCGTGGGCTGGAAATTGTTCGGCGATTTCAAGCTGCATTATGAGCAGTATTACTCGGTCACCGAACACAAAATCCGCGACAGGGTGTACGGCGGAGAATTCAAAATGCACTGCTGGAATGTGAAGGTCAATTGGTCGGAATATTATAGCCAGTTTTCTTTCGGAATAAGCATGAAAAAATGATCGAGCGGATTATTGTCGGGCCGTTGAGCACCAATTGCTATCTAGCCGCGGCGGACGCCGGCGCGGTTATTATCGATCCCGGAGCCGCGGCGGAGCGAATAGCCGCGCGGATCGCGGAAAAAAAACTCCAGCCTCTGGCCATACTCAATACGCACGGCCACTGGGACCACGTGATGGCCAATAATGAATTGAAAAAAAAATACAATATTCCCGTCTACACGCCGTTCAAAGACCGGGAGCTGCTGGCCAAAGAAAAAGATTATTATCATATCGGCGAGCTTTTAGTAGATCACTGGTATGCGGACGCGCTCTCTGGACTGGACTGGCTGCGGGTTATTCCCACGCCGGGGCACACGCCCGGTTCTTCTTGTCTCTTGTGGGGAAAAAATCTTTTCTCCGGCGACACGCTTTTTGCCGGCGGTTATCTGGGGCGCACCGATCTGTGGGGCGGCGATGGACAGGCTATGCAGGATTCCCTGCAAAAACTTTTGCTTTTGCCTGACGATGTCGCAGTCTGGCCGGGACACGCCGAGAGCTCGACTATCGGCGCCGAGCGGAAATATTATGCCTAAACTGTATCTTATTTACGGCGAGGAAAATTATTTGCTGGAGCAGAGCGTCCGGGAATTGAAAAAACAGTACGTCGATCCGGCGCTGGAAGCCTTTGGCCTAGATGTCATTGCCGCCGCGGAGGCTGATCCTGACCGCATTGTCAATTCTATCCAGACGATACCGGTTTTTGCGCCGCGCCGGCTGGTGCTGGTCTATGATCCTTTTTTTCTGGCTCCTCCCCCCAAAAACCCGGAAGAAGCGGACGCGGAGCCGCCGGAAGACAAGCCGCTCGATCTGCTTTTGGACTCTCTGGGCCGTATCCCGGACGGCGTAACCGCGGCTTTTATTGTGCACGGCAAGATTGACCAGCGCAAAAAATGTTTTAAGTTTTTCCAAAAGCACGCGGAGATACGCCAATTTGCGGCTTTTGCCCAGTGGGACCGGGCCAAAGTTACGGACTGGCTCGCCGGTTATCTGCGCGGCAAAAATACCGGGATCGACGAAGCAGCCGCGGAGTTTTTGGTCGAGACGGCGGGCATTTCCCTCGGCGTGCTGGTGAATGAGATTGAAAAAATCCTGACTTATGCCGCGGGCCGGCCTCAAATAACTCTGGCGGACGCGCAGGCCGTGGCCAGTCAGGGCGAGCTGCAAATACTGGATCTGCGGGACAGGCTATACGCCCGGAATATTCCGGAGCTCTTAGCCCTGACCGCGGCTATGCTCAAGCGCGGCGAATCTGCGCCGGGGCTTTTGGCTTTCTTGAGCAACCGCGTGCGAGAGCTGCTGCAGATAAAAGAAATTCCGCCCGGCGACAATTACGAAGCGGCCAGCCTGCTCAAGGTAAAACCCGGCTATGTGAATATGCTCAGGCGTTATGCCGCCAATTACACCCTCGCGCAGCTGAAAAACACCTATTATGAATTACAAAAAGCAGATCTGCAGATGAAAACCGGCCGGCTGGAGCCTAAGACCGCGCTGATCTGCGCGCTGGCGGAGCTGGCCTGATATTTGCCACCCGCCGCGCCTTGTACTAGAATCTCGGCAAATATGGCGCGCGTGGCGATCAATGGTTTTGGGCGTGTTGGCCGCAATTTTCTGCGCATGGCCGCGGCGCGCCCGGATGTGCAGGTCGTCGCGGTCAATGACCTGACCAACGCCGAAACGCTGGCCTATCTGCTCAAGTACGATTCTCTGCACAGGCGTTTTCCCGGCGCGGTGGAGCACACCGATGAGGCTTTGTTAATCAACGGCCGTAAAATCCAGATTTTAGCCCAGCGCGATCCGGCGCGCCTGCCGTGGCGGGACCTAGGCGTGGATGTGGTCGTGGAATCCACCGGACTTTTTACCGGCCGCGAGGACGCGCAAAAACATTTGGCTTCCGGAGCTAAAAAAGTGATCATCTCCGCCGCGGCTAAAAATGAAGACATTACGCTCATCTTGGGCGTGAATCAGGATAAATATCGGCCGGACAGACACCATATTATTTCCAGCGCCTCGCCGACCGCGCATTGCGTTGCGGTGCTGGCCAAAATATTAAATGAAAAATACCGGATACTCCGCGGCGCGGTTACGGCCATCCATTCCTACACCAATGAGCAGAAAGTCCTCGATCTGCCCCACGAAGACCTGCGGCAGGGACGGGCGGCGGCGCTGTCGATCATCCCGGTGCAGAGCTCCGTGGCTAGATCGCTGGGTCTGGTTTTGCCGGAGTTAAAAGACCGCATCGACTGCATAGCGCTGAGAGTGCCCACGCCCAATGTCGCGCTGGCCGAACTGGTGGCGCAGATCGGCCAAAAAACGACTGTCGCGGAATTAAACGCGCTGTACTTGGGCGCCGCCCTGCCGGGCATTCTGAAATTCACCGCGGAAAAAGTAGTGTCGGTGGATTTTATGTCGGACACCGCGTCCTGCATCGTGGACGCGTCGCTGACCGCGGCGCTGGACGGCGATCTGGTCAAACTCTCCGCTTGGTATGACAACGAATCCGGCTACTCCGCCAGACTGGTCGAACTGGCCGCTTTTCTGGCGGAAAAAGGCATCTGATGTCCGAACGGGAAATTCCGCCTTATTTTTGCGGGCACAGCGCCGCGCTGCGGGATTTCTGGGCGGAGTTTGACAAACAAGCCGGGCTGGACAACCCGCTTTTTATTTACGGCGCGCCCGGCAGCGGCAAATACGCGCTGGCGCGTGCTTTGCACCGGCTGGCGCCTTTTCCAGAGCGGGAGCTGGCCGAGCTGGACTTGGGACTGTACGCCGGGCAGGAAGCGCATATCTGGACGGCGCTTAAAAATATTTTTCAGGGCCAGGCTGACCGGCCGCGCTGTTCGACTGTCTATGTGCAGGGCTTGGCCTCCGCGGATATTTTATTTCTCATCTCTATACTGGAGTGGCTGGCCGAACAGAAAACCCCGGAGCGCATCCGGGCGCTCGTGGCGGTGGATTCCGCGGAGCTGCTGCAAAATATTCCGCCGGAGTTTTTTGCCAAATACGGGCTGTTAGAAATACCGGAGCTTGGGCGGCGTCTGGCCGACCTGCCGCTGACTGTGGACGCGCTGCTGGCGGGGCTAAACAGCCGGTATGGCACGGACTTAAAATATCTGGACAACGCGCTCTGGGACAGCCTGTTTAACCGCGGCTGGTCTGGAAATATAGACGAATTAAGGTATAATCTGGAGGCTGTGATTTTTGATCTGCCGCCGGAGCGCCAGCACCTCACGCTGGCGGATTTTCCAGCCGCTAAATCATTTTAGGACTAGATTGATGACGAAATATACAGTACCGAGAGGCACGCGCGATATTCTTCCCGAAGAAGTGGCGCTCTGGCAGTTTGTGGAGCAAAAAGCCAGAGAAATTTTTGACCTGTACAATTTTCGGGAGATCCGCACGCCTATTTTTGAGCACACCGAATTATTCCTGCGCGGCATCGGCGAAAATACAGATATTATTTCCAAAGAAATGTATAGTTTTCAAGACCGCAAGGGCCGCTCGCTGACGCTGCGTCCAGAGGGCACGGCCTCGGTGGCGCGTGCTTATCTGGAAGCGGGGCGCGGCCAGCGGGAGCCTTTAAGCAAGCTCTGGTATCAGGGGCCGATGTTCCGCTACGAGCGGCCGCAGGCCGGGCGTTACAGACAGTTTCATCAGATGGGCTGCGAGGTGCTGGGCGCCACCAGCGCCTATCAGGACACAGAGGTCATCGTGCTGGCCCAGCATTTTTTTGAGAGCATCGGCCTTAAAGATCTAGAGGTGCATATCAATAGCGTGGGCTGCCCGACCTGCCGCCCGGTTATCAAAGAACGGCTTAAATCTTTTTTGGGCGACAATCTGGACAGCCTTTGCGCGGACTGCCGCAAGCGTTTTGAAGCCAATCCCCTGCGCATTCTGGACTGCAAAAATCCCCAGTGCAACGAATTTTTTGTGATGCTGCCGGATATTTCCGATGTGCTTTGCGCGGAATGCAAAGAGCATTACCACGATGTGCAGAATTATCTAAACATTATGCGCCTCAAATACAAAATCAAGCCGCGCTTAGTCCGGGGGCTGGATTATTACACCAAGACGGTTTTTGAGATCATCTCCGCGCATCTCGGCGCGCAGAATGCCGTATGCGGCGGCGGCCGCTACGACAACCTCATCAAGGAGCTGGGCGGGACGCCCAGTCCGGCGGTGGGTTTTGCTTTTGGTCTGGAGCGCGCGGTGCTGATTATGCAGAATCAAAAAGTATCCGTGCGGGAACATAGGCCGTATCTGCTGCTGGCCCCGCTGGGCGAGAACGCCGGCAACCGCGCGGCGATCTTGGCTAACAAACTGCGCCGCCGGAATATTCCCCTGGAGATAGATATTTCTAGCCGGAGCTTAAGCGCCAAACTAAAAACCGCCGACCGCTTGGGCGTGCGGTACGCTTATATTTTGGGCGAGGATGAGCTGGTCGATAAATGCGGACAGCTTAAAGATATGCAGGGCGGCAGCCAAAAAAAGATCAGCTTTGAAAAGATTTTGGAAGAAATAGAAAATCGTTATCAAAAATACAGGAGAGAAAATAAATGAGAAACTGCGCTTCTTTGGGCACTCAAGACCTCGGCTCTGTGGTAGAAGTGCGCGGCTGGGTGAACAGACGGCGCGACCACGGCGGGGTAATTTTTGTCGATCTGCGCGACCGTTCCGGCATAGTGCAGGTGACTTTCAGCCAGTCCGGCGGCCCGGCGGTGCATAAGCTCGCCGACGAGCTGCGGTCGGAGTTTGTTATTTCGCTGTCTGGTCTGGTGATTGCCCGCACGCCGGAGAATGTCAATCCTGAGATGCCGACCGGAGAGATCGAGATCGCGGCGCAGGAGTTGACGATCCTCAACACGGCTAAAACGCCCCCCATCTCCATAGCGGACGAGCAGGAGGTTGACGAGGCGGTTAGGCTGCGTTACCGCTGCCTCGATCTGCGGCGGGAAAAACTAAAAAACAATCTAATCCTCCGCTCTGAGATCACGCGTAAAACGCGCGAATACCTGCACGCGCTGGATTTTCTGGAGATCGAAACGCCGCTTTTGACCAGATCCACGCCGGAGGGAGCCAGAGATTATCTGGTGCCGAGCCGCGTGAAACAGGGCAGATTTTACGCTCTGCCGCAGTCGCCGCAGTTATTCAAACAGCTTCTGATGGTCTCCGGCTACGAAAAATATTTTCAGATCGCCAAATGTTTCCGCGACGAAGATCTGCGCGCCGACCGCCAGCCGGAGTTTACCCAGATCGACATAGAGTTGTCTTTTGCCGGCGAGAAAGCAATAAGAGAGTTGACCAACGGCCTGCTTAAACAGCTGCTGCCTCTGGCAGGCCGGGAATATCCAGACGCCGTGCCGGAGATCGCTTATGCCGATGCGATCAATTATTACGGTTCGGATGCGCCGGATTTGCGTTTTGATCTAAAGCTGACAGATATTTCCGAGATCGCCGCGCAGTCGGAGCTGAAAGTTTTCAAAGAAGTCGTAGACCGCGGCGGCATAGTCAAGGCAATCAATGTCAAAAAAGCCGATGGCCGGCTGTCCCGCTCCGCCTTGGAGGCCTATAAAGAATTTGTCGGCAAGTTCGGCGCCAAAGGCTTAGCCTGGATCACCATCCGGGAAAATGAGCTTAATTCGCCCATCGCTAAATTTTTTACGCAGGCGCAGCTGGAAGCGGTTATTAAAAAGACCGGCGGCGAGGTCGGCGATATTCTGCTTTTTGTCGCGGACAAAAAAAAGATCGTGCACGAGGCTCTGGGCAAACTGCGCTGCGCTGTCGCCAGAGACCTGCGCTTGTATGATCCCGCGGATTTCCAATTTTGCTGGGTGGTTAAATTCCCGCTGTTTGAGAAAAATGCCGAGGGCCGGCTGACTTCCGCACACCATCCTTTTACCCAGCCCTTAGACGACCGGCTTGATGAAAACACGCTGTCTGCGGCTTACGATATTGTGCTCAACGGCGTTGAGTTAGGCGGGGGCAGCCTGCGTATTTACCGCGCGGATGAACAGCAAAAAGTTTTTGCCGCGCTGGGCATCGCGCCGGCAGAAGCCGGCGAAAAATTTGGTTTTCTGCTGGACGCTTTCCAATACGGCGCGCCGCCGCACGGCGGTATCGCGCTGGGACTGGATCGGCTGGTGATGCTCCTGTCCGGAGCGGAATCCATCCGCGATGTGATCGCTTTTCCCAAGACTAAATCGGCGGAGTGCCTGCTGACCGAGGCTCCCGCGCCCGCGGCGCCGGAACAGCTGCAAGAACTGGGCTTGAAGCTCTCTTAAAATTATGCGCAAATTCTTTTTAGGCCTGCTGATTTTTCTATCTCTGGCGACTGCGGTTGAAACAGAGGATATTCTGCGGCGGGAAACAGGAGCGCGCGCCCTAGGTATGGGCGGCGCTTTCAGCGGCACAGCCTCTGACGCTTCCGCGCTGCACTACAATCCAGCCGGGCTAGCCAAACCCGGCGCGCAGTTTACCTACAGCGAAGATGATTTGAGCCGCCGTTTCTACAGCTCTGGCGTGGAGTCCGCGCTCAAATTTGGCAATATCGGTTTTGGCCGCCGGCGTTTTACAGACGAAGATGGTTATTTTGTCGACGCACAGTCGCTCGGCTTTGGCGTGCGGGGCAAAAATGGCATCGATTACGGTCTGGCCTACCGCCGTGTCATTCAGGAAACGCCGGAACAAACCGGATCTGCCTGGACTGCCGACGCCGGGCTGCTTCTGCATTTTTTACCGTCGCTGCGGGCCGGCTTAAATCTGCAAAACATCAGCCGGCAGGGAATGGATAGCGATCCGTCTTTCCGGCTGGGCGCGGCTTATGAATGGCAGAAACTTTTATTGGCGGCGGATACGGAGCTTTACACAGACGGCGCGGCGCAGAAAAATCATTACGGTCTGGAGTGGCAGGCCGCGGACGGTTTTGCCCTGCGGCTGGGTTCAAACGAAGGCAATCTGACTTACGGTTTAAGCGCGGGCTTAGGCGATCTGATCTGGGAGTACGCGGTGGAGAAAACCGACGAAGGCAGTGTATACCGTTTTGCCGTCAAACTGGGCAGCGAGTTTTTTCCCAAAATCCGGCAGTACTCGCTGCTGCGCCGGCAGGAAGTCCTGCTGCTCACGCTGGATTCCGCGCTGATCGCCGGCCAGTCTGAAACCTCGGTTCTGGGCGGGCAAAATACGGGGCTGGATGTCCTGCTGCAAAAAATCCGCGTCGCCGCGGAGGATAAAAACATCGCCGCGCTGCTTATCCGGCTGAATGATCTGCCCGGCAGCATTTCCTCCGCCGCGCTTTGGCAGGAGCTGCGCGCGGAGCTGAAACATTTTAAGGCGCGGGGCAAACCTATAGTCGTCTATATTGAAAACGATATTTCGGCGGGCGCTTATTATCTGGCGACTATAGCGGATCGGATCGTTATTCCGTCTATGGGCGCTGTCACTCCTTTGGGGCAATCCCTGACTGTCACCAGAATGCGCGGCCTGCTGGAAAAACTGGGCTTGACCCCGGTGATCCTGCGCACCGGCGATTACAAAGACGCCCTCAATCCTTTTAGCGCAGGGTTTACGCCCAAACAGCGCGCGCATATCGAGGAGCTGGTGAGTGACATACACAACGAACTGTTGGCCGAGATTGGCCTAAGCCGAAAAATTTCTTCCGCCAATCTGGCCGAACTTTTGGACGGCAGCCTTGTTTCCGGCCAGACGGCGCTCGCCTACGGTCTGGTCGACGCACTGGGTTATTACCCGGAGGCGGAAAATCAGCTCAGAGAGCTGCTTGATATACCCACGGTAAACGGACGGGAGCCGCCGGAACTAGAATATATCCAGCCAGAGCAGCTGTACATCTACGAGGAGGATAATACCCTGCTGCCGGATTTTAATACGCTGGCGGTAGTGGATATTGACGGCGAGCTGATCGACGGAGCATCGCAAGGCGATTTTCTTTTCGGCGGCAAAAAATCCGGCGCCGATACGCTCTGCCGGGAGCTGCGGCAGATCGGCAGGCAGGAGCATATCCGGGCGGTGGTGGTCAGGATCAATTCACCGGGCGGCTCGCCTTTTGCCGCGGACCGTATTTATCAGGAGCTGTTAAAACTCAAAGACCGGAAAAAATATGTGGTAGTCTCGATCGGCAATATGGCCGCTTCGGGCGGCTACTATATCGCTGCCGCCGCGGATGAAATATACGCCAATCCTCTGGCGCTGGTCGGCAGTATCGGTGTAATCGGCCAGACTTTTAAGGCCGCAAAATTATTTGCAGAATGGGGCATTAAGCAGGAAAACATCAAAACCGCCGAGTATGCCGATATGAACAATCTGAGCCGCGAGCTGACCGCGGCAGAAACCGCAATGCTCCTGCGTTATCAGGGTGAGGTTTATGATCAATTCAAACTAGCGGTGGCGCTGGGACGCAATTTGCATATCAGCGAGGTTGACACGCTGGCGCAGGGTAAGATTTACACCGCCCGGCGGGCGGCGGATCTGCGGCTGGTTGATAAACTCGGCACTTTTTTTGACGCGCTGGAAGCGGCTAAAGCCGGCGCGCGGATCAAAGGACGCACGCGGATCATTCGCGGTGTCAAGACGGAGAACGGCTGGACGCAGCTCCGCTACAATATAGCGGTGGCGCTGGGGCTGGATAAACTATCCCTGAAAAACTACATACGCGAAACCCCGGCGGAATTGAATTCCCACATATATTAGGCTATGAATTTTAAGACAAAATTATTCTCCGCCGCGGACAGGGTGTTGGCCGCAGTTTCCGGCGGCGTGGATTCCGTGGTTTTACTGCATTTGCTAGCAGAGCTAAAACAAAAACTGAATTTTACGCTGGCGGCAGCCCATCTCAATCACCAGATCCGGCCGGAAGCCGGGCGCGACGCGGATTTTGTCAAAAATCTGGCCGCTAAATACGGACTGCCTTTTTATCTGGATGCTCAGGATGTGCCGCGGCTGGCCGCGCGGGAAGGCCTGTCGCTGGAGGATGCCGGGCGCCGTGCGCGCTATGCTTTTTTCTTGCAGACGGCCAGACGGCAAAATTACACCGCGCTGGCTCTGGCGCACCACTTGGACGATCAGGCGGAGACGATTTTATTCCGGCTGCTCAGGGGCGCCGCGGCAAAAGGTCTGTCCGGCATCGCGGAAGAACGATCTGAGCGGGGAATCCGCATCGTGCGGCCGCTGCTTGGTGCGGCGAAGCGGGAGATACTGGAGTACGCCGCCGCCAATGCTCTGGTTTTTCAGGAGGACGCGACCAATCAGGACAATAGTTACGCCCGTAACAAACTGCGCAATGAGATACTACCCCGCCTCCGGGCAATAAATCCTAATTATCAAGAGGGTCTGCGGCGCACAGCCGATATTCTGCGCGATGACGATGCCTGTCTGGAAGAACAGGCCGGGCAGGTGTACGCCGAGGTGGTTTTAAGCGAGGCGCCAAGACGGCTGAAGCTAGACGCCGTGGCCCTGCGCGGCTATCCCCGCGCGCTAGCCAGACGGGTAGTTCGCCTCGCCGTGGAAAAATTAAGCGGCGCGCTGGAGGACATATCGCTTTCGTTTATTGAGAATTTCCTAGACAACGGTTTGACAGCGTTGTCTCTGGACGAGAACGGCAGACTGCTGGTCAGCAAATGAAAAACTGGCTAGGCAGTAACTTTTATTTTGGCAAAAATGTTTTTCAAAGCCTCGGCTTTATCCGTTTTTTCCCACGGAAAAATATCCCGCCCGAAATGTCCGTAGGACGCGGTCTGCTGATAAATCGGCCGTTTGAGGTCAAGGGTCTGAATGATGCCTTTGGGCGTCAGATCAAACACTTCCGGGATGATCTCCATTATTTTTTCCTCCGCCACCTTGCCCGTGCCATAGGTGTCCACATTTATGGATACTGGGTGGGCGTAGCCGATAGCGTAGGCTAACTGCACCTCGGCTTTTTCCGCCAGTCCCGCCGCCACGATATTTTTGGCTATATATCTGGCTAGATAGGCGGCTGAACGGTCGACTTTGGACGGGTCTTTGCCGGAAAACGCGCCGCCGCCGTGCGAACCGACGCCGCCGTAAGTGTCCGCGATGATCTTGCGCCCGGTCAGGCCTGTGTCGCCCGCTGGCCCGCCCAGCACAAACCGGCCGGTCGGATTGATCAGTATTTTGCAGCCCGCGCTGCGCTGATCCGGCGGGATAACCGGATCAATAATTTCTCTCTCAATATCTTGGCGCAGCCGCGCGTTGCTGACCTCTGGATCGTGCTGATGCGAAATAACTATCGCTGTGACTTTGCCCGGTTTGCCGTTGTCATACTCGATGGTGACCTGCGATTTGCTGTCCGGGCGCAGATAGGCAAGCTGCCCAGACTTGCGCACCTCGGCGGCTTTGAACACCAGAGCATTGGCCAGATCTATCGTGGCCGGCATCAGATTGGCGGTTTCAGCGGAAGCGTAACCAAACATCATGCCTTGATCACCGGCGCCCTGTTCTTTGAACTCTCCCTCGCCTTCGGTGACGCCCTGCGAAATATCCGGCGACTGGGTGTGAATATGCACATCCACCCGACAGGTGGCGGAATTAAAACCGTACTCGTCTTTATTGTAGCCAATATCGCTGATAACGCCGCGCGCGATTTGTTCATAATCTACGCGGGCTTTGGTGGTGATCTCTCCGGCGATAACCGCCAGATTAGTCGTGACCAGCGTTTCGCAGGCCACGCGCGAATCCGGGTCCTGCTTCAGGCAGGCGTCCAGTATCGCGTCGGATATTTGATCAGCCACCTTATCCGGGTGTCCTTCGGATATAGACTCCGAGGTAAAAAAATGCTTGGATTTGATTTTGCTCATATTAAACCCCTTTGCTTAGTATATAATGGCTAAAATTATAGCATAATAACCCGTATATGTCCAAAAAACACGAAAACACGTAAAAAATAAAATAATTCGCTAAACCGCTTAAGGTATAAAAGTAAAAAAAGTGGGTATATTGTACATCGAGAGAGAGAGAATAATGGCAATTAAACTAAAACAAATAGTTAGTAATGTTGACAACATTGGGTTGAACCTTGTGTTCCTAAATAAGTTTTGCTCAACAGTTACCGGGCCCGCGGGGGGGTTAGGAGGAGCTCGG
>JAITIS010000075.1 GCA_031279305.1 Candidatus Margulisiibacteriota bacterium | reverse complement strand
ATCGGCGGGCAGAATATCCGCGGCATTGAGCCAGAATGTTTACTAAAATACATGAGTTTTGTTTTTCAAGACGTGGTGTTGTTCAATGACACAGCGCTGAACAATATCCGCATCGGCAGACAGAACGCTTCGGACGCTCAAGTGC
Organism: Candidatus Margulisiibacteriota bacterium; assembly: GCA_031279305.1. Lineage (GTDB taxonomy): Bacteria > Margulisbacteria > Termititenacia > Termititenacales > Termititenacaceae > JAISQA01. Next base: position 3,412 of record JAITIS010000075.1, on the reverse strand, counting down.
GCGCGGCGGCTAAACTGGCGCGCTGCGATGAATTTATCCGCGCGCTGCCGCAGGGCTACGCGACTATCATCGGCGAAAACGGCTGCACGCTGTCCGGAGGAGAACGCCAGCGCATCTCGATTGCCCGCGCGCTGTTGAAAGACGCGCCGATCGTGCTGCTGGACGAGGCCACCGCCAGCTTGGATCCGGAAAACGAGGCGCAGATCCAGGCTGCTATTTCCGAACTAGTCAAAGGCCGGACGGTCATTGTCATCGCGCACAGACTGCGCACGGCGCTGGGCGCGGATAAAATAGCGGTCTTGGACAACGGTGAATTGGCGGAAGAAGGATCCGGCCCTGAGCTGCTAGCCCAAAACAAACTTTTCGCGCGTTTGTACAAAATACAGCAGGAGAGTCTGGGCTGGACGGTGAAGCGTTAAGCGGCGGCTTTTTGCGGCGCTGTCCGCGGCGCGGGCTTGGTGATTTTTCCTGAGCGGATACAGCTGGTGCAGACTTTTGCTTTTTTGGTGCGGCCGTTCAAAACAATTTTTATGCTTTGCAGATTGGGCAGCCATCTGGTGCGCGTGTGGCGTTTGGAGTGCGAGACTTTATTGCCGGTGACGGCCTGTTTGCCGCAGACTGCGCATTTGTAACTCATTTTTTTGACCTCGTTTTTTTGCAGAATATACCACGGACGGGCGAAAATAGGCAAGGCGCGACCGAAGATAATATTACAAAAATGTAATAAAAGTGTATAAAAAATATACACTTGGTTTTTTGGGCTGAAGTGCTATACTACCGCAACGCTGGGAGGAGCGGAATTTGAAGATCGATTTTGGCAGAGTGATCACCGCGATGGTCACGCCTTTCAAGGCGGACGGTTCGCTGGATGTGGACGAGGCGGTGCGGCTGGCCAATTATCTGGCGGAACACGGTTCGGACGCTGTGGCGCTGGCCGGCACCACGGGCGAGTCGCCCACGCTGACCAATGAAGAGGAGCGCACGCTTTTTCAGGAAGTTAAAAAAGGCTTGAACGGCAAAGCCAAAGTCCTCGCCGGCGCCGGGTCCAATTCCACCGCCACCGCTGTGAAGTACACCCGCCGCGCGGAGGCTCTCGGCGTGGACGGCTCGCTGCTGGTAGTGCCCTACTATAATAAGCCCACGCAGGAAGGCCTGTACCAGCATTTCAAGGCGGTCAATGACGCGGCAGGTCTGCCCCTGATGCTCTACAATATCCCCGCCCGCACGGGGCGTAATATGGAGCCGGAGACGACTCTGCGGCTGGCCGCTCTGCCCAATTATTTTGCGATCAAAGAGGCGTCCGGCGATCTGGAGCAGATAAAAAAGATCATCGCCGGCGCGCCGGAGGATTTTCTGGTCTATTCCGGCGATGACAGTATGACGCTCGATGTTCTGAAAGCCGGCGGTTACGGCGTCGTGTCCGTAGCATCGCATCTGGCCGGCCGGAAAATAAAAAAAATGATCGAGGCCTGTCTGGCCGGCGACGCGGCCGGAGCCGAACAGCTCAATAAAGAGCTGGACGAGATTTTTCAAGTGATTTTTATTACCACCAATCCCGCGCCTATCAAAGCGGCCCTGAATATGCTCGGATTTCAATGCGGCCTGCCCCGGCTGCCCCTGGTGGATCTTAATGCCGGGGAGAAGGAGAAATTAAGAACGGTTTTGCAAAGATGCAAACTGTTATAATGATTTATGAATAAATGCATAGAAAAAGATAATGTTGCATTCTCAATCAGCGAAGCGGATGTGCAAAGTGCGGCAATGGAAAATATAGGCAGAAAACTTGCCGACGAAGAAATGCAGATTGCTAAAAAAAGGATTGGCTTGGGGGCTGTTGACTGGCATTGACACAGTGTATAAGACGATTTTTACGGAAATGATACATAGTTATTAGCGTGAAGTGAAAACAAGTTAAAATGATATAATAATTCGATGTTTAACAAGGGGTTTAAGTTTATAGATTTATTTGCCGGTATCGGCGGCTTTCATCAAGCGTTTGCGAGCTTGGGTGGAGAATGTGTTTTTGCCTCTGATTGGAACGAGCCGGCACGAAAGACCTACAAGGCAAATTATGGTATTGAGCCGTTCGGAGACATACGAGAGGTAACGAGCGCACAAATCCCTGATTTTGATATTTTGTGTGCTGGATTTCCTTGTCAGCCATTCTCAATAGCAGGAGTGTCAAAGAAAAATTCTCTTGGTAGAAAGCACGGATTTGAGGACGAAACGCAAGGCACATTATTTTTTGAGATTATCAGGCTAATCAAAGAAACCCGTCCTAAAATTATGTTTTTGGAAAATGTGAAAAATCTAAAATCACACGACAGAGGTAATACTTGGCGCGTGATTTACAATACGCTGAAAAAACAAGATTATGAAATTTTTGAGAAAATTGTCGATGCGAGATACTATGTTCCTCAAAATCGCCAAAGGGTGTTTATAGTGTGTTTTGATAAGCATATTTTCCCAGATATAAACTTTGATTTTCCGCAGTACCCGCAAAAACGAATCTTTGAATTGAGAGATGTCCTTGAAAACGACGTGGATGGTAAATATACTTTGTCGGATAAATTGTGGCATTACTTGCAAAAACATAAGAAAAACAGCGAAGTAAAGGGCAATGGTTTTGGATTTGGTCTAGCAAGCCCAGAATTCACAGAGTATACAAGGACTATGAGCGCTAGGTATTATAAAGACGGCTCGGAGATACTTGTAAAACAAGGTGATAAAAAAAATCCAAGACGGCTTACGCCAAACGAAGCGAGAAAATTATTCGGTTATCCAGACGATTTTGTTATACCAGTTTCAGACTGCCAAGCGTACCGGCAATTTGGCAACAGCGTTGTAGTGCCCGCGATTAGACATACTGCAGAGCAGATATTAAATACTGTTGCTCAATATGAACTAGGCAAAGCTCGAGTAGAGAATATTCAAACTGATTTATTCACAGAGAAAATGCCAATATATGCTTAATAAAACAGAACTTAAAGATATTGAAGAGATTGCCGCAAAATATTATATGAATCCAGTTCTTGTTGAATTGAATAGACTTATTGCGACAAAAGGCGCTAAGGAAGCGCTTTCATACTTACACCCTACAATTCTTGGCGTGAAAGACAAGGTTTTGGCGATTATTAAGAAGAGAAAGACCGCTGGTAAAATAAATGATGTTGCTCAAGCGAGCAAAACGGCGGTCGGTTCGATATTCTCAAATTCAATTATTTATTTATTTTTGAAAGCAAAAGAAAAAGGCTTAGTAAAAGAAAATATATTTATAACATCAAAGCCGAAAAGATTTAAGGAATTGATTGCTATAAATGTTGATGGAGAAACACAGAAACCAGACTTGGATTTGGTTGTATACAGCAACGATGATAAGGCTAATTTAGCCAACCTAATGATTATCTCATTA
>JAITIS010000071.1 GCA_031279305.1 Candidatus Margulisiibacteriota bacterium | reverse complement strand
CGCGCCGATACAGGTCGGAATATGGACTATTTTGGCTCCAGCCGCCGCGATCTCTTTGTCTGTCATATAGGCGTCGGTGCCGCCGAAATCAATAACCCGCTCGGTCAGCTGTTTGATGCCGCCGCCGGAGCCGATACCCTGATAATTGATTTTCACGCCTTTTTGCTGCTCATACACCGCAAACATTTTAGAATACAACGGCTGGGGAAAAGTCGCCCCGGCGCCCAGCAGATCCGCAAACCCCAGAGCGCCCAGCAGAACCGCCAGCAGACCTATTTTCCATTTGTTACGCATAATTTTCTCCTTTTTTATTTTTATTCAACACCCTAAAATTTCACGTTGATTTCGAAGCGGGTGTCTTTCCAAGGCTTGCCATTATCTTTGTCAATATACTTCAGATCATATTGATCATAAGTAAAACTGACATTTTCCGCCAGCCCCAGAGTCAGGACTATCTGGGAGCCTTCCGTACCGGCGATTTTATGCGCATCTTCCAGATAATTCCAACCGATATTTTCCTCTACTTTGCGGGTTAAATATCTCAGAGAATAATCGCCCAATTTAGCAACGCTGGCCGTGCCAAATTCGATGCCGGCGGCTGTACCGTGATTGTCTTTAGTCTCGATATTCGGATTGCTGTAGTCTTCGTAAAGCAAGGCCACTTTTTCAAAGTATGGCGCTGTCAGTTTAGCGCCCAACACGGCGCCGATGTGGGTGAGCGCTTTGTCGTCGCTGGCATCGACATTGAGATTGGCGGCAGTGGCAGAGGTGTTAAAAGCCGGCACAGTGTATTGAGCATAAGCGGCGTCAAAATTATAATTTTTAAGAAATTTCCACTTCCAGCCCAGCTGTCGAGCTTCCAGATTGACCGGAGCGCCGGGATTGACATCTCCTTCCAGCACATAGCTGCCGATATTGGCAAAAACATCCAAACCTTCCACGCCCAAATTTTTATAGGTGTAATTCAGCAATTCGCCTTCCAGCGAAATATTGCTGTCCCACATAATACTGGAAACCGTATAGATCCCTTCTTTAACATCAAATTTGCCGACAGTGGCTTTGAAAGAACCAAGCGCGCTCGGCACCCATTTTGGAGCGTAAGACAGATAAGCCTGATCCAGATTGAACTGCTTTTTCTCAAATTCGTTGTCCAAAGTTTGCGTGGTCGATCTATTTGTGCCATCGCCGGTAAGCAGTCTTGCGCCAGCTGTGAACTCATCATTGACTTTAGTTTTCAAAGCGATGCGGTAGCGCAGCCGTTCCCGGTAACGATGCGCGTTGTTGGGGGCATCTTCCTGCGCATAGTCGTGCAGTCTGTACCGAAAATCCTGATTGACGTCGGTGTTGACAAACCACCCTGGCGCCGCGAAAGCCGCTGAACACAAGACCAATGCTCCTACCACTAAAATTTTTCGCACATTATTTTCCATACTTCCTCCTTAATTTTTTTGCGCGGCATTTTCGCGCATTTGCCAGCAGTGTACTTTTCATCGGTTAAAATAAAATTTGCGGATCGTTAGTTTTGGGTTAAGATATTCCGGTATGTTTGTCATCACCCAGCATCAATACGATCTCATTATGCGGCAGGCGCAGGAAAATTATCCTTATGAGACCGGCGGCATACTCTGCGGCTCAGCGGACGGCATAATCAAAGGCGTGATGCCGCTTTACAATCAAGCCGGCGGCGACCAGCATAAAGAATTCGGAATGACCAGCGACGACGTTATCCGCGGCTACGATTTCGCCCAAAAACACGGGCTGGTGTATTTTGGCGTTTATCACACCCATCCAAACGGCATCGCCTATCCTTCCGATACTGATTTAAGCCATAATCAGAAATATCTTTTTATCATCTCGCTGCGCGACCGGTACAATCCGGAGTTCGCCGCGTACAGCGTGGAACCCGGCAAAAAAGTCATCCGCGAGGAAATACAGGTTATCAACAACAGCGGAGTGACCGTGCTGGATATAATGACCGGCAGCCCCAGACTTTCAGACAGCGCCACCACGCAGGAAATGGACAAATTGCACGCGCTGATCGACGACATCATAGAAGAGCGCGCCGCTTATCCCCGTCTGTCGCCCAAAAATAAGTATGAGGCCGCCAAATCTAGTTTTAATACCGAGGCTTGACACCGCCGTTGACCGTCGCCACAGGTTATTGTATAGTGCTAATCACCTAATCGAAGCGCGGAGGTTATGTTATGTTGATCTGCTCCAACTGCGGCACCGAAAATCAAGATCACTCTAAATTTTGCCAGAACTGCGGCAGTGCGCTGGAAGTGCAAAGCAATATTGTAAAAACAGCAAAACCCGCCGGCGGCAGGTTTACGCCGCTAAGCCGGGAAGAGCGTTTCCGCAAGGCTAAGATCGCCGCGCTCAAAGCAATCAAGGACAATGAGTCCTCCGGGCACAATTCCCGCAGTGTTGTTTTTGTAGGCGAAAAAATTTTGTAATTCCATTATAATGTAGCGGCAAATCCGGGGGGGGCGCATTGAAACGTTTTTCACTAGCATTGTTCTGGCTGTTTAGCGCCGCGCTGGCGTCCTTTCCGGTAGATCTGCTAGACCGCTCTTCTGGAGCATCCGGACTGGCCCGCGGCGGCGCGGGCACCGCCAGCCGTGATCAGATCAGCGCGCCTTACTGGAATCCGGCTGGACTGGCGCACAGCACCAGAAGCGGGCTGGAGTTGACCTATTACCAAAATATGGGGCTGGTCAATCACACCTCGCTGGACGGAGTAATTTTATTAAATAACGGTCTGCCGCCGCTCGGCTTAAATTTTGTGCAGGAAGGAATCAACGATATACCCAAAACTGTCGAAGTAAACGGACAAGCAATGGAGACCGGCAGTTTCGCGGATGAATATCGTTTTTTCAATATTGCCACCGCCGCGAACTTAAACGGCGGATTAAGCGCTGGAGTCAATTACAAAATAATTTCGCACAGCATAGACAGTTATGGAGCCAGTGGGTTTGCCGCGGATCTGGGGCTGCTCCAGATGCTGACCAGAGACCTCTATGCCGGACTGACTTTTCGCAACGTCATTTCCTCGCTGGAATGGACTACCGGCGCCACTGAATATCTGGCGCGGCGTTTGACCGGCGGGCTGGCCTACCGTTTTCAGCTGGCCGCCAAAAGCGTGCAGTTATTCGGTGATCTGGATATTTTTAACGAAGACCAGCGGGAATGGGCGTTGGGCGCGGAAAGCTGGCTTATCGACGATATTTTTTGCCTGCGCGGCGGCTTGAACAGCCGGGAAGAATTCACGCTGGGCAGCGGTTTTAAGTATTATGATTTTCACTGCGATCTGGCGCTGCTTTTCCGCGCGCCGGACAGCCAGCTGGAAAATTCTTTTTTATTCGGGATGGGTTTTGATTTCCTGCTTAACAGCTCACCTCCTCCCAGCATTCAGGACAGAGCGCCGGCGGATTTTCAGCCGCAGGTCAGCCTGCAAAACAATGAGTTGACTATTTTTAATCTGGATCCGGAACAGCTGTTAGAGGTCGCGGTGCTCGACCCGGAATATAATGTAATTTCTTTTACACCGGCCGAAAGCCTGAAACTGCCGGTCAGCTCCGGCAACTACACGCTGTTTTTCCAGCTTAAAAACCAGCAAATCGTCCGCAAAACGGTGGAAATAAAATAAAGCTATTCTATTTTGCCTTTAGGTTTCGGCGCCCAGTCCGGCTCCACATAAAAACTGCTGGTTTTAGGCAGCTGCTGTGTGTCCAGCAAATCCACGTTGGTTTGGGGATCGATCTCGTGGCGCAGGCGCTCCAGACCGCGCACATTTTCGGTCAGACCCTCGATATGCTGATTGAGAGAATGATCGCCGCGGGACTGGCGTATCTGCGCGTAGGCGTCGTGGACGCCGCGCGCCGCCGCCGCGCCTTTGCTAAAAAGACTGCCCAGCAGGCCAAAACCCTCCCATTTGACCTCCTGCAGGGCGCCGGCAATTTTCTGCACCGGTGAAGCCCGCTGCATCTCCCGTATATACTGCACGCGTTCCACCGGCGACATACCCAGTCCCGCGCTGGAGATCGGCCCCATAGCCGAGCCGGCGGCGGAATAGGCCGCGCTGTCTTTTTCCGGTTTTTTTTTCGCCATAGTTTTAAGCCTCCTATATCTTAGCGCCGCCGCTGGTATTGATGTCGCGGCGCATTTTGCTCAAAATCCGTTTTTTATAAGCCACCAGTTCGCCCGGACTCATCCGAGCGGTGTCTTCCGAAATCACCGAATGTTTTGCCGGATTAATCGCCTGCCTAAGCACCGTGCCTTTTTGCTGTTTTTCCAATTCTTTGGACAAAATGCCAGCCGCTTGTTCGATTTGTTTTTCTTCGGTCTCAAAAGTATCTCTAGCCAAAAGCTCCCCGGCTTCCGGCGAATTGAGAATCACCGCCTGACGCAGCTCTTCTTGGCGTTTCTTTTCTTCCGCCAGCATTCTAGCCTGCGCCAACGCCTGTTTTTGTTTTTGCAGTTCCTCCGCGCTGTCTTTGAGCATATCTTGCAGCTCGGAAAAATTGGCGATCTGCCGCCGGCTCCGGTCTTTGGCGCGTTCCGGCATTAACAGCGTGAGCAAATCTTCTTTGTCCGCGGAATTATGATACTTGAGCATTTCCTCGTAAAGAGAACCCTGCATTTTGGCCTCGCGCAGCAGTTTGTCCACATAGCGGTTAATTTGCAAAGGATTATTCAAGCCCAGAAAATATCTAAATTTCGGCTCATCGATAGTGCCGTCTAAATAACCGGTCAAAAGAAAATTCAGCAGAAAATCATAATAATCATCCTGCGAGCCGCCGGCCAGAATAAAATCGTAAAATTCATCCGCGGTCATTTCTTGATAATTTTTCTGTTTGGGCTCGCCGGGGATTTTATTCAAAATCTCCTTGAGCTGCCAAAAACGCTGAACACGCTCCAGTATTTTTTTAAGTTTATTGAACATATTTTACCCCAGCGTTTTTTTGAAAATATTTTGCACGTTGCGGATAGTGTATTGATAGTCAAACAATTTCCGCAGTTCTGTTTTAGAGATCAGCTTGAGCGCTGCTTTATCCGCGGCGATATTGGCGCGAAAAGAGCCGTCAGTGTCTCTAGCCCGGAGGGCATTGCGCTGCACCAGCGCGTAAGCCTGCTCGCGCGTCAGGCCTTTTTTTACCAGCGCCAGCAGCACGCGCTGGGAAAAAATAATCCCGCCATAAGCGTCCATATTGCGTTTCATCCGCTCCGGATAGACTTCCAGTCCGGCGATTACTTTATTTAGCAGCGAAAACATATAATCCAGCAGCATACAGCCGTCGCCGAAAATCACCCGCTCCGCGCTGGAATGGGAAATATCCCGCTCGTGCCAGAGCGCCACATTTTCCAGCGCCGTGACGGCGTAGCCGCGCAAAACTCTGGCCAGCCCGGTGATCCGCTCGCAGATGATCGGATTGCGTTTATGCGGCATCGCGGAGGAGCCTTTTTGCCCGCGGCCAAAAGGCTCGGCGGCTTCGGCGGTGTCGGTTTTTTGCAGGAGGCGGATTTCCACGGCGATTTTTTCCAGCGACGCGCCGATTATGGCCAGCGCGGCCATAAACTCCGCGTGACGGTCCCTCTGCACTACCTGCGTGGCCACGGCGCAGGGCGTCAAGCCCAGTTTTTGGCAGACATATTTTTCCACAAACGGATCGATATTGGCATAGGTGCCGACCGCGCCGGACAATTTACCGACCGACACGGCTTTTTGGGCGCTGGCCAGACGTTTTTTATTGCGCTGCATCTCCGCATACCAGAGCAGAAGCTTCAGGCCAAAGGTGGTCGGCTCGGCGTGAATACCGTGCGTGCGGCCGATCATAATCGTATTTTGATATTTCAGCGCCTGTTTTTTTAACACCGCGCTTAAACTATTCAAATCTTTTTCCAGTATTCCCGCCGACTGTTTGAGCAGCAGGCAGGCCGCTGTGTCGCCGATGTCCGAGGAAGTCAGCCCCAGATGAATAAAACGCGAGGCCGGGCCGACATTTTCCGCGACATTGGTTAAAAAAGCGATGACATCGTGATTGGTTTCTTTTTCGATCTCGTCGATGCGCCGGATGTCAAAACACGCTTTGGCTTTGATGATCCGCAAATCTTTTTTAGGCATCAAGCCTAGTTTGTGATTGGCCTCGCAGGCCGCCAGCTCGATGTCCAGCCATTTTTGAAATTTATTTTCCGGCGCCCAGACGGCGCGCATTGCGGGCAAAGAATAACGGTTTAGCATTTATTCCCCTTTTAGTATTTTCAAGGCTTTGGGCACATTATCCAGAATATCCGAGGCGATTATACCATCTATTGAGCGTTCTGCCGCGGCCAGATTGCCGGCCAGCCCGTGCACATAAGGCCCCGCCGCGGCGGCGTGCAGCGCGGTCATACCCGGCGTGGAAACCCACAAACCGGCGATGAGGCCAGCCAGCACATCTCCGCTGCCAGCCGTGGCCATCCCCGGATTACCGTTGCAGTTCAGAAAATAACGGCCGTTGTCCCGCACAATATAAGTCTGATCCGCCATTTTTAAGACCACCGCCGCTTGGTATTTCAGCGCGGCTAGACGCGCCAGAGTATAAGGATTTTTCCGCACGGCGGCAGACGCACAGCCCAGTATGGCGGCTAATTCGCCGGTATGCGGCGTAAGAATAGCACGCGCCCGCAGTCTAAAGTGCTCTAAATGGGGCAAAGCCCGCAAAGCGTCGGCGTCCAAAACTATTTTTAAGGCGGGATAGGAGCTATTGATGCGCCGCAGTAAACCCGCGGCAAAATCCCGGGCAGCCGGCTGTGCGCCCAGTCCAGGCCCGGCCAGCACGCAATCATATCTGCGCAAGTTTAGCGCCGCCAGAGCGGACGGCACAACAACGCCCCTGCGCGAAGGCAGCGGCAGGGTCAGTATTTCCGGCGTCTGCGCATCAACCAGATCGGCCAGCTCCGCCGGCACAGCCAGAACCACCAATCCGGCGCCGGAGCGCAAAACTGCTCTGGCGGCCAGCACTGCCGCGCCGGTCATACCGCGCGAACCGGCGATCACCAGCACACGGCCAGCGGTGTATTTATGCACATTCCGCGGCCGCCGGGACAATAGCGCGCGGATAGTGGACTGTCCCAATATAATTTCTTTAACAGGTTTTAGTTCGGGCATACATCTCTGGCAAACAAACAGCCGCAGTATTTTTGTCTGTACAGCCCCAGTTTTTTGGATAATTCTATACTGCGCCGGAATAAAGAACTAAAGTCAAATTCTATAAATTTAACAGCATATTTCTGGGCCGCGGCGCGCCCGGCAGTGTTTACCTGCTCCAAATTTTTATGCGGTGATATGGACAGCGTCGTGCCAAATTCCGGGAAATCCAGCTCGGCGGCTGTGCGGGCGGCATAATCCAGACGATAATTAAAACACTGCTGGCAGCGCGCGCCGCCCTCCGGCTCCGCGCTCAAATCCTGCGTAAACGCCAGCCAGCCAGCCGGTTCATATTTTGCGGCTACAAACTTAAATTTCGTCTTCAATTTCGAAAACTCGGCCAGCCGTTTCTGGTACTCCGCCGCGGGTTGAATGTTCGGATTAAAATATAAAAACGTCAGATTATGCCGGGGGCTGAGTTTCTCCAAAACCGCCGAAGCGCACGGCGCACAGCAGGCGTGCAGCAGCAGTTTAGTATTCCGCGGCCTCTTCATTGTTCTGGCGAAGTTCGGCAATCCGCGTCCGGACTATGCCGCTGTTGGTGTACCCGGCTTCCAAGGCTTTTTGATAATACTGAATTGCCTGCTGGGGCATACCCAGATTGTCATAGGCGCTACCCAGATAATACTGAAACTCGGCATTGCGGTCATTGGCCTGCGCTCGGGGTTCCAGCGCCTCCAGCACACCCTGAAAATCTCTGTTCAGTGAAGCGTTGGCGGCGTACTGCAGGTAAACATCCGCATCTTTGCTGCCGGCGGCTATGGCTTTGCGAAAATTATCCGCGGCGTTTTTGGTGTCGTCCAGTTTGGCGTAAGCCTGACCAAAATATTTATAAGTGTTCGCCTCCGGCGTAAAAATCACACCGCCCAGCTTGATGCCTTCGTTTAATAAATCCAATCCGGCCTGCCACTGGCCTTTGCGCACCTTGATCTCGCCCTGCTTGAGATACACATCGGCGTCGCGGTAACCAGCGTTAAGCGCCCGCTGAAAATACTCGTCCGCGCTGTCCATATTTTCCAGCGTGTAATAGCTCACCCCGACATAATAAGCCAGCGGATTGGCAGTCTGCTCGTCCGCCTCCAGCAGTCCTGTGAATAGGTCTATGGTTTCCTGATATTTTTTTTGCTTGGAAAGCACTTTGGCCATTTTCTGCGCGGTGTTTACTTTCTCCGCCGGAAACTTACGAAAAATATTCTGGTAAATATCAATGGCTCTGGGCAGATCGTTCTGGCTTTCAAAATAATCCGCAACATTGAGTCCGATAGCATAGGTCAAATCTTTTTTATCCAGCGCCAAAAG
>JAITIS010000050.1 GCA_031279305.1 Candidatus Margulisiibacteriota bacterium | reverse complement strand
AAAGAAATTGATTGCAAGATAGTCCGCAATTCATGATAACCGTCGCGGCGTTTGCCGAGCACGCTCAAGACTAGATTTATTTTAGCGGCGCTCTTGACCCGCAAAGTCATTATTTAATACTGACCGGATATTTTTTCTTGGCGGCTTCGACCAGCGACTGAAGTTTTTCCGTTTGTTTCTGCTGCAACAACGCCGTGCGGATATCCTGCTTGATCTCCTCTAGTGGCCGCTGGGTTTCAGTGCGGCGGTCGGTTGCTTTTATAATGTGCCAGCCAAATTGCGTTTTCACCGCGGATTTTGTGGTCTCGCCTTTTTTTAAAGCAAACGCAGCCTGTTCAAACGGCTCAACCATTTGGCCCCTGGTGAAAAAACCCAAGTCGCCGCCTTGGCCGGCGCTGCCTGGATCCGTGGAAAACTCTTTGGCCACGTCAGCAAAATCGCGGCCTTTGTTCAGCGCGGCCTGCGCTGTTTTCAACTCATCTTCCGTGTCGACTAAAATATGGCTGGCGCGCACCGCTTCCGGTTGAATAAATTTTGCCTTGTTGTCGTTGTAGTATTTGGAAACTTCCGCGTCGTTTACCGTAATGTTGACCACCGAGTTTCTGATGTAGCGGTCGGTCATAATATCCTCTTTGATATTCTCCAGAGTTTTCAGCACTTCGGGGTTTTGCTCATAGCCCTGCGCTTTGGCCTCAAGCGCCAGCAGCTTATTGTTAATCAATCGGTTGAGCGCATCACGCTGTCCCTCCGCCGTGGAATACAACTGCGCATACTCAAACGGCAATGTATCCACATAAGCCTTGACATCGGCATCGGTGATATTGTGCGCCGCGCCAATCGTCGCCAAAATTTTATCCGCGGCAAACAAACCACTCCACAGAAAAACTATAAGCAAAAAACTTTTCACGAAATCCCCCTTGAGTTAGACTGCCCGCATTATACACCTGTCCAACCGGAGTACAAATCGCTTTTTACTGTTCTTTTCCCGGCAGACGCGAGACGTGCGCGTTTTCCGCAGGGTTGGCCGAAGGCGCAGGCCGCTCGGTCAAAGGAGGCAAATTGTCCCGCTGGTCCTGCACATATTTAAACTTGGCCAGCATCCTTGCCGTATCCAGGCGTGACAGCGTCGCCTGCGGTTGAAAATAATTTTCTGCGGCGGGCAGGAAAAAAGCCAGCGTTTGCGCAATTTCTTGATACGCCCAGTGCGTGCGCGGCACATCAACAAAAGCCGGCGCGTTCAAAAAAGCGCTGCCTAAACTCTCACCGAGCGCCGCGTTGTACCTGGCAAAAATACAGGCTGCCTCCGCCTTACGCACCGGCTGGTCTAGCCGCGCCGTGCCGTCAGGAAAACCCCGCAACAAACCGTAACGCGCCGCTTTTTCAGTCTCCGCCAGCTGCTCGGCGCGCACATCAGAAAACTGCGGGACAGATTTTTCCGGCAGTGGCAGTCCTTGTTCTTCCAATAAACGCACTATCATTCTAAACATTTCTTTCCTGGTCAGCGGCAGTTCCGGATCAAACAGCGCCGCATTTGTCTGCTCCGCGTTTGCCGCCACAGCCGCAATTTCTGTCTCCACAGCTTCTGTTTCAATCTCTGCGTCGGCTTCCTCCGCGTATTCTGTTTCCGTATCAACCGCATCTGTCCTCAGCATAGCCGTCGGCAGTTGTATCGGCCGCATGGCAACTTGCGGAGCCTCTTCGGTTTCTACATCCTGATAATGCGCGCCGTCCTCGGTAAGAATCACCGCCGGCAGCATTATTGGCCGCACAAAAGGATTGTCATCGCCATCTAAAGTAAACGAAGCCTTGCTGATCACAAACTCTCCGCCGGACATTTGCGGCGCTTCGGCCAAAAGCTCGCCGCCGGCATCCTCAATAAATTCGGGGGTTTCGGCTTCAATTTCCGCCGCGGTCATTTCTATCTCCTCCGCGTCCACAGTTTCAGCAAAATAATCTTCCCCGGTTTCTTCGTCATCATAATACTCTTCTTCGTATTCTTCCTCGTATTCATCTTCCGTCAGTTCGGCCAATATTTCCGCCTCATCCGCGTATATGTAAGTCAGCACTGTCGCCCAGCCCCCGCTGTGTCCAGTTTTGTCCACAGCACGCACCCGCAAATAATATTCGCCAAAACCCTGCACTGGCGGCGGATCAAAAGACTGCGCGGTGTCATCGCGGAAATTATTGTTTTGAAAATAAGTCGACACGCCGTTTTCGTCAGCGCCCCAGTAAACATAGTAGCCCATTATCTCTTGGTCATCTTCCGTTTCCGGTTGATGCCAGGTAAAAATAGAACAATCATTATCACTAGAACGAATTTCCGCTACGGTCGGAGAAAGTCCTGGCGCGGCCTGTAAAACACCAAGCAACAATATCAGCGATAAAAATAAACAGGAAAACCTTTTCACGAGTTTAAATCCCCCCTAAAAACACATGCAAGCAGTTACATATACTAAACTTATCTACAATAGTACTATAGAAAAATGTTTTTGTAAAGCAAAAAACATATAAATATATAGTTGATTAATAATATTTAATTTACGTAATGATAAATTAACACAAGCACGCTGTTAAAATTTTACCGCAATACAAGAAAATCCTAAATTATACATTCGCAGATTGCGCAATTTACAATGAGCCAAATCTTCACAATCATTTAAAAAACACGCTTTATTCTCCCGTTTTTTGACAAAATCTTAACGAATGCAACAGTTTTTATCTGTGTATCAATATTTAACATGGCCGTTTGTGAGTTTTTTAATATATACTAAACAACCATGATGCCTGCGGTATGTGTATGCGAATTTTATATAACGTTTGCACAAATACTGCACATTTTATTTACCAATAATGCACATATTCATTAAAAACATTGTGTTAATTATCACAGAACATCATCCTGCCATTGTTCGTCTAGGTATAGTTCTGGCAAGTCCTGTCTCGCTTCACGAATTGTTTCCAGCCTGGAGATAATGCGTGCTGCGTCAAGTCTGGTTAAATTTGTTTTCGGCAAAAAAACATCCTTGCCAATTCCTTGTGTCAGGCTCTGCTGTTTAGTTATATTAATATCTATCCGTCCCCAGTGCAAATCTGGCACATCTCTATATTTTTGTGCATTACTACTTAATTGTTTAGTGCTGCTTAATATATTGTCATATCTTATAGCGAAGCAGGCGGCTTCATCGCGGCGCACAGCCTGCTCCAGGCGATAACTGCCGTCAGGATAACCGCGCAGTAAGCCATAAGCCACGGCTTTTTCCTCATAATTAGAGTAAAGCTCCACTTCATAATCCTCATTTTCAGTCAGCGGTTCTATACCGGCTTCCTCAAGCAAGTCGACCAGAATAGCCACCAGCTCGCCGCGTGTCATCTCGGTATGCGGCTGGAACAAAGCGCCAGAGACTGGCTCAAAAATGCCCAAATAGCCCAGGTCTTCTATCGCCAGCTGCTCGTCTAGCGGTAAATGGCTTATATCCGAGAAAATACGCTGGCGGACAGGCTCCTCCGGTTCCGCTTCTATATATTCATATTCCTCATATTCTTCCTCGCCAATCTCCTTTTCCGGCTCTTCGGCCTCAGGCTCTGGCTTCGGCAAATCAAAGCGATAAGCCAAAGTAAAGAAATGGGTCAAAGTTTCCGCCAAATCGTCCGCTGGATTGTAGGCATAGTCCAAATAAAAACCGCGCCAATTCACGCCAGCGCCGGCGGAAAACCGCAAATACTTCGTGCCAATATCTCCCCAAAGGTCGTACACCTGTCTAACTCCGCCGCGCAGAGACAAGTAGTCCGTGGCATGAAACTCCGCGCCTGCGCCAAAAAGCGCGTCATAGTCAGCTGTGCGTATATCCGCATAAAAATCCAGCCTTTGTTGCTCGAATTTTTGCCAATAATAACCTTCCGGTCCAAACGCTTTAAATTTCGCGCCAAGAGCCAGCGACACGGGCAAAAACTCTGTCTCGCCGGAAGTCCAGCGCAGGCCTGTGGCCAGCAAATTGTTCAGCTCCGCGCCAAAAGTCCAATAATCACCGTATTGATACTGCCCGGCCGCGTCAAAACCCAATCCCCAGGCGGCCTCGCCGAGACCCGCGAAATAACGGCTGGAATATTTGCCGCGTAAACCGAGAGCAAAATGTTCGCCCGCGTAATCCACCGGCAGACTGTACGCGCCGTACAGCGTGGTGTCGCTGTAGCTAATGCGGCCGCCGCTGATCTGATTGCTGCTACTGCGGATTTTGCCGCCGTCCTCGCGGATAGTCAGCGCGCCCAAACCAAAATTGCCCTGGCTGTACGCCGCGGAAAGATAATTAACTTCGCTGATCAATTTGAAAGCCGTCAAGGCAACCCGCGGCGCGGGATTATCCGCTATAGCGGCGTAGTTTTGAAAAACAAAACTGTTGTTGTCTGTCTCGCCGAGATATGTCCCGCCGCGCGCCGCGGCGTCCGCGCCGGTTAAAATATCTTCCAAGCCGTAAGCCGTTTTGTTATCCGCGCAGACACAGGCCAGCAGTATGGCAATAAATATTATTTTTAATTTTGGCATACTGGAACTCATACCCAGATTTTCGCTAAATATACTTTAACCCATTTGCTATACTTAAGGCATGGATTTATTTAAAACCGACCTCGGCATGCCGCTGGCCAAGCGTCTGGCGCCGCAGGACTTCGCGGAATTTGTGGGGCAGGAGCATATCGTCGGCGAGGGGCGGCTGCTGCGGCGCGCTATCGAAGCCGACCGGCTCAACTCGCTGATCTTTTCGGGGCCGCCCGGCACGGGCAAAACCGCGCTGGCTAATCTGATCGCGCGCAAAACGCAGGCCGAGTTTATCCAG
>JAITIS010000039.1 GCA_031279305.1 Candidatus Margulisiibacteriota bacterium | reverse complement strand
TTTGAGCAGATTGTAAGCCGCCAGACGCATACCGTCCGCGGTAAAATCAGCCTGAGCGCCTAGGCCGACTAAAAAAGTCCTGCCGGAATCTGTGTCGTAAGCGTAGACCTCGTCTTTTTTACCGCTAAAAATTTTGGGGGGATGGGCGTTTTGATCCTGAAAAACCAGAATACCCCGGTTTCCCCGCTCAAAATGAGGAGAAACAGCGACAAATTTCATTTTCACAGTCTCCGGCGGGCGCGGCGCAAAGCAGCGGCCACCTGCAACGGAGCGGTGCCGCCGTAAATATCGCGGGCGTTGACAGACGCGGCTAAAGAAACAGCTGTTTTAACATCAGCGCCAATCCGCCGCGAAAATTTCCAGTATTCTGGCAGAGACAATTCAGTCAATTTCTTATCATATTCTAGGCAATAGCGCACAAGCTGTCCGGCAATCTTGTGCGCCTCGCGGAAGGGAATATTTTTGCGCACTAAATAGTCCGCCAAATCGGTAGCCGTAGAAAAACCTTTTTCCGCATCTTCGGCCATTTTTACCCCGTTAAAACGCACTGTCTGCCACAGGCCGGTCATCACCAGCAGGCAGGACAGAACAGTATCTACGGTGTCAAAAAGCGGCTGTTTGTCTTCCTGCAAATCGCGGTTATAGGCCAGCGGCAATCCTTTCAGCACAGTGAGAATATTCAGCATATTGCCGATCACCCGTCCGGTTTTGCCGCGCACCAGTTCTGGAATATCGGGATTTTTTTTCTGCGGCATTATCGAGGAGCCGGTGGCATAACTGTCGCTTAATTCCACATAACCGAACTGCGCGCTGTTCCACAAAATCAGTTCTTCAGACATACGGCTCAAATGCGTCATCAACAGAGCGGCCGCGGCCTGAAACTCCGCCAGAAAATCCCGGTCGGACACGGCGTCCAGAGAATTCTCAGATACCGCGGCAAAACCTAATTCTCTGGCCACAGCCTGCCGGTCTAATGGATACGCCGCGCCGGCCAGCGCCGCCGAGCCGAGCGGCAGGACATCCGTGCGGCGCAAAACGCCAGCTAGTCTTTCTCTGTCCCGCAAAAACATTTCCACATAAGCCAAAATATGATGCGCCAGCAGTACTGGCTGGGCGATTTGCAAATGAGTATGTCCGGGCATAACTAGATTTTTATTTTTTTCCGCCTGTTCCAGCAAAACCGCGCAAAACACGCTGAGCTGGCCGGACAGCAGTGTCAGTTTGTCCTTGAGATAGAGGCGAATATCCGTCGCCACTTGATCATTGCGGCTACGGCCGGTATGCAGTTTTTTAGCGGCGGCGCCGATCCTGCGGATCAACGCGTTTTCAATATGCATATGAATATCTTCCAGAGCCGGGTTAAATTTAATCCTGCCCCGCTCTATTGCTTTGGCCACGGCTTTTAAGCCGGCGGCAATTTTTCGATATTCAGCCGGTGAAATAATTTTAGCTTTCCGCAGAGCGCCAGCGTGGGCCAGAGAAACCCGTATATCGTATTTGTATAACTGCCAGTCCGAGGAAATAGATTCCGTAAAATTCTGCGCTTCTTTTGCCGTATCGGCTGTAAACCGCCCGGACCAAAGTTTGGACATTAGTACCCCCGTCAGAAAATACCGCGGGGAAATTATAACATTTTCTATTTTAAGAAGCGAATTGCCCGCAGGGTCGCCGGATTGCTTTACCTAATGCTCACCAGCTCCATTACATCTCTGGCAATAATAAACTCTTCATTGGTTGGAATGACAAAAATTTTAATCCGGGAATTGGGAGCGGAAATGAGGCGTTCGGAGCCGTTAGACTCTTGGTTTCTGGCATCGTCCAACTCCAATCCTAGGGCTTCCATATTTTCACAGACCGCCCGGCGGAAATCCGGGCTGTTCTCGCCGATACCGGCAGTAAATATAAGCGCGTCTGCGCCGTTCAAAGCCGCGAGATAAGAGCCGATATATTTTTTCATCGAGTAGGCCTGCATTTGCAAAGCCAGCTTACAGCGCCCCTTGCCTTGTCCGGCGCCGGCCAGAATATCCCGTTGATCGGAAAAACCGGAGACGCCGAGCATACCGCTTTCTTTATTTAATCTATCTAACACTCTGTCCGCCGGCTCATTTAGTTTATTGGCCAGAAACTGCACCACGGCCGGATCGATGTCGCCGCTGCGCGTGCCCATAATCACCCCGGCCAACGGGGTAAAACCCATCGAAGTATCCAGACATCTGCCGTTTTTAACCGCGGAGAGCGAGGAGCCATTGCCAACGTGCAGAATAATTATCTTAGAATTTTTTTTATGTTCCAATAATTCCGCCGCGCGTTCAGAGACATAGCGGTGCGAACTGCCGTGAAAACCATATTTGCGAATCTTGTATTTTTGCGCCAGCGCATAGTCCAGCGCGTAGGTATACGCGTATTCCGGCATAGTCTGATGAAACGCGGTGTCGAATATCGCTACCTGCGGCGTGTCCGGCATCGCCGCGCGCGCTGATTCGATGCCTGTGACATTGGGCGGCGTATGCAACGGCGCCAGTTCTTTATTGGCCTTGATCTCTTCCAGTACCGCATCGTCGATCAGCGCCGAGGCGGAAAAATTTACGCCGCCGTGCACAATGCGGTGGCCGACGCCTTCTATATCCGCCAGCGAACCGATGAGTTTTGCTTCTTTGAGCAAAAAATCCAGCACCAGATGAAAAGCGGTTTTGTGATCGGCGCAGCCAGTTTTGCGCTCGATTTTCTGCCCGGCATATTTGTGCGCAATATTGGAATTCTCAAGGCCGATACGGTCGATCAAACCGCCGGCCAGCGCCTTTTGCGCGTTCCAGTCATAGAGCTGATACTTGAGCGAAGAGCTGCCGCAGTTTACCGAGAGAATGGCCATAAAAATAAATCCTCCATTTTAGTTCTCTGCCTGCAATTCCGTAATGATGACTGTGTTGACAATATCCTGCACCGAACAGCCGCGCGAGAGATCATTCACCGGTTTAGCCAGCCCCTGCAAGATGGGACCGACAGCCTCGGCCTTGCCAAAACGCTGGACTAATTTGTAACCAATGTTGCCGGCGTCGAGGTCGGGAAAAATTAACACATTGGCTTGACCCGCAATGGCCGAGCCGGGAGCTTTGAGCCGCCCAACCGCCGGCACCAGCGCGGCATCGGCCTGCAATTCTCCGTCTATCTCCAGATCAGGATATTTCTCCCGGGCTATTTTGAGCGCGTTTTGCACTTTTTCGACATCGGGATGCGCCGCGGAACCTTTGGTGGAAAAAGACAGCAAAGCGATGCGCGCCGGCGCGCCGATGATTTGTTTCAGGCTGTCTGCCGTGCATTTGGCTATATCCGCGAGCTGCGCGGCATCGGGGCTGGGATTGACCGCGCAGTCCGCGAAAAATAACACGCCGTTCTCGCCGAAAGATTTATCCGGCGAGACCATCATAAAATAACTGGATGCCAGTGAAATGTTTTTTTGCATTCCGATACAAAACAGCGCGGATTTGATAACCTGCGCTGTGGCCGTGACGCAGCCGCAGACCATACAGTCCGCCGCGCCTATGCCGACCAACGCCGCTCCGGCAAACACGGGATCGGCAGTCATCAGTTTTTGCGCTTCTTCCAGCGTCGCGCCTTTATGTTTGCGGCGCGCATAATAAAGAGCGGCTAACTCCGCCGCGCGCGCGTAATGCTTAAGATCGATAATCTCCGCGGCGGAAATATCCGCGCCGATTTGGGCTGCCAGCTCGTTTATTTTGGCCGCGTCGCCCAGCAGAATGACTCGCGCAATTTTTTCCCGGAGAATAATATCCGCGGCTTTAAGAACACGCCCGTCAGAACTTTCGGGGAGAACTACTTTTTGGGATTTGGCTTGAGCTTTCTTTTTGAGGTCGGCGAGTATGGCGGACACAAGATCACTTCCTGGTTATATAGTGGCAAAAACAGGAAGCATTATACAGCATTTAAAAAACTCTGCCAAAGGCGACTTTTTAAGCCGCGGCTGGCGCGGGATTATTTACAATACAGCGATAAAAGGAACACCCGCCAAAAATGACGGGCGTTGAAAATAAAGAGACGCTGGTTTTTATTCAGTTTGGTTTGGGCTTTCTATCTTTCCCAAGCGTTTCTCAAGTTATTCTACACGTTTATTAATATTTTGAATTTTCAGCTCTTTCTGTTGTGTCTCTCTAACGTATAAATCGTATAAATCTCGCTTACCATCACTAATACTATTCTGTATATATTCCTTCGTCGGGACTTTACTAATCGCCTCCCATTGCGTAAAACCTATTTTTCTGAGGCCGTCGCTATTTCTCCACTCTGTGAAGCTCTTAAGATATAAATCCCAATCTTTCTCAAACTTCGTAAGTTTTCCGTCTTTCATTTATTCCAAACGTAAAAAGCTCTTGCCGGCGCTAACTAGTATTAGCCGGTAAGAGCATTAATTTTTATCGCGTTTGTTCTGAAATAAATTTTTAGTGAATTTACATTAAAAATTCTGGTGATAATTTATCGTCATAAATTTTTAAGCGTCCCATTTTTTTACGCAAAAACACCGTGTTCAAAAATTATATTCTACTCCGAATTTCCTGCCGCAACTTATGGATAAAATCTGCGGTTTTTACTGTCTCGGATTTGCCCTCGCGGTCGCGGATGGACAATGTATTTTCCGCGCATTCTTTGTCACCGAGGACAGCCATATAAACGACTTTTTCCAGCTGCGCCTGCCGGATTTTGTAGCCGATTTTTTCCGGGCGCGCATCTAGCTCGACGCGGATGCCTTCGGCAATCAATTGATTAAATAATTCCTGCGCGCGCGTGTTATGTTTTTCGCTGATGGTAAGGATTTTCACCTGCACCGGCGCCAGCCAAGCCGGGAATCTGCCGGCATAATGCTCGATGAGTATGCCCAAAAATCTTTCCAGCGAGCCGTAAACCACGCGGTGGATCATCACCGGCCGGTGTTTCTGGTCATCCGCCCCGATATAGCTCAGGTCAAAAAGCTCCGGCAAATTCATATCCAGCTGTATGGTGCCGCACTGCCAAGTGCGCCCCAGAGCGTCTTTGATATGAATGTCGATTTTCGGGCCGTAAAAAGCGCCGTCGCCGGGATTAACTTTGTATTCTTTGCCGGCAGATTTGAGCGCGGCTTCCAGCGCCTGCTCTGAACGCGTCCAAGCCTCCAGACTGCCGACAAATTTTTCCGGGCGGGTGGAAAGCTCCAAATGGTAAGACAGGCCAAAAACGCTGTACATTTCCTCGACCAGTTTCAGCGCCTCTTGGATCTCCGGCAGGATCTGCTCCGGGGTCATAAAGATATGCGCGTCATCCTGATGAAAAGCGCGCACGCGGAAAAGACCGGACAGCACACCGGATTTTTCGTGGCGGTGCACCAGACCGATTTCCGCCGAGCGCAGCGGTAGCTCACGGTAAGAATGCTGGGTCTCGCTGTACAATAAAATACCGCCCGGACAGTTCATCGGCTTGATGACAAAATCCTCCTCATCAATCCGCGTGGTATACATATTTTCCCGGTAATTGAACCAATGGCCGCTTTTTTCCCAAAGCGCGCGGTTAAGAATAAGCGGGGTTTTGGTTTCCTGATAGCCGTACTTGCGGTGTTTTTCTCGCCAGAAATCCAGCAAAGTATTCCAGAGAATCATGCCTTTGTTGTGAAAAAATGGAAAACCCAAACCCTCGTCATGAAAAGAAAAGAGGTCTAATTCTTTGCCCAGCCTGCGGTGATCGCGCTTCAAAGCCTCTTCTTGAATATGCAGGTAATCCGCCAGCTCCGCCGGCGAAGCAAAAGCAGTGCCGTAGATGCGCGTCAACATTTTATTTTTCTCGCTGCCGCGCCAGTAAGCGCCGGCAATCTTTAATAATTTCACCGCTTTAATCTGAGCTGCTTTCTCCATATGGGGCCCGGCGCATAGATCGCTAAAATCTCCGCTGTCGTAAAAACTAATCTCGCCGTCCTTCAAATCCGCCAGCAGCTCCAGTTTATACGGTTCATTTTGCAATAATTTTTCCGCCTCGCTTTTACTGACAATCTTTTTCAGGAAATGCGGGTTTTGCTTAATAATTTTTTGCATTTCTTTTTCGATGACCGGCAAATCTTTGTCGCTGATCGGCTCTGGAAAATCAAAGTCATAATAAAAACCGGCGGCAATAGCTGGGCCAATGGCGAGTTTAGCGCCGGGATAAAGATGTTTCACCGCGGCAGCTAGAATATGCGACGCGCTATGCCGGAGCGTGCTTAATTGCTCTGCTTCTCCAGTCATAAAATTCTAATTGAAAGACAGCGGAATACCCAGCATCATACCCAGCGGAGTGCGGTGTCCGGTCGGCTGTAAGGTGTCAAAGGCGCCGTTATTTAGGAGCGTGAAAAAAAACTGGTCATCCAGCGCGTCCATATACTCCTGTTCCAGACAGGCAAAACGGCGGCAAAGGTCTTTTTGCGCTGTACGCAGTCCCAGCACCAACAGCAAACCGCGCAGCGCCGGGTGAGATTTATCCAGCCGGATATTCGTGCCGCGCAAAAGCATTTCGATCGGCGGAATAGCGAACTGCATTTTACAGGCTTTGGGCAGTTTATCTGTAAACTTGGGCGGCGCAGTCTCCGCGCCGTTTACAGCAAGGCGGGGCGGGGTCAAACTGGCCGAGATTTTAGCCTCCGTGCGCAGCAGACGCAACAAGTCCTTTTTTAGAAATTCATCCAGCGCGGATTTGACCGCGGAGCCCATTTTATCCGCCAAGCTGTCCGCCAGAGCCTCGATAGCCTTTTCTTCGTTTTTGCCGGTGCCGATAACTCCGGGAAATATCGAACAAGTGGCCTTGAAAGCATTGCGTTCCTTTTTTACCACGATCTCAAACTTAGCAGGAATCTCCGGCCTCATACGCTGGAGATTAACACAGCGCGTCTTATTTCGCAACGACTAGCGTTTGATTATTTTACCCGGAAAAACGCTGGTTAAAAGCTCCACCTGCGGATCCTGGGGAACTGCGGTTTCTTTTTTGGGCTCCGCCGGACGGCTTTCTTCCAGCACAGCATCCAAGGCAATATCACCGCCGTAGGTTTCTTTCAAAATACGTTCCACCGCCGTTTTATTGGCTGGCTGCAATAATTTATTTTTGTGAAAAGAATAGCTTTCCTTAAACTGAATGGTCAGCGTATTTTGCTCGTAACTTTTGATCTGCACCTCGCCGAGCAAGTATAAAAGCTGGGGGTTGGCCTGTTTTACTTTGCTCATAAAAGTCGGCCAAGAATGTTTGATCTCCGCCATTCCCGGCGTCCTGGAAACAGCCGGAGGCGGCGGGGCATTTTCAGCCTGCGCCGGAACAGCCGCCGGAGGAGGCAAAGTTCCCTGCTGGCGCGAAACGGCTGTCTCTGCCCCGGCGCATAGCTCCATAACCGCCAGCTCGAAAACCAGCCTAGTATGAGGATTCCAGCGCATATCTGCCTCTGCTCTGGCAAAAAGCAGAATCATCCGCCGCAAATTTTGCGCGCTAGTCCGTCCGGACAGCGCGCGCAGAGCGGCGATATCGTCCGAACTTAAATCCAGCGCCTTTTCCGCGCCCAGCGCGAGCAGAAGAAGATTGCGCAGATAGTCCAACAGATCGACGCACACTCTCTGAATATTTTTACCGGACAGAATCAGCTGATCAATCAAGGCCAACGCGCCGGATAGATCGCTTTGCAGTATCTTCTCTAACAGCTCGGTCAGGGAAGCGTTGAGCGTCGCGCCGAGCAAAAGCAGAATATCGTCAAAGACAACCCGCGCGCCACGAAAAGAAATTAGCTGGTCTAAAAGCGACAGCGCGTCGCGCATACAGCCGTCTGAGAGTCTGGCTATATAATTCAGCGATTTGGCGTCGACAGACACCTCTTCTTTTTGGCAAACGTCCCGCAGATGAGCTTCGATCTCCGGCGCTGGAATACGCTTAAAATCCAGCCGCTGGCAGCGGGACAAAATAGTTGCCGGAATTTTCTGTATCTCTGTCGTCGCCAGCACAAAAAGCGCGTGCACCGGCGGCTCTTCCAGCGTTTTCAAAAGCGCGTTAAAAGCCTCGGTGGTCAGCATATGGGCTTCATCGATGATATACACTTTGTATCGGGACTCTACCGGCACAAAATTTACCTGCTCGCGCAGCTGGCGTATCTCGTCAATCCCGCGGTTAGACGCGGCATCAATCTCCAGCACATCGATCGAAACACCGCTTTTAATTTTTTCACAGTTTGAGCATTTCAAGCAGGGCTTGAGCACAGGCCTGTCCGCCGCAGTGCAGTTCAAGGCTTTTGCCAAGATGCGTGCCAGACTGGTCTTGCCCGTGCCGCGCGGGCCGGAAAAAACATAAGCGTGCGCCAGCCGCTCCAGCGAGATCGCATTTTTGATAGTCTGCACAATCTGCGGCTGGCCAATGATGGCGTCAAAATCCTGCGAGCGATATTTACGATACAGGGAAAGATACGCCACTGTCACTCCTTAAATTCCCGCGGCACCCTTTTGCCTATGCCGCACATAATCTCATAGTCGATAGTGCCGGTCAAATCCGCCAGCTCCTGCGCGGTGATTTCTTCGGCGCCCTGCCGGCCAATAATTACCACTTCGTCGCCGGCCTCAACCTGCTCATCAACGATAGCCATACACATATCCATACAAATATTGCCGCAAAGAGCGTATCTACCGCCGCGGATTAAAACACGGCCTTTATTGGAAAGCAGGCGGCTGAGTCCATCTGCATAGCCGATGGAGATCGTCGCAAGGCGTGTCGGCCTGTCCGCCACAAAAGCCGCGCCATAGCTCACCGCTTCTCCGGCACGAATAGTTTTTACGGTCATCACTCTGGATTTGAGCGTCAGCACGCCGCGGTAGAGGCCGATGCCCAAACGCACTATATCGTGTTCGGCTTCCGGGAAAGCCAGCGTTCCTCCGGAATTCAAAGCGTGTATGCATTTGATCTCCGGCAAAATATCTCTGGCCAGCGCCGCGCATTCCGCAAAGAGTTTTAACTGGCGCCGCCCTGAATCATCCAGACAGGCCAAGTGGGTAAACAGGCCTTCTGCTTTGATATTTTTCAGATCTTTGATTTTTTTTAATAAATCCGCCAGTCCGTCCGGCTTGACGCCGATGCGGTTCATCCCGGTGTCGATTTTGATATGCACCCGGACTTTTTGCTCGGCGGCCTGCGAGAGCCGCGCAGCAAAATCATAATCGTACACAGCCTGCACTACTTTTAAGCCGATAATCTCCGCAATATAACGCGGATCCGGCTGGCTTAAAACCAGCACCGATGCGGCAATGCCGTTTTGGCGCAGTTCCGCGGCTTCGGACAGCCAAGCCACGCCAAAATAATTCACGCCCTCTCTGAGCAGCCGCCGGGCTACCGGCACCGCGCCGTGGCCGTAAGCGTCGGCCTTGACTATGCCCATCACGGACACAGCGGGACGCAAACCCGCGCGATAATGCCGCAAATTATCCGCCAATTTGGCCAAATTTATTTCCGCAAAAGCCCGCTTCATTTTTTTGACCTGTGTTTCCGCGGATGTTTCTTTTTGCCTCTGGAAAATAACTGTTTGACAGGCGGTCTGGGACTGGTTTTGTACAGCACAAAACTCTGCGCGCCAAGCTGCAGACCGTTCAGTAGAAATAAGAAAAAGCTGATAGCCGCGGCCAGCGCCACTCTGTCCAGCAAAATACCTAGGGTAAAAACCAGCCAGAACTCCGCGCGGCCGTAAAAACTCTCCGTATTTTTTATCTTAAATATTTTTAGCTCGGCGCGCACAGTCATTATCAAAGCCCGCAGGGCCAACAGGCCAAGCAAAACTAGGGCCAATACATAATTGGCCGCAAAAAGATATTTAATAGTCAGGGAAACCAGCAGAAAAAGATCGCAGGCGATATTAACTATGGCATCAAAAAAACCGCCAAAACGGCTCTCGGAAGCAGTCTGCCGTGCGTAAATACCGTCAAAATGGCTGAAAAACCAGGTCAGCCAGCAGAACAGCGCCGCCAATTCCAGAAAATCGCGCAGAAAAAAACCGCCGGTCAAAATCGCCGAAAACAAAGCTAGGCAGGACAGCAGATTGGGTTTGAGGCGCAGGCGGCTGCAAAAAACACTTAAAAATAAATATTTTTTCTCATATTGCTTATTGGGAACGCGCTCCTTCAGCTGAAAAAAAGCGGAAAAACCGTTTGGTGTTTTTACTTTGGCTTCTGTCATCCCTGCACTCCTAAAACCACAAGAAAATCACGCTCAATAAAATTAACAACCACACTCCCAGCGCGTAAAAACCGGCCAGCACATCGTCCAGCATTACACCCCAGCCGCCGGGCAGTTTTTGGATATGCCAAACACCAAGAGGTTTTACTATATCAAAAAAACGAAATAAAATAAAAGCCAGCAGTGAAGTCAGCGCCGGATAAAAGCCGTTAAAATTCCAGAAAAACAGAGGCAAAAGCGCGATGGACTGGCCGGCCACCTCGTCAATCACAGTTTCTGGAGCGTCGTGTTTGCCGTGCAGGCGGTCATATTCGCCCGAAGCAAAAACGCCCAGCAAAAAAACACCGGCGATGAAACAGAGATATACGCCTGCATCCAGACGCCGAAAAATCAGCCAGTAAAGCAACAGC
>JAITIS010000129.1 GCA_031279305.1 Candidatus Margulisiibacteriota bacterium | reverse complement strand
TTCCGTAAACTCGCGCACCGTGTGCATTTCGCCGGTGGCGACGACATAATCATCCGGTTTTTTCTGCTGAAGCATCAGCCACATCATTTCAGTGTACTCCGGCGCGTAACCCCAGTCGCGGCGCGCGTCAAGATTGCCTATGTACAGGCAGTCCTGCAGACCAGCCTTGATGCCGGCGGCAGCCATCGTGATTTTACGCGTGACGAACGTCTCGCCGCGGCGAGGCGACTCGTGATTAAATAATATGCCGTTGGAAGCGTGCAATCCGTAAGCCTCGCGGTAATTAACCACGATCCAGTAGGCGTAAAGTTTGGCCGCGGCGTACGGCGAGCGCGGGTAAAACGGCGTTTTTTCCGTCTGGGGAATTTCCTGCACCAGACCGTACAGCTCGCTGGTGGACGCCTGATAAAATCTGGTGCGGTCTTTCAAACCGGCTTCCTTGATCGCGTCGAGAAAACGCAGCGTGCCGACACCGTCTACGTGCGCCGTGTATTCCGGCACCTCAAAGGACACCTGCACGTGCGACTGAGCGCCGAGGTTGTAAATTTCGTCCGGCGCGATTTTTTCTAACAGGCGGTTAATATTGCTGCTGTCGGTCAAGTCGCCGTAATGCAGAAATAGACGGATGTTTTTATTATGCGGATCTTTGTACAGATGATCGATGCGTTTGGTGTTAAAAGAACTGGAACGGCGGATAATACCGTGCACTGCGTAGCCCTTGGCCAACAGCTGCTCGGCCAGATACGAACCGTCCTGTCCGGTAATACCTGTGATTAAGGCTGTTTTGGCCATTTAACCCTCCCGAATTTGACCTATATTAACATATCCTGTTATGATTTTTTAAGAGAGGTTTATTTTGATTTTCAGCAGGCTAAAAAGAAAAATTGCCAAAATAGGCTTGGACCCGGAATGGGATGTGATCATCAAGCCGCGCACCGGCTGGTTTGACATCAATCTGCGCGAAGTCTGGCGTTACCGCGATTTGGCCAAGCTGTACGTTTACCGCGATTTTACCGTGACTTATAAGCAGACTATATTAGGCCCGGCTTGGTGGTTTGTTCAGCCTTTTTTGACTTCCGGCATCTACTCGGTTATTTTTGGCGCGATAGCCGGCCTGCCGACGGACGGCGTGCCGATGATCTTGTTTTATGTTTCCGGCATAGTTTGCTGGAATTATTTTTCCAGCTGTTTGACCAGCACGTCCAATACTTTTACGGTGAACGCCGGTGTTTTTAGCAAAGTCTATTTTCCCCGGCTGGTCGTGCCTGTTGCCGCGGCGTTGAGTGACTTGTTCAAATTTTTTATTCAGTTTGGCCTGTTCCTGCTGGTTTATTTTATTTACTTGTTTAACAGCGCGGCTATACAGCCCAATTGGTGTATATTGCTTTTGCCGCTGCTTTTGGCGCATATTGCCATAATGGCCGGCGGTATGGGCATCATCGCCTCGTCGCTGACCACCAAATACAAAGACTTGCAGTTTGCGATGGCCTATCTGATACAGCTCGCTATGTACGCCACTCCGATTATTTATCCTTTTAGTCTGGTGCCGGAAAAATGGCGTCTGCTGGCAATGCTTAATCCTATGGTGCCGGTGATCGAGACTTTTCGTCTGGCTTTTTTAGGTGCCGGCACGGTCAATCTAGCGATGACGCTGTGGAGCATTTGTTTCGCGCTGCTCGTGCTGTTTTTAGGCGTGATCTTTTTTAGCCGCGTTGAGAAAAATTTTGCGGATACCATATAAAAGTGAAAAAAAAATGCTTGTTCATTTTTGGCACGCGGCCTGAGGCTATAAAACTGGCGCCTCTTGTCAAAAAAATGTCTGCTAGCCGCAGACTTCAGCCGCTGGTCTGTGTGACCGGCCAGCACCGGCAAATGCTCGATCAGGTATTGAAATTTTTCCGGATCAAACCGCAGTATGATTTGAAAATTATGCGCCCCGATCAAACTCTTTTTACAATTACCGCGGATATGCTGCAAAAGCTGGATACAGTTATAGCTAAGTCTAAAGCGGATTATATTCTGGTGCAGGGTGATACGACCACGGCTTTTTGCGGCGCGCTGGCCGGCTATTATAAAAAAATTCCGGTTGTTCACATCGAGGCCGGCTTGCGCAGCGGGGATAAATATTCGCCGTATCCCGAGGAGCTAAACCGTATCCTAGCCGGACATCTGGCAGACTATCATTTTGCGCCGACAAAAACTGCGGCGGAAAATCTAAAGCGCGAGGGGATTACAAAAAATGTTTTTGTAACCGGCAATACAGTAATTGACGCTTTATTTCTTGGTCTGGATATTATTAAGAAAAATAGCGGGACTTATGAAAAATATTTTTCTTTTTTGGATGGAAATAAAAAAACAATTCTGGTCACCGGTCACCGGCGGGAAAGTTTTGGCCGGCAATTTGAGGATGTATGCGCTGCGCTGCGGAATATTGCGCGCCAAAACAATAATGCGCAGATTGTTTATCCTGTGCATCTCAATCCTAACGTGCAAAAACCAGTGTATAAAATACTGGGTAAAGAAAAAAATATTCACCTGCTTAAGCCGCTGGATTATCCCTGCCTGCTCTGGCTGCTGGAGAAATGTTATTTTATTTTGACTGACAGCGGCGGCATACAAGAAGAGGCTCCGTCCCTTGGCAAGCCAGCGCTGGTTATGCGTAAAGTGACCGAGCGCATGGAAGGCGTCAAAGCTGGCAATGCTCTGCTGGTCGGCACGGACCAGAAAAACATAATCCGCGCCGCGCAGAAATTGCTGACCGATCGGCGCGTGTATAGTAAAATGGCCAGAGCTGGCAATCCTTACGGAGATGGCAGCGCGAGCGAGAGAATAGTTTGTATTTTAGCAGGTATAGAAAATGGCAGATAAAACTCTAAAAAAAATCTCTTTTGTCATACCCTGTTATGGTTCGGAAAACACTATAGAGAATGTGACGGCGGAAATATTCCGCGCGCTGGAAAACAGCAAGTATGCTTGTGAGGTGATTCTGGTCAATGACGCCTCGCCGGATAAGGTCTGGGAGAAAATAACCGGTCTGACAAAAAAATATAAGAATATCACAGGCCTGAAATTAGCCAAAAATTTCGGCCAATACTGTGCTCTGATGGCTGGATACGCCAGAGCGACCGGCGATGCCGTGGTATCTATAGATGATGACGGCCAATGTTCTCCGCTCGAAGTATTCAAATTAATCGATAAACTTAATGAGGGATATGATGTGGTTTTTGCCGCCTATAAACACAAACGCCATAATCTGCTCAGAAATATTGGCAGCGTCTTAAATAATTTTATGGCCGAGATTTTAATCGGCAAGCCGCGCGGTATGCAGGTGATGATCAGTTATTATATAGCCAGAAAATTTGTGATAGACGAGATACTTAAATACAAAGGACCTTATGTTTATCCCGTCGGCCTGCTTTTGCGCAC
Organism: Candidatus Margulisiibacteriota bacterium; assembly: GCA_031279305.1. Classification (GTDB taxonomy): domain Bacteria; phylum Margulisbacteria; class Termititenacia; order Termititenacales; family Termititenacaceae; genus JAISQA01. The sequence continues at coordinate 1,106 of JAITIS010000129.1, read as the reverse complement.
CACCGGCAGACTGGCCGATGTGCGGGTAGAACATCAGGAGCGCAAGTCTGGGCGTTCGGGTTATTCTTTTCGCAAATTATTTGAGCTTTGGTTAAATGGCTTCACCGCTTTTTCGATCAAGCCTTTGCGCTTGGCTTCTTTGCTGGGTTTTGCGCTGTCTGTTGTAGGGTTTTTATATACGGCCTGGATACTCGTAGAAAAATTTCTAGATCCCAATATGGTCGCTGGCTACTCTTCGATTATGGCGGCGGTTATTTTTATCGGCGGGGTGACAATGGCTATGTTAGGCATTATCGGCGAGTATATCGGACGCATTTATATCTCTATCAATAATGCTCCGCAGTATGTGGTCAGCGAAATAATTTCTGGAGAGGCAGATGGCTGATCCAGTCATAAAAGCCGAAAACATCAGCAAAGAATACCGTCTGGGCGCGATATCCGGTCAGGATATTTACCGCGATTTTCAGTCTTGGTGGGCGAGAGTGCGCGGCAGAGAAGATCCGAACAGTCTGGTCACGGCGGACAACACACACAAGTATGACCAAGAGCGCCGAAAACATTTTCTGGCGCTTAATGATATTTCTTTTGAGGTAAAAAAAGGCGATGCTTTTGGCATAGTCGGCAAGAACGGCGCGGGTAAATCTACACTGCTCAAAGTTCTGACCAGAATCACCTCTCCAACAACCGGAACTATTAAAATAAAAGGACGCATGGCTTCTTTGTTGGAAGTGGGCACAGGATTTCATCAGGAGATGACTGGACGGGAAAATGTTTATATGAACGGCGCTATTCTGGGTATGCGGCGCTGGGAGATTGCCAGAAAGATGGATGAGATTATTGCTTTTTCGGAGCTGGAGAAATTTATCGACACGCCGGTCAAGCGTTATTCCTCCGGTATGTATGTGCGTCTGGCTTTCAGCGTGGCGGCGCATTTAGACGCGGAGATACTGATTATGGACGAGGTGTTGGCGGTAGGCGATACGGTTTTTCAGCAAAAATGTTTGAACAAAATGAACGACGTGGCTAAACAACAGGGGCGCACGGTGCTGTTTGTGAGTCATAATATGAATGCCTTAAAAGAGCTTTGCAACAAAGGCATTCTGCTG
>JAITIS010000108.1 GCA_031279305.1 Candidatus Margulisiibacteriota bacterium | reverse complement strand
GTACATACTTGGCCAGCACAACAAAGCCTTTGAGACCGAGCTGGCGGAATATGTTGGCGCGAAATACGCTGTGCCGGTCAAGTCCGGCACGGACGCGCTTTTGGTCGCTTTGCGCGCGGCGGGCATCGGGGCGGGCGACGAGGTCATCACCACGCCGTTTACTTTTATTGCCACCGCCGAGGCTGTCCGCTATCTGGGCGCGACGCCGGTTTTTGTGGATATTGAGCCGGAGTCTTATTGTATCGACGTTAGTCAGGTTGAGAAAAAAGTCACGCCAAAAACCAAAGCGATTTTGCCCGTGCATCTTTTCGGCCATTCTGTTGATGTTGATGCCATCGAGACGATTGCGCGGAAACACAATTTGCTGATCATTGGCGACGCTTGCCAGTCTATCGGCACGGAATATAAAGGCCGTCCGATCGGCGGGATTTTTGCGGCGGAATGCTACAGTTTTTACCCGACTAAAAATCTGGGCGCCTGCGGCGAGGGCGGCGCGGTCACGACTGATGATCCCGTGCTTGCCGACAAAATTCGTATTCTGCGCGCCCACGGGATGCGCGAGACTTACCGGCACGAGACCATCGGCTACAATATGCGCCTTGACGAGATACAATGCTGTATTCTGCGCCTCAAATTAAAAAAACTGGCTGCGTGGACGAAACGCCGGCAGGAGATCGCCCGGATTTATACGGAGGCTTTTCAGGATGTGCCGGGCCTGCGAACACCGGCCGTACAGCCGTACAGCAATCATATTTATCATCAGTACGTTTTGTTGTCCGGTAAACGGGATGCTTTGCAGAAATATCTCCAAGACAGCGGTATCGGCGCGGCGGTGCATTATCCGCTGCCGCTCAATCTCCAGCCGGCTTTTGCCGATCTGCGGCAGGGCAAAGGCGCTTTTCCAGTGGCGGAAAAAATAGCGGAGCAGATTTTCTCTATCCCGGTTTATCCTGAGCTGACCGACGCGGATGTCGCTTATGTCATTGCCAAAGTAAAAGAAGGGGCGGCGCTTTAAGATGGCGGAAAAAGCGGCTACCCGCGATGCTTACGGCAAAGTATTGGTCGAGCTGGGCAGGGAAAATAAAAATATTGTGGTGCTAGACGCCGATCTTTCCGGCTCCACGCGCACCGGTTGGTTTGCCAAAGAATTTCCAGAGCGGTTTTTCAACGCCGGCATAGCCGAGCAAAATATGATCGGTCTGGCGGCTGGCTTGGCGGTGTCCGGCAAGACTGCTTTTGCCAGCACTTTTGCGATGTTTGCCACCGGCCGCTGCTGGGAGCAGATTCGCAATACAGTCGGTTATCCGCGGCTCAATGTCAAGATCGTGGCCAGCCACGCCGGTGTGACAGTGGGCGAGGACGGGGCCAGCCATCAGGCGATTGAAGATATTGCTTTGATGCGCTCGATCCTGAATATGCGCGTGATTGTGCCGGCCGATGCCGAGGAGACCAAGGCGGTTATCCGCAGGGTAGCTTCGCAGGATGGGCCGTTTTATGTGCGCTTGAGCCGTTCGCCCACGCCGGCTTTTTACGCGCCGGGCAAATGCGATTTTGAGCTGGGCAAAGGCTCCATTATCCGTGAAGGCAAAGATGCGGCTATAGTGGCCTGCGGAATTATGGTGTACGAGGCGGACAGAGCCTGCGATCTGCTGGCTAAAGATGGCATTTCCGTGCGTTTGATCAATATGGCTTCGGTTGCGCCGATCGATGATGCTCTGCTGGCGGAGACCGCCCAAAAATTTGGCCGGATCGTGACCTGCGAGGAACACGGCGTCGCCGGAGGCTTAGGTTCGGCAGTGGCGGAGAGTGTTGCGGACAGCCAGCCCTGCCGCCTGAAAATAGTGGGCGTGCGCAAACCCTGCCAGTCCGGCGCGCCGGATGACCTGCTCAAATATCACGGATTGACCGCCGCGGACATCGCGCGCGCCGTCCGAGAAATATTAAAATGATCCGCACGGACAAAGTTTTTAAGCTGTACGGTGATAATGTCATTCTCCAGAATGTCAGCATTCAGATTGAAAAAAGCGAGTTCGTTTTTTTGGTTGGTCAGAACGGCGCCGGCAAATCCACGCTGCTCAAAGCGCTGTACCGCGATGTGCTGCCGACTAAAGGCGAAGTTTTTGTGAATAATGTAAACGTGACCAGACTCAAACGCCGGAGCATTCCGCTTTTGCGCCGGAGCATTGGCGTGGTGTTTCAGGACTACAAATTATTGAAATACAAAACCGTGGCGGAAAATGTGGCTTTTGCGCTGGAGGTGCTGGAAAAAGACCCCAAGTTTATCCGGCGGCAGGTCCTGCAGGTGCTGGATCTGGTCGGCCTGCTCAAGAAAAAAGACGAGAAACCATCGGCGCTCTCCGGCGGCGAACAGCAGAAAGTCAGCATCGCCCGCGCGCTGGTCAACAATCCGCAGATCCTGATCGCCGACGAGCCGACCGGCAATCTGGATCCGGACACTTCTTGGGAAGTGATGCAGCTGCTGGATAAAATCAACGAGCAGCGCAAAACCACCGTGCTAGTGGCGACGCACGACAAGGCGATCGTGGACAGTATGCGCAAAAGGGTGGTTGAGCTGTCCGGCGGCAAAATACTGCGCGACGAAATACTGGGGGGTTATCGCTAATGTTCAAGCGACTGGGTTATTTTTGCCGCGAAGCCTGGCAGGGGATTACCCGCGGCGGGCTGATGGCTTTCGTCGCCACCAGTACGATTATGGTCTCGCTGTTTATTTTCGGCGTTTTTTTGCTGATTTTTTTTAATCTCTACAATTTGATGGGATCATTAAACACCCGGCTGGATATTATGGCCTATATTGCGGATAGTGCCGGGCATAGCGATGTCGATCTTTTGCGGATGTCTATTCCGCAGATTGCTGGCGTTAGAAAAGCGGAGTTTATTGCCAAAGAATCCGCCTGGCGGCAGTTCCGGGAAAATTACAGTGGCCTTAGGCTGGATGAATTTCTGGACGCCAATCCTCTGCCCGACGCTTTTAAGATTGAAGTCAGCGATCTGTCCTACATACACGTGGTGGCCAATAAGCTGGGGGCGCTGGAAGGCATAGAAGACGTGAGCTACGGCGGCGATCTGGCCGAGCGTATGGCCGCGCTGGTTAAGATGATGACTCTGGCCGGCGCGGTGATTATTTTTCTTTTGGTCAGCTCAACCCTGATGATAGTGGTGAATACCATCCGCTTAACCGTGATTGCCCGCGAGAATGAAATCAATATTATGGCTCTGGTCGGCGCTTCGCGCAGTTTTATTAAATATCCCTTTATTTTTGAAGGTATGTTTATCGGCCTGCTTGGCGCTTTGCTGGCGCTGGTTTTTTTGAAAATCGGCTACAATATTGCCGCGCTGAATATGGCGCGCCTGATCCCTTTTATGCCGGTCAATCTGCACAGCCGGGAAATAAATTTGGTGTACCTGATTATTCTGTTGACGGGTGTCGCGCTGGGCTGGCTGGGCGGCTATTTTTCTGTTTCCAAAACCTTAAAGGCGGAATAACGCAAAACGACGGTGTGTTAAAATAAAAATAAGGGGTTTGAAGAATGCTGGACTTTATGCGACGCAACGCGGAAAAAATAATCTGGCTCATCGTTATTGCTTTTGTGCTTTCTTTGGGCATTCTGAGTTTTAATCGGCCGTCGCGCGGATCCAGCCGGCCAGGTGCGCCTATTGATCCGGCGGCTCTGGCGGCGATCGACGGTCGGCCGGTTGACACCCGGCTTTTTAACCGGATGTATATGATCGGCCTGCGCGGCTATGTGGAGCCTGGACAGCGGGATCAGCTCGATCCCAAAACCACGGCTTATGTCGCGCATCTAGCTTTGCTGCAGACTATTGACACAGAAAAAAAACTAGATTACGCCAAGCGTCTGAAAATAAAAGTCCGCCGCGGCGAGATCAATCAGCAGATCGAAGCGCTCAAGACCTCTTATCAACTGTCCTCAGATGAGGAGCTGAAAAATCTGCTCAGCGCCAATGGACTGGATTACAAAACCTTCCGCCAAGAAATCAAACAGGAACTGATGTTAAATAAACTGCAGGAGAATATTTTGCGCGCGGTGGCTGTGGACGAGCAGGACGTCAAAAATCAGTACAAACAGGTGCGCGCCCGGCATATCCTGATCGCTTTTAACCGGCCGGGGCTGGCAGACCGCCCGGAAAAAGAAAAGATCAAGCTGGCCGGCGATGTGGCCGCGGATCTTTATGATCAGCTGCTCAAAGGCGCGGATTTTGCCGAACTGGCCGGCCGGTATTCCGATGATACCGGCAGCGCGCTTCAGGGCGGTGATCTCGGTTTTTTCGGCGTGGATGCTATGGTGCCGGAATTTGAAACAGTCGCTTTCCGGCTGGAACCGGGGCAGATCAGCAAGCCTTTTCAAACGGTGTACGGGCATCATATTGTCAAAGTGGAAGAGATCAAGCAGGATGAAATACCGCTAGATGTGGATGAGCAGGAATTGCAGAAAGAATTGCTGGCCAAAAAACAGAATAATGCGCTGCAGCAGTTTAGCAGCCGCCTGCAATCTGAATACGAAACTAAAATTTTGTATCCAGAATTTCAAGCCTATGAGCAGAAAATCAACGGCAATCTAAGCGCCGCGCTGGATTTGTACCGCGCGCTCTGCGCGCAAAATCCGCAATCGCCGGCGCCCTATTTGTTTACGGCGGAAATTTACGAATTGCTGGGACAGAACGCGGAGGCGCTGGCGGAGTACAACAAAGCCCTGCTGGTGCAGAAATTAAATCCGGCGCTTAAAACGCCGTATATTCATTTTTATCTGGCCAATTATTACGCCAAGCAAAAACAGAATGCCAAGGCTGTGCAGGAGCTGCAGCTGGCCGAGGCGGCGGTTTCCGACAATCTGAATATTCTGGAACGTATAAAAGACCAATACACCAAATTAAACTCTGCAGCTAATGCGGATAAAATCGATGTGAAAATTCGTGCTCTGGAGCAGGCTAGGACGGCGGCGCAGACAGCCGGCGAAGAACTGCAATTTGCTGATTAACCGGAACAAAAATTGTCCAGAGTTTGTATATTTACAGACGGATTAAAATACCGCGTATGATTTTTAATTTTTAGGGTAAAATACTCAAATATGCGTAAATTTTGGCTCCTGATTTTACTATGCGCTTTTTCTCTGGCCGCGCCGCCGGCGGAGACGCGCGCGCTGTGGGTGACCCGTTTTGAACTGGTCGATACGGCCAATATTCCGCTTCTGGTGCAAAAGGCCGCCAGCGCTAATTTCAATACTTTATTCGTGCAGGTCTGCGGGCGCGGCACGGCTTTTTGGGATTCGCAGATCCTGCCGCGGGACACGCGCGCGGTGGATTTTGACGCGCTGGCTCTGGTGCTAAAGGAAGCCCAAAAATACCAGCTCAGCGTGCACGCCTGGATCAACGCGCTGTATGTCTGGTCGGACAGCGCGGAGCCGGTGTCGCCCAAACACGCGGTTAACGCTCATCCGGAATGGATAATGACCTTGGACGGCGATGCCAAAAATAAATATCTCGATCCGGCTATTCCAGAAGTGCGCGAATATGTGCGCTCGATCTATCTGGAGGTGGCCCGCAAATATCCGGTGGCCGGCGTGCATCTAGACTATATCCGCTATCCCGGCGCCGGCGCGGGGTTTACCGCTTATACACGCCGCGCTTTTGAGCGCCTGACCGGCGTGGATCCGCTGGCTCTGGATAGAAATAAAGAAATTGCCCGCCGGCTTTTTGGCCAGGCAGAATACGACCAGTACTGCGCGCAGTGGAACAGCTATAGACAGGAATCGGTGAGCGCGCTGGTGCGCGCGATTTTCCGCGAGCTGGCGGTTGTGGCTCCGAGTGTTGTCCTGACCGCGGCGGTGCTGCCCGACCCGGAGCTGGCTAAAACTCATAATTTTCAGGACTGGGCGGAGTGGATGCGCGGCGGCTATATTGACGCGGTGATTCCGATGATCTACGACCGCAATGACCGCACCGTGCAAAAGCAGATAGTAAAAGCCGCCGAGCTGGCTGATGAGCATAATGTGCCTGTTTTCGCGGGGCTGGGCGCTTGGCGGCGTCCGGCTGCGGAAATTGCCGGCGATGTAAAATTCGTGCGCCGCCTGTACGCCGAGCTGGACTACAAATATTTGCAGGGGGTCGCGCTGTTTTCCTACGATGGGATTAAAACTATGCCGGATTATCTCAATCAGCTTAAAAGTGCGGTTTTCCCGGAGCAGGCCCTGCCGCCGCCGCCGCGCGAGAGGCGCTATCTGACCGAAGATGCCGGCGAGGCGCAGACAGACGCCGCTTTGGGCGGGGCGTTGAATATCAGCTAAGGAATTTTAGAAAGAATATTTTACGGCCAGCGTATCCGTGTCGCTGGGATTGACATTGCCTTCGTAAAACGAAATATCGGAATTGGAAATGACGCGGTGGTAGCAGGTATGCGCGTATTCGATTTCCCATACACCGATAGCCAGCCCGGCCGCAGTCTTGTAATCCGTGCGGTCGGGCAAAAAAGCCAGCACTTTGTCATTTTCGCTGAAGACTGTTTTGCGGATAACGGTTTTGATATCACCGCCGATAAAAAACGGACCAAAATTAATCCGTGCATCCAAGCCAGCCATAACCTGGCCGTCGGTCTCGCCGATATACAAACGGGTGAGCGAGGCCTGTAGGCCGGAGAGGAGCAGCATTAAAATAAATATTTTTCGCATTTAGCATTTCCTAAATCCCTCCCGGTTATAAGATATCGCAGGCAAAAAACGAAAATTGCATAAAAATACCACTTGCCAGCTAAATCTAAAATAGGTTACAATAATAACCGTGCATAAGTTACTCGCTCTTTTTCCCTTACATTTGAATCGGTAAGTCAGGATTAAGCAAGTTTAACTTGTGAGAATTATTATTTTAAGGAGAAAGTATGGCAGAAAAAAAATTATACATTGGCGGTCTTAGTTATGGGACCACCGAAAATACACTGAAGGAAGGATTTGCCCAAGCCGGCAATGTTGTTTCGGCGAAGGTTATTATTGATAAAATGACCGGGCGTTCCAAAGGTTTCGGCTTTGTGGAATTTTCCACTCCAGAAGAAGCTACGAAGGCGATCGAGCTTTTCAATGAAAAGGATTTTGACGGCCGCAAGATCAAGGTCAGCGAAGCCCGTCCTCAGGAGAATAAACCCCGTTCCGGCGGGTATAACCGCGACGGCGGCAGCCGCAGCTGGTAGTTTAATCGAATCCGGCCGTAAGCGATTCAATTACGGCCGGTCTTGCTTAAAAATCCCAAATAGTTTTTAATTATCTTCTTTTTTGACAAAGCGCCCTTAGCTCAATGGATAGAGCATCTGACTACGGATCAGAAGGTTGGGAGTTCGACTCTCTCAGGGCGCGCTTGGTTTTAAGAAAACACTGTTTTGCACTGCCGCCAGCGCTTTTTGCAAAATATCTCCAGCCGTTTTTTGGTAGGCGTCCAGCAGGATAATATTGCCCTTGCCGGTAGTCTCGTAATAGTAGCGGAATTTTGTTTCGGTACCGGAAGCCCGGAGCATTATCCAGCTGTCGTCCTCAAAAATAAATTTTACGCCGTCGTCTAACAGTATGCGGGTTATGCGTTTGGCGGTGCGGCCGATGAAAATCTTGGCGCCGGGTTGGTAATTGTCCTGTATATGCTTCTGCACTTTCAGGCGGAATTCCTGCCATTTTTGCACCGTAATGCCGGTGATAGTCTGGCCGCCTTTGCCGGGATAATAATAGCCGTATTTTTTTTGCAGTCCGGCGAAGATCTGGGAGAGATTGGCATTGCTGTCTAACATAGCGCCCAGCGCCACCAGAAAACCAATAATACCGTCTTTTTCCAGCGTATGGCCGCGGAAACTGATACCGTCGCTTTCCTCAAAAGCTACAGCGGCTGTGCCCTGTGTGAGCGCCGTCCGAAAATTCTTAAAACCAACAGCAGTGGCTGCCGCCGGCAGGTTATTTTGTCTGGCAATATTGGCGGCGAACCCGGAGCTGGCGACCGAAGTGACGACGCCTTGTGTAAGCCCCCGTTTGACCGCGTAATCCAGCGCGATTGCCGCGAACATATTCATATCAATGTCCAGATTGGCGTCGGCAAATCTGATCCGGTCGGCGTCCGGATCCAGCGCCGCGGCCAGCCGCAACGGTTTGGCGGAACGTTTCAAAATGTCAATTAAAGGTTTTTGATTTGCCGCGCTGGGCTCTGGCTTGACGCCGTGAAAAGAATAATCATCCGCGGTGTGGAGAAAAGTAATATCCAGATTGGACAGCAGCTCCGCGCCTAAAATTTTTTCGATAAAACCGCGGGAGGCGCCGTGCATATTATCCACCAAAATGGTTAAATCCCCGCGCCGCGCCAGCAGTTTTTGTTTCAAACCGGCGAGGTCTATGATCTGGCTTTTGCTTAAAAAATTGAGGTAAATAGCCGCCGGATCTATTTTTTCCGCCTGCTGCTTGCCGTCCGCCGGCTTGAACAGTTCCGCGCGCATATAATCATTGGCTCTGGCCTGAATGATATTGGTGATGCCTTTGTCCGCCGGCCCGCCATCCGCCGGATTGAATTTTAATCCCGCCGCGTCCATCGGGTTGTGCGAAGGAGTGAAATTGAGCGAGCCGGCGGCTTTTAATTCTGTTACCGCGGCCGAGCCTGCTCCGGTCGGACATTCCCCGGCGTCATAAGCTCTGACTCCGGCGGCGTTTAACTCCGCAATGGCCGCGGCCATAAACTCCGCTCCCAGATAGCGATTGTCGCGGAAGATAACGATGCCGCGCCGCTGTACTTCCGCGAAAGACTGGTAGCCGTTGGTTTCTAAAAATACTCTGGACCGCATAGTATCAAGAATGGCGCGGACTACTTTGTGCGCATTGTGCACGGTAAAATCTACGCCGATCCGGCCGCGCCAGCCAGAGGTGCCAAATTCCACTGCAGCCGGCTTGACACTGGTTCTGGCGCAGCCGCCCATAGCCTCGCGGATATAAGTGATGATATTGCGGCAGGCGTTTTTTTGCGCGGTATCTCTGGCTCTATTTTGCAGTTCACCGAGTTTCAAAGCCAGCTGCCAGATATTGGACGGAACGACTTGGCTGTTCTCCGCCAGCGCCTGAAGCACGGCGCGTTCCGCGTCATCCAGAGGCAGAATTCCGGCAGACTCATCCAGAAGAGTTTGAGTTTTTTCGGCGAGAATTTGGTTTGGCATAGTCCTCCGCCTCTAAAAATTTCCAAAAAAAGATTGTTGATTATAAACGTGGACGCCGGCAAAAGTCTACTTTTTACTTTGTCCGGCTTTCTTGATAAAATCGATTTCCAATTTGAGGAGTTTTATGCGGCTGATGTTAATAATACTCGACGGCTGGGGCATTAACCACAATAAGTCTGAGAGCGCGATCGAAGCGGGCGGCACGCCCAACATAGATAAATACTGGAGCGTTTATCCGCACACCACGCTTAGGACAGACGGTGAAGCGGTGGGTCTGCCGGAGGGACAGATGGGTAATTCCGAAGTCGGGCACCTAAATCTAGGCGCGGGGCGGATTGTCTATCAGGAGCTGACCAGAATAACCAAAGCTATCCGCGGCGGCGATTTTTTTCGGAACGCAGAATTGCTGGCCGCGGTCGAGAACTGCCGGCGGAATAATTCCGCTCTGCATTTAATGGGGCTGTTCTCCGACGGCGGCGTGCATTCGCATATCGAACACCTGTACGGCCTGCTGGAACTGGCTCGAAGCAACGGCCTATCCAGGGTTTTCGTGCACGCTTTTCTGGATGGCCGCGATGTGCCGCCGCGCTCGGCCGGAGAGTTTTTTAACCAATTTGCGCGGAGAGCCGCGCGGATCGGCGCGGGGCGGATCGCCACCATCACCGGCCGCTATTACGCGATGGACCGGGACCACCGCTGGGAGCGGGTGGCGCAGGCTTATGAATTGCTGACGGAGCTCAAAGGTTTCGCGGCGGATGATCCGGTGGCGGCGCTGGAGCTGGCCTACACCCGCGGTGAAAATGACGAGTTTGTAAAACCGACCGCGCTGCGCGGCGCGGAACCAGTCCGGGATGGAGACTCTGTTGTATTTTTTAATTTCCGCCCTGACCGCGCTAGGGAGATCACCCGCGCTTTTGTGGATAAAAATTTTCAGGGTTTTTCACGCTATGCCTGTCCGCAAACATATTTTGTTTGTCTGACACCGTATGATGATACAATCCAAGCGCCTGTGGCTTTTGCCAAAGAAGAAATTACAAATTGTCTGGCGGAAGTGCTGAGCAAAAGAAGTTTGAAGCAGCTGCACACCGCCGAAACCGAAAAATACGCGCACGTGACTTTTTTCTTTAACGGCGGCAGAGAGGAGCCGTATCCCGGCGAGGACAGGGTGCTGGTGCCTTCGCCCCAAGTGGCCACCTATGATCTCCAGCCGGAGATGTCCGCTTATGGCGTGACGGAAAAACTGCTGGAGGCGGTAAATTTGGCTAAATATGACGTCGTCATCGTCAACTATGCCAACGCCGATATGGTCGGGCATACCGGGATTTTTGCCGCGGCGCAGTCTGCCGTGGAAGCGGTGGACAAATGTCTGGGGCAGGTGATTGAGGCGGTGCAGGCGGCCGGCGGCGAGGCGCTCATCACAGCCGATCACGGCAACAGCGACCAGATGCTCAAAAACGGTAAAGTTTGGACGGCGCATTCGCTCAATCCCGTGCCGTTAATCTATGTAACTGGCCGGAAAAATGTTAAACTGGCGGACGGCGGCGTGCTGGCGGATGTCGCGCCGACTATGCTGGAAATACTGGGCATAGAGAGGCCGCGGGAATTTACCGGCAGATCGCTGTTAGAAAAAACAGGAGTAGAAAAATGATATTCTTTTTAGTTTTGCAGCAGATTTCGGCAGCGCTTTTGATTATCGCGGTGATCCTGCACTCGGCCAAAGCGGACGGTATAGCCGGCATCGGCGGACAGGCCAATGTCTACGGCAACGCGCAGAAAGAAATGGAAAAAGGGCTGGATCAGTTTACGCTGGCTGTGGCCGTCTCTTTTATCGTCTTTTCCCTGCTGATCGCCTGGAATTCTTAAATAATTATATTTAACGCAAATATTTTTCCTCCGCGTGTCGTGGCCGCTCACTTAACTTCGCAACGACTATGCTTGTTAAGTTCGAGCCAAAACGCGCTCCGGTAAAATATTTGCGTTAAATGAATATCAATTTAATAACTCCTGCACTATAGTTTCCATACCCAGCGACCGCGAGCCTTTGACGAGCACGGCGTCGCCGGGGCGCAAAATATTCTGGAGTTCCTGCGCCAGCTGGGTTTTATCCGTAAAATTTTTATGACAGGGTATGCGCGCGGCCAGTCTGCCCAGCGTGTAAACTAAATCGATGCCGCTAACATCGACCTGCTTGTGCAGTTTCTCCGCCCACGCGCCCAGCTCCAGCATATCGCCCAAAACCGCAATGCGCCGCTTGGCCGGAGTTTCCCGCAGCGCCTGCAGGGCAAAATCTACCGCGTCTGGATTGGCATTATAGGTGTCATCTATAATGATAACGCCGCCGCGCTCGCTGATTTTCTGACGGTGCGGCGAGGGCTGGCAAGGTTTGAGGCCGGCGGCGATTTCGGCCTCGCTCAAGCCGAAATATCCGGCGACTGTTCTAGCCGCGGCTTCGTTGATATCCAGTATTCTGGCGCTGCTGTACGGCGCTACTTTAGCGTTGCGCGCCGCGGCTGTATCTGCCAGATATTGATAATAGGCGTCCTTTTCATTCAAAAAAATAGTCATTCCCGCGCGGATGACTTCGGCTTTGGCTCTGGCGATGTTATCGGCACTGCCGAGGAGCTCAATATGCGTCCGGCCGATATTCGTGATGACCGCGTGGGTTGGTTTAGCCAGCCCGGCTAGATAATCTATCTGCCCTCGGCCCCGCATAGCCATTTCGACTATGGCCAGTTCGGTTTTTTCATCAATCTTGAGCAGAGTCAGCGGCACGCCGATCTCGTTATTCTGGTTGGCGTCGGATTTTACTACGTTGTATTTTTGCCCCAATGCCGCGGCTAGCAGGTCTTTGGTGGTGGTTTTGCCGCTGCTGCCGGTGACAGCGATGACCGGAATATTGTATTTTTGGCGGTGCGCGGCGGAAAACTCGCCTAAATTCACGTCGAGCACTTGGCTCGCGCCTCTGGCCAGCGCTTCCGGGATAAAATCGTGCCCGTCAAAATGCTCTCCCTTGACCGGAATAAACACATCGCCGGATTTGAGCGTACGGGTGTCGATAGAATAGGCCATAGGTTATTATATAATTTATATTAAGAAAAATGTATGCGTCTCAAATTTGTATGCAAGAAATGCCGTCTTTGTATCGATACATATATATAATGAGGGAGGTCTGGCCATCGGGAATGATAGGCTGGACTTTTTGTGTATATTAAATAAAAAAAAGGGTATTATTATAGAATAAGAATCAGGAGGTAAACTATGAGACATTTATATAGAGAAATAAAACCGATAGGGCAAAAACAGACTATTTTGGAAGAAGAATTACTGCGGGCTGGATATGCAAAAAAAGAAGACCCCAAAAAATCTCCGGAGGTGATTTATAAGGAGCTAGGGCTGCCGAGTCAAGATAAAAAACTAAGGCAGTTATTTTAGAGGAAATGATAATGAACCATAGAATTACCGCATACCCTGATGATATTAGGCAAAATGTACAATGGGGCGCGCCGGAAACAAGACGGCCACAGAGAGGAAATTCTGCTGTTGGCAATAAGCAGAATATAGAGAGCATTGATAATCTACAAAGGTATATTCAAGCAGGAGGAGACATAAAGGC
>JAITIS010000051.1 GCA_031279305.1 Candidatus Margulisiibacteriota bacterium | reverse complement strand
ATTTTTTTTAAGCGCCAAGCCGGAACGCGGTCTGATCTGCGCCTCATAACCGGACGGCAGAGCCATTTGAAACCCGGCCGGGATAAGCCGCGTCTCGCCCGGAGCCAGCGTCACCGGCTCCGCCACCGCGGCGTAAATATCCATACCCGCCGCGTGCTCAGTCATATATCGCATTGCGGGCAGGTCAGCCGTATTCGGCAGTTTTTTGATGAGGATTTGCATAAATGCCCCCTAAAAATAATACTGGCTTAATTATAGTATTAGAAACTAATTATGAACAAGTAACTCCACCTGTTCCATAATTTTCCGCCAGTATTTTTTAATCTGGGCAGAATGATTATTAAAATCCCTACTCAAAGCTCTTATTCCTTCCGGCGATGGATTGTCCAAAAATAACACCAACAGCGAAAGCACGCCGGAAATAGTATTGTATTGTTCAAAAGTAGTCTGGGTGTTTTTTATCATCTCGCCAAATATTTCTTCAATAGCCTTATAATTATTTTCTAAAACCAGACAAAAAGCCGCAAATTTATCCGCCAAATACTGCGCCTGTAATTCTTTCAGCACGTTTACCAATTCGCGGCATTTTTCTATATTCGCCGGTTCGGCAGCGGCTTCCAGATAGACATTCTGCAATAATTTGTAATCCGCATCACTTATCCGGCCCGCATAGTCCTGCACAATATCCAGAGCGTCCGCTATTGAGCGCAGCGCGGTATTTTCATTATGAATTTCTCTAGTCCGCGGTGTTCCGCGCCGATTGGGCTTCGGCAGGGCAAAATTGGTTTTGCTCCGCATAGATCGCAACAAATCCTGAATATCTTTATATAAAGCATATTCCACCGCCTGTTGATTTTCTTCCGGCGTAAAGCTTTGGTCAAAATAAGTTTTGGGGTTTTTCGGCAGATTATCAGGAGCATTAAACCCCTTCGGATTAAACTCATTGGTTTTATCCGTATGAAAATAGCCCTCTAAAATGACCGTGCCCTGTTTCAGAAAGTCTTTATAATAAATTATTTCGTGCGGTTCCTGCGCCAGCGGAGTTATCTGTTCCATTGTGGCGGAGCGGGTGTCGAGATGGCGGGATCGGTTGGATTTACTGAAGTCATAGGGATTGTTTAACAAATTATCCCATAATTCAAAAAAGCTTTCCTCTTGCCCGGCGCTCGCAACAAAATTTACTTTCTTGGAATTACTATCGCGCCGGCCTAATAAAAATTTATGGCACCAGTTTGCAAGATTCCTGATTTTTATTTTTTCTTCGTTCTTTTGCTTGTCCACATATAGGAATTCTTGTTTCTCGTCGGCGCTTCCGTTAGGCTTATGGGTATATCCCGCTTCCTTGTAAGCACGGAGAATGTCTATATGCCTGTCCACCCACCACACACGGAATTCAGGATAAGAACTTATAACTTTATCAAATCTTTGTTTCTGGTTGACAGTAAGATGTACGCCGCCGAGATTAACATCCCGCGCAAGTCTTCCGCCGATATTTTCCCGCTCTTCCGCCGGAGTTTTAGGGTTTTCTATAATTCTGGGAATATACCCTAATTCCAGCGCCAAACTTTCAAGAGCACAAAGTTTATTCTCATTAACGTATTCGCGGTATTGAGGATAACTAGCTGTAACTTTATCAATTCTGGCCCTTTGACTAGCGGAGAGATGTATTTTGCCGGCAATAACTTCGCTTATAAATGACCCTATTATACTTTCCCACTCTTCCGCCTGATTTTTGGGATTGGCTACTACTCTAGGGATATACCCCAATTTCGCCGCCAGAATTTCCGTATTGTGGATCTTCTTTTCCTTACAATATTCGACCCAGATAACACGACCAGCCCAAACCTTATTAACTCTCGCCATCAGGCTGTCTGTAAGATGTATGCCGCGCTTGACAGCCTGTGAAAACTTTCCGCTAATATTTTCACGTTCTTCCGCCGGGGTTTTAGGATTTTCTATAATTCTAGGAATATACCCTAAATATGCCGACATAATTTCCAGCTCAGCTACTTGGGCGCCTCTGAATTGCTCTTTCTGGCCTATAACCTTTGTGTGCATAGCACACGTATATCGTGATTCTCCGCGTATTGTTGCAAAACTAGCAGCTCAATTCCGGGAAAAAGCCGCTTTTAGGAAAATTGCCGATGGCGGTGAGCTGCAAATCCTCTTTAATAAAAATCTCATTGGCCAAACGCTGCGCATCATCGCCGGTGACTTTGTCTACTTTGGCCATTACCTGCTCGACATTGTTAATCAGTCCGTAATTATAATAAGACTTAAGCAGCCAGCTCATCCGGCTGGATGAATCCTCCAGATTAAGCACCAGATGGCCTTTGACCTGTTCTTTGGCGCGCTGCAGTTCTTCCGCAGAAATGCCGTTTTGCTTAATGAGCGTAAATTCTCTGAGCGAAATATCCAGCACCTGCTGGACGTTTTTAAGCTGGGTGCCGACATACAGAGTGAACAAACCGCCCGGCGCGTAAAAAGAAGGATAGGTGTAAATCGAATAAACCAAGCCTTTTTGCTCGCGGACTTTTTGAAACAAACGCGAGGACATACTGCCGCCCAGCGCCGAGGAAAGCAGAGAAAGCGTGAAACGGTCGGCGCTTTTGTATGAAACGCCTTTGGTGGCCAGACAGAGGTGGGTCTGCTCGGTGTCTTTTTTCACCACTTTGATGCCGGGGACAATTTTCAGGGGATCCTCCGGACATTCCTGTTTTTTACCGCGGAAAGCGCCGAGTTTTTCCTCAACCAGCGCGATTACTTCGTCGGCTTTGACATTGCCGGCCACCGCGACAATAGTATTGTCCGGCGTATAAAAATTTTTAATGCAGCCGGTTATATCGTTCCGCGTGATTTTTCTCACAGATTTTTCGGTGCCGATAATCGGCGCGCCCAGTATATGCCCGTCCCAGATATTCTGGCTGGAGAGATCGTGGATTTTTTCATCCGGCGAATCCTCGTACATATTTATTTCCTCAAGTATCACATTGCGCTCGCGTTCGATTTCTTCCTCCGCAAAAGCGCTGTTGAGATACATATCGGACAGCACATCGATGGCCAGATCAAAATGCCGGTCTAACACTACCGCGTAATAACTGGTGTACTCTTTGCTCGTATGCGCGTTGATCCGGCCGCCGACTGAGTCAATCTGCTCGGCTATATCCGCCGGACTGCGCCTCAGCGTGCCTTTGAAAAGCATATGCTCGATATAATGGGCCAGACCGCCCGGCAGTTTCTGCTCGTGCTTGGAGCCAAATCCCACCAGAAAACCGACCGCCGCGGAATGCACTGTCGGCATTTCCTCGATCAGCAGAGTCAGGCCGCCCGGCAGCTGGTGAATTTTGTATTCCGGCGCGAACATTTTTAAGCGTTCTTGATCGTGAAGTTATACCTGCCGCGTTCGTCGATCTTGATGCATTTTACTTTGACAGCCTGATCTATGGACAGCACATCCTCCACTCTGGCTATGCGACGCGGCGCTATTTCGGAGATGTGCACCAGCCCCTGTTTGCCCGGAGCCACCTCGACAAAAGCGCCGATCTCGATGATTTTCACCACCTTGGCGTTTTCGAACACGTCGCCGATTTCGATCTCGCGCATCATCGCGGCGATATAGTCTTTGGCCGCGCGCAGGGACAGGCCGTCCGCCGAAGCAATGTTTACTTTGCCGGTTTCCTCGATGTCGACGCTGACCTTGTAGGTTTCCTGTATTTTCTTGATATTCTTGCCGCCGGGGCCGATCAGCTCGCCGATGCGGTCCACCGGTATCATCAGGGATTCGATGCGCGGCGCGTATTGATTAAGCTCGCCGCGCACAGCCGGCAGGGTATTCCGCAGATGATCCAGCAGAAACAGCCGGCCGTCTCTGGCCTGCGCCAGAGCCTTGGCCATAATTTCGCGGGTCACCCCGACGATTTTAATATCCATCTGCAGGGCGGTGATGCCGTCGCGCGTGCCGGCAACTTTGAAATCCATATCGCCGAGATGATCTTCCAGACCCATAATATCAGTCAGTATCTGGTATTTACCGCCGTCGTTTTTGATCAAACCCATCGCAATGCCGGCCACCGGAGCTTTGATCGGCACACCGGCGTCCATCAGCGACAGAGAGCCGCCGCAGATCGAAGCCATCGACGAGGAGCCGTTGGATTCGGTGATCTCGGATACCACGCGGATAGTGTAAGGAAAATCCTTGTGCTCCGGCAGCACGGCTTTCAGGCCGCGCTCCGCCAGATTGCCGTGCCCCAGCTCGCGGCGCCCTGGACTGCCCATTCGGCCGACCTCGCCGACCGAGTACGGCGGAAAATTATAATGCAGGAAAAATTTCTTTTTGTAGGTCGGATCCAATCCGTCGATCATCTGCTCGTCATCGGCGGTGCCCAGCGTGGTGATCACCAGCGCCTGCGTTTCGCCGCGGGTGAAAAGCGCCGAGCCGTGCGTGCGTTTGAATAAACCCACCGCGGAACTCAAAGGACGCAGTTCGTCCAGCCGGCGGCCGTCCAGACGCCTGCCCTCGTCGATAATCATACCGCGCACGGCGGTTTTCTCGACATCGTGAAATATTTCCTTGATCTCTTTTTCTTTTTTAGCGAATTCTTCCCCGCCCAGCTCTGTTTTTAGCTCCGCCAGCAGTTTGGCCTGCAAAGCGTCGATCGCCGCGTACTTGGCCAGCTTGCCGTCCACCGCCAGCGCCTTGGCCATATCTCCGGAAATACGCGCGGTGATTTTCTGCGCCAGCGCTTCATCCGGCAGGATCAGATCAAGCGGCATTTTAGGCGCGCCGGTTTTTTGTGCCAGCTCTTCCTGCAGGTCAATCAATTTTTTTAATTCCTGATGGCCGAAATCCAGAGCCTCCAGCATCTGCTCCTCGGTCAGCAGGCCGGCTTCGGCCTCGACCATCATCACAGCCTCGCGCGTGCCGGCGATAGACAGCTCCAGCGTGGAGCGCTCCAGTTCCTCCGGGCTGGGATTGATAACCAGCCGGCCGTCCAGACGCCCGACGACCACGCCGCCGATCGGCCCCTGAAACGGTATTTTGGAGATAGACAGCGCGGCGGACGCGGCAACCATGCCCAGATGATCCGGCGTGTTGACGCCGTCATAAGAAAGCACGGTGATCACAATATTCACATCGTTGCGAAATCCCGCGGGAAACAAAGGGCGTATCGGCCGGTCAATCAGGCGCGCCGTCAAAGTCGCGTCCGTGGACGGTCTGGCCTCGCGCTTGAAAAAACTGCCGGGTATTTTGCCGGACGCGTAATATTTTTCGATGAAATCCACCGTCAGCGGAAAAAAATCCACGCCCTCGCGCGGCTTATCCGCCGCGGTGGCCGCGGCCAGCACCACGGTCTCGCCGCAGGTCACCAGCGCCGCGCCGTGCGCCTGCTTGGCAATCACGCCTGTTTCTATAGTGTATTTTTTGCCGTGAAAATCCGTAGAAACCTGAATCTTTCCCATTTCTGCGCTCCTCTTTGTTTTTAACCTTTTTATAATCGGGGGATAAAATAGCACAAAATAGCATTATGCGCCAATGCTATTTCTGTGCTTCAATATTACTAGCAAAAAATCAAGGGTAAGTATGAACGCCGCTGTAGACCGTACCGGATTTATAACCATCATATGGTGCCCAACCGCCATTAAAAGTACAATTCTTGAACGTTATCGTCCCTTTGAGCCGCTTAGCACCGATGGGCTTATCTATATAAATATTTTCGACATTTTCAAAAGTAACATCTGTAAGATACGCATACCAAATCGACACGCCCCAAGTTTGATTTTTTATATTGCTAAAAGTCACGTTTTTTAATTCAGTAGATGGATCCGGGAAAAATATGCCATAAGTGCCGTCATTAGTAATATTATTAAAAGTAACATTATTTAGTTTGATACTGCCAGCGGCAGTATCTGTATAAAAACCATAAGTGCCACTGCCTATATCACTGATAACACTGTTGTTAATCAGCAACTTAGCAGAACCGAGCACAGCGATGCCAGTATCTGTATCAACAATGTTGCTAAGAGTAACATTATTAAATTCTACGCCATTTGTATTATCTATATAGACTCCCCAAGTCCCAGAGCCTATATCACTAATAATGCTGTTGTTGACAACAAACTTAGAAGGTCCGGTTATGTATATGCTGGTAGTTTTACCGGTAACTTTATTTAAGATAGTATCATCTAGGGCAAGACTTGCTCCGCTTAGAACGTGTATGCCGTAAGGCTTGCCAGAAATATTCTCAAGTGTGGAATTATTTATAGTAACCTGAGCTTTATCCAGATACATACCGCGCGAGCCTGTGCTGTTAATATTCCGCAAAAGCGTTTTTTCAAAATAAACCGCGGAATCAAAATGCATAGCAGTGTGGCTCTTGCCTTTTACGCCGTCAATAACCGTGTTTTTTATCTGCGCGCCGTTGCCGGCGTAAATACCGCGCGAGCTGTTCCCTTCTATATTATAAATTCCAACTTCATTAAGAGTGGAGCCGTCAATGCGCAGACCGTAATAAGTTGTGGAAGTTTCGCCAATAATATTATTTAACGTCACTCTCTCCAGAGAGGAATTTTTCAGAATAATCCCATCGTTCCTTTTAGGCGTCACACTGCTTATCTCGCTGTCGACCAGCAAAGTGTCATCCAGAATAATGCCGCTTAAAAAATCCAGACCTTTCAAGATGCTCAGTTTATCCAGCCCGGTAAACTCCGCCACCTCACTAGTTTTATTATCTTCATTTATTTTCACTCCGGTCAATCCGTCCGCCGGTTTTAGGATTATTTCCCGCAGGCGCTCGCCCAGCGGCTTATTCCCGGCGCTTTTCAGGGAAACAGCGGCCATATCCGTGTAAAATTCGATTGTCGAATAATCCGTAATGCTTCCGTCAATAGAATTTTCGCCTTGGTTTTTCTTTTCATTATTAACTATATAACCGTAAGGCCGGCCGGCGCCCACATAATATTTAGCCTGCAGCTTATTATCCGCAAATTTTAGGGTCAGCATTTCGTTTTTACCGCTGTAGGCCGCGCCGTCGTCAAAAAAATCCGCCTGATAATTTTTAATATCCAGCTCGCAGCGGCTGGAGCCAGAACGCAGGGTTGCCGCGCCGCGGGTGAGCCCCGCGGCGGAGGCTTCCACATCAAAATCAGTTATCCGGAATTCCGCCGGCTGATGAGCGGCGTCTACAAAATTATAATAAATGCCTTTAGGGAATGTGCTGTCCGGCATTAAAGTGTAGTAATAAGTTTTGGTATTTTTATCGTAAATTATTTTATTGTGATACCACAGGGTAAAAAGCTCTTTGTCCGGCCGGTTAGCATAATATCCGTGAATTATTTGCAAGTCTTCTATATAATCGTAATTGTCCCAGTCCGCCTGTTC
The DNA here is from genome assembly GCA_031279305.1 of Candidatus Margulisiibacteriota bacterium. Classification (GTDB taxonomy): domain Bacteria; phylum Margulisbacteria; class Termititenacia; order Termititenacales; family Termititenacaceae; genus JAISQA01. The sequence goes on along the minus strand of JAITIS010000051.1, from coordinate 18,511 downwards.
AAAGTCTTTTACATATTTAGCGATGAACACGCCGTCCGGAGCGCCCTTTTCGTGATAGCGGTATTTATGCTCGATGACCTGCCGCAATCCCTGATAATCTTTCGTGGCGATCTGCTCGTTCCAAAAATTAAAATCATTCACATATTCGATCGCCTGCGTGGAAAAACCGGAAGCTCTCAGGCTGTCCGCGGTCAGGGCCGAACCCTCGCGAATATCGCCGGCCGCGCTGTCATAGGCGTTTTTATTGGCGGGCAATCCGGCGCTGGCGGCCGCGGCGTTCGGCACATAATCGCTGAGCAGCCCGCGGACAGCTTCGATAAAACTAAAATCTCCGGCATAACTCTCCCCCTCCGCCGACGGCGGGACGTAAGCGTAATCCCCGGAACTCCGCCCCAGCGAGCTTACCGAATTGCTGACCTTGCCGCAGCCGGATAGAAGAATAACGCCCAGAAAAAGCGCAACGCTAAATTTTTTCATAAATAACTCCTTCGAGAAAATAATACCCATTTTTCGGCCGCGTATGCGCGCTGTCAGTTTTAGCACATAATAGTAATACAATTATGTAATAATTACATTTTCGTAATTTTGCTAATATATTTTTTTTGCGCAAGCAAGGGCGGGCGTATAAAAAGCAGAAAATTTGGGTGCATTATTAGCGGCAGGATTGACGATAATAATTAGCAATGCTTTTGGGAGGAAATATGGCTGGAGTAAGATTTCCCACTACTCAAGATGTACTCTGGGGAGCAGGGGCGCCGCGCAATAATAATAAATTGCCAGAAATCAAGAATAAGAATGATCCACCTAAGAATCCAAAAGATCCACTTGATGAGTACTATTTAAAACCCAAAAAAACCGAAAAATCCATTTCTGGTTTCTTAAAGGATTTAAGCACGTTTCTAGAAAATTCAAGAGAAAAAAAATTTCAACAACCAACTCCGACTGATAAAGCAACTAACCATCGAGGCGCATAAACAACACTCAAATTATGAATATGATGGAAATCTTTACCCTTTAATCCCCAGCTTGGCGATCAGGGCATTGTAGCCGGCTAAATCCCTAGATTTGAAATAACGCAGCAGGCGGCGGCGTTTGCCCACCATCAAAAGCAGGCCGCGGCGGGAATGAAAATCATTTTTATTGGCCTTGAGATGCTCGACCAGATTATTGATCGAGGCGGTCAGGAGAGCCACCTGCACGCCGGTCGAACCGGTGTCTTTGTCGCCGGTTTTGAAATTATTGATCACTTCTGTTTTATTTTTCAAGGCCATTATTTACTCCAAGCTTGTTTATAAAGGGCTGAAATTTTAACACCTCAAAGCCGGGTTTGTAAATCTATACGCTGGCTTTTCGGCACAGGGCTGCAAAACCGTAAAAACCGATAAGCAGTTTGGGCAGCCAAGCGGCCAGCACCGGCGACAGCGCGCCTATCATTCCAAAAAGCGACAGCAGCACATAATAAAGAAAAAGCACCAGCACGCTGATCCCCAATCCCACGGAAGAACTGGAACGCTGGGGGCGGATGCCCATCGTGGAGCCCAGTATGACAAAAATAAAACAGGCGAAAGGCACGGCCAGTTTTTGATGCCATTTCACGCGCAGTTCCGGCACTTCCGGCGAGCCAAAATTCCTCTGCTGGCTGATATATTTGCCCAGAGCAAGCAGGTCCATCTGATCGACATCTTTGTCCCGGCCGGAAACATCGCGCGGATTGATGTTGAGATTGATATTTTCGGCCTGAAAATCAATAACCAGAGCGGAACGGTTGTCGCCGGCGAATTGATGGGCAACGCCGTTTTGAAAAGACCAGCCGCGCGCCGGATCAAATTCAGCGGTCCGGGCTCTGGTGGTGCGCGCCACCTCGCCGCCGGCAAAATCCACCATATGCACATCGTGCATCCGTCCGCCCTCGACCCGGCGCGCGTGCAGCAGGCGCACCATTTGGCCGTTTTCATACATCGGGATGTTTACGTTCTCCCTGATCTGCGGCGCGCTCCTAGCTATGTCTTTGAGCTGAATAATCAGATTTTCCGCGGCAAAGGCGGCCTGCGGCGTGATAGTCTCATTAAAAAGTATCGTGACTATGCTGATCAAGACGCCAAAAAGCAGCGGCGCGGCGGTCAATTTGTACAGCGAGATACCGCCGGCGCGGAAAGCGGTCAGCTCGCTTTCGCTGGACAGGCGGCTGAAACTTAACAGCGCGGCCAAAAGCGTGGCCATCGGGAAAATCCAAGAGAGTATGCCCGGCAAACGCAGGACGAACAGCTGGCAGACTGTCGGAAAAGCCAGATTGTACATCCGGGCTTCGTTGATCACGCCAGGGATGATCGCGCCGCCGGCGATGATGGTCGTGAACGCCGCCAGCCCGAAAAGGAACGGCGTGAAAATTTCCTTGAACATATAAAGATGCACTGTTTTTATTAGTTTCACTGTCTCAAGCCCGCTTACAAATTAAAATTTTCGCCCAGATAAAATTTCCGGGCGGTAGGGTCGCCGGCGATCTCCTGCGCGGTGCCTTCCAGCAGGACTTTGCCCTGATGAATGATATAGGCCCGGTCTGTGATACCCAGCGTCTCGCGCACATTGTGATCGGTGATGAGTATGCCCAAGCCTTTTTGCCGGGAGAGAAAAGCGATGATCTCCTGAATATCATTGACCGCGATCGGATCTATGCCGGCAAAAGGCTCGTCCAGCAGAATAAAATCCGGGTAACAGGCCAGCGCGCGGCAGATCTCCACCCGGCGCCTCTCGCCGCCGGAAAGCTCGTAGCCGCGCTGTTTGCGCAGATGGGCTATTTTCATTTCCGTAAAAAGCTCATCCATTCGCTGCTGGTATTCGGCGCGCGGTATCTGCGGCATATTTTCCCAGAGGATGAGCAGATTTTCTTCGACGGTCAGCTTGCGGAATATCGAAGCCTCCTGCGGCAGATAGCCGATGCCCTGACGGGCGCGGATATGCATAGGGACGTGGGTAATGTCATTGCCGTTGAGATTGACGATGCCGGCGTCCGCCCGGATCAAACCCACGATCATATAAAACGTGGTGGTTTTGCCCGCTCCGTTGGGGCCGAGCAGCCCGACCACCTCGCCTTTTTTGACGTGAATGTTGACTTCGTTGACCACTCTCTTACGGTGATAGGCTTTGACCAGCCCCTGGGTTTCAATCATTTTTGGTCCTCAAAATTTCAAGATAAGCTAGCGAAAAACAGTTTAGCATAAAACTATAGCGGTGTGAAACCACGTCAACGCAAGCCCTCCGATTAAGCAACTAGAATTTTTTACATTGTCTCTATAAAATAACGACTTATGAAGCCCGTCCCAGAATTAACCCTAGTATCCGAAGCAACTATCAGCAACTGGCAGAGGCTTGGAATAACCTTAGTCGATATAGATAATAAATTATCTAATGAGAGCAAACAAAAGAAATTCAACAAAAAATATTATCCCCATCGAATATTTCAAAAACCAATTTAATATAAAAAAGCAACGGAAATAATCAACCGCATACAATCTAATAACATCAACATAAGAGAGGCCATATTTAATCTGGCCTTAAATATGCCGCAAAAAGAAAGTCTGCTGACAATAAGGAATAAAAAATAACCGCTAAAAATCCATTTCTGGCAGAAATCTTAGAAACATTCCCTGCTTGCAGCATAAATAAAAGATTATTAGATTTTGCTATTCCTGCCGATGAAAATGACATTTTAGGCCTTATTTATCAATCTTTGCTTAAAGAGGGAGACAAGAATAAGAAAGGCTCTTACTACACTCCAGAAAATATTACCGGGAATATTTCTACTGTAAAGGTCGCCCAGACTTCAAAAATATTAGATCCTTGCTGCGGAACAGGAAGTTTTTTATTATCTTTTGCAAATAAAATCACCGATCCTCAAAAATTATACGGGATAGACATCGATGACATAGCCTGCTTTATCGCCAAGATCAATCTCGTAAGCAAATATAAACACTTACAATTTAGACCAAATATCTTTAATGTAGATTTTCTAAACATCAATAATTCTCTGGATAATTTTCCGTATTTTAGGCAAGGATTTGATGTCATTGTCACCAATCCGCCTTGGGGGGCGCTGGTTTCCGCAAAGTATGCGCAATATTTTCCGCAGATATTTTCCAGAGAAATATTTTCTTATTTTATTGTCAAAGCCAGAGAATGTCTTAAAAAAGAAGGACGAGGAATTTTTGTGTTGCCAGCATCCATCTTAAATGTCGCCGCGCATAAAGATATTAGAAAACACATCTTAGCCAATTTTAATATTGAAAAAATTATTTTTTGCGGAAAAGCCTTTAAGGGTGTTTTAACAGATGTTATTTGTCTTTCACTTAGGCTTAAAACACAGCGTAATTTTATAAAAATCCTAAACAAAACAGGAACAAAAATTATTAGACAGTCTGTATATGAAACTAATGTCAATCATAATTTTATGCCTAATAATATGCGCGATGAAAAAATCTTAAAAAAACTATTCGCTGCTCCATACGACACGCTCACGCAAAGCCAATGGGGATTAGGAATTGTAACCGGCAATAACGCCAAGCATATCTCCCCCAGAAAAAAATAATGGAGAAAAAATATATTCCGGAAAAGAATTAACAAAATACCTATTAAAGGACACTAATAAATATATATCTTATCAAAGAACACTCTACCAGCAAGCGGCGAGTGAAGAAATTTACAGAGCAAAAGAAAAACTTGTTTATAAATTTATTTCCCATAACTTGGTGTTTGCGTATGACGACAAGCGGCGGTTATTTTTGAACAGCGCTAATATGCTTATTCCCAACATACAGGGGTATTCTATTAAAACAGTTTTGGCTTTCTTAAATTCTCCTATATTTCAACATATATATGCAAAGAAATTTAATGAAGTAAAAATCTTAAAGGGAGCTCTTGCGCAAATACCTTTTCCTAAGCTGGGCAAGCGAATAAATGACAGCATAGATTTTATGGTCAAGGAAATGCTTGCAACCAGAAATCTCAAACATTTGCAGGCCATAGACGACACAATCTTTGCTGTATTTGGCTTGAGCGGCAAAGAGATTAAATATATAAAAAAAGAAATTGCCTGAATTATGGAAATCCTTGCCAAGCAATTATTAAAATATATCAAGCAAATAAAAAATATTCATAATCTTTCAAAAAATTATTTGGATAGTCTTTATAGCGTTTATCCTTTTAACAAGTTTGAATATATAATATCGCATCTGCTTGCGAAAAAAAATACTTGACATTAATAAATATTATGAAATTAGAGCTGATTATTTGTCGAGAAATAAATTTCTGCACCTATTTGAAATATCTGCGCCGCGCGGTTTTGGCGAAACTTGGGCACAAAATCATCTAAATAAGTTAGCGCAAGAATTAGAAAGACCATCCAAGAAGCTAGAGCGCTCATATTCTGGAGAATACGATTTTTGGCATAAAGGAATAAAAATTGAGGTCAAAGCGTCTAGGGCGGTGGATTTTAACAGCAAAGAACCATTGTACATAAAAGCCTTGCATTCAAATTCTAAACTGCCATTTGATATGAATTTTCAGCAGATAAAACCTAAATGTTGTGATATTTTTATTTGGATCGCCGTCTGGAGAGATATTATAAGATATTGGGTTTTATCAGCAAATGATGTAAAAACAAATAAGCATTATTCCATTGGACAGCGCAGAGGAAATGTTAATGAAGGGCAGCTGCATATAACTAACGAAAATATCGATGAATTTCGCAAATATGAAACGAAACCTAATCGCATTTTACAGAAAATACAAAAGATAAGCGGCCAGCGTTAAAAATTCCAGAAGTTTTGCTCGGCAATTTATTGCATTTTTGTATTTATTACATATATGTAATAAATATCCCCGGCTAAAGAATTGCCATTTTCTGAAAAATCGGCTATATTGGGCTGGTCAGAAAGGAGCGGCGACGCTCTTTTTTTTATCGCACAGGCAAATCAAAGCGGAGGAAGAAAATGATTTTAATCAACGATTTTGAGCAGGTGTTAACCCAGCTGGAAAAAGAAAGAGGCATCGACCGCGCGGTGCTCATCGAGGCGATTGAGTCTTCCCTGCTGGCCGCCACGCGCAAAAAACTCGGCATGGATTACAATCTCAACGTCAGCTTGGACGAAAAAACCGGCGAGGCGCTGATTTTTGCCAGCAAAGAAGTGGTGGAAAAAGTCGAGACGCCGGCCACGCAGGTGTCTTTTGCGGAAGCCAAAGAATATCAGGAAGATGTGGAGTTAGGCGATGTCATAATGATCGAGATCACTCCGGATGATTTCGGGCGCATCGCCGTGCAGACCGCCAAGCAGGTCATCCTGCAAAAACTGCGCGAGGCCGAGAAAAACTCCATCACTGAGGAATTCAGCGCCAAAGTCAACACGATCGTGACCGCCACGGTTCAGCGCAAAGAGGGGCGCAATTATCTGCTCAATCTGGGGCGCACCGAAGCGGTGCTGGACTACAAAGACCAGATACCCGGCGAGCGGTACAACCCCAAAGACCTGATCAAAGTCTACATCTCCGCGGTGGACAACACGCCCAAAGGCCCGAAAATCCGCGTGTCCCGCACCCATCCCGGATTGGTGCGCATCCTTTTTGAAATGGAAGTGCCGGAGATCAACGACAAAATCATCGAAGTCGTCGCCGTGGCGCGCGAGCCGGGCAGCCGCGCCAAAGTCGCCGTCAAATCCAACGATCCAGAAGTCGGCGCCGTCGGCACCTGCGTCGGCCATATGGGCGGGCGCATCCATAATATAGTCAAAGCGCTGGGCAATGAAAAAATCGACATCATCGAATGGGTGGATGATCCGATGGAGCTGATCGCCAGCGCGCTCAAGCCCGCCAAGATCAATAAAATCCGGCTGGAAGAAAACGAGACCGAGAGCGGCACGGAGAAAAAAGCGCTGGTTTTCGTCGACGCCGACCAGTTATCACTGGCTATCGGCCGCAGCGGACAGAATGTCCGCCTAGCTTCCCGCCTGACCGGCTGGAATATCGATATACAGGAAGAAAAATCTAGTTTCGCGGAAAATCTTAAAGCCGCCGTGGAGGAAGCCAGGGGCGCCGAAGGCGCCGCGGCCGCCACGCAGGACGGTAAAATAGACCTAGCCGCGGCAGCGGCTCTGTTAGACAAAGCGCAGGCCGCGGAAACGGCAGAGACAGCTCAGACGGAGGAAACTCTAACAGCAGAAAAATCGACGGAGCCGGCAGAGGCGCCGGCAGTTAAGGAGGCGCCCGCGGCAGAATAATGTTAAATAATCTTTAAGGAACTGTAATGAAAATAAGCGAACTGGCCAAAAAACTAAATAAATCGGAAAATGAGATCAAGCGCATCTTGCAAGAGATGAATGTTCCTTTTAAGAATGTCACTTCGCAGGTGGACAGCGCCGTTGTTCAAAAAATCGCGGAAAAATTTAATCCGGCCAAACCCAAAAAAATGGTGGTGCGGGTGATCAAAAAAGCCAAACTGGATGCGGCCGAGCTGGAACAGTCCGAAGAAAAAGAATTGACCGCGGCGGAAAAGGCCAGCAAACTTTTTACGCAGGAAAACCAAAAGAAAAAGGAACCGGAGCCGCCGCCGGAGGAACCCAAGCCTGCCCCCCCGGAAGCGCCGGCAAACGCGGTGTCCTCGCTCAATCCGGATAAATACAAAAAACCCGGCGACAAGACGCCGGACAACCCGCTCAAACCCAATGTGCATCTGCGCAAAGAAAAAGTTTTCCGCAGTGAAAAAACTTTTATCGACAAAGACGCCAACTTGCAGAAACTGTTTAACCAAAAGCCCAAGAAAAACCGTTCCAAATACAAAAAACAAAAACTGCAGGAAAAAATTCAGGAGGCGCCGCCGCCGGATGACACGCCGCCGCCGGCAGAGATAACGCTCAATGAAAAAAGCCTGTCCCTGCAGGATTTTGCGCGGCTCACCAAACGTCCGCTGACCGAAATAATGGGCGCCCTGCTCAAAGCCGGAATGTTAATCACGATCAATCAAAAAATAGACCCGGACATCGCCCAGAAAATCGGCGGGCTGATCGGCGTCGCGGTCAGCACGGATTTTTCCGAAACCGAGGACTCCAAGATTAAATACGAGCTGACTATGTTGGAGTCGTCTGAAGTGGAGGACAGGCCGGAAGATCTGCTCGTGCGTCCGCCGATAGTCACGATAATGGGACACGTCGACCACGGCAAAACCAAACTGCTCGACGCTGTCCGCTCCACCAATGTGGTCGAGGGCGAGGCTGGCGGCATCACCCAGCATATCGGCGCCTATCAGGTCACGGTCAACAGCAAAAAAATTACCTTTTTAGACACGCCCGGCCACGAGGCTTTCACGGCGCTGCGGGCGCGCGGCGCGCAGGTCACAGACATAGTCGTGCTGGTCGTCGCGGCCAATGACGGCATCAAGCCGCAGACGATTGAAGCTATAGACCACGCCAGAGCGGCCGGAGTGCCCATCATTGTGGCCATCAACAAAATTGATCTGCCGGACGCCAATATCGACAGAGTTAAACAACAGCTCGCCGAGCACAATCTGGTGCCTGAAGACTGGGGCGGCAAGACAGTCTGCTGCCAAATATCCGCCAAAGCCAAAACCGGCATAGAAAATCTGTTGGAGATGATCCTGCTCATCGCGGAGATGGAAGATCTTAAGGCCAATCCGCGCAAAAAAGCGCAGGGCATCATCATCGAAGCCCACCTCTCCAAGCGCCGCGGCCCTGTGGCCACCGTATTGATCAAGGGCGGCACCCTGCGCAAAGGCGACCCTTATGTCATCGGCACCACTTACGGGCGGGTGCGCGCGATGTTTGACGATCACGGTCACGAAATAGCCTCCGCCGGGCCGGCCTGCCCGGTCGAAATACTGGGCATCACCGAAGTGCCGCGCTCCGGCGAATTATTCCAAGTGTTAGGCTCTGAACGCGGCGCCAGGGTGCTGGCCGAAACCAGACAGGCCGAACAAAAAGATCAGCTGCTCTCCAGCAAGAGGGCAATGACTCTGTCTGCTTTGAGCAAAACCCTGAATACCGGCGCCAAAAAGACGCTGAATATCGTGCTCAAAGGCGACGTGCAGGGTTCGGTCGAGGCAATATCCGCCTCACTGGCCAAGATACAGCACGAGAAAGTCAGCCTCAATATTATCCATTCCGGCACCGGCAGCATTAACGAATCCGACGTGATGTTAGCCAAAGCCTCTGAAGCGGTAATTCTGGCTTTCACCGTGGGCGCCGAAAGCTCCGCGGAAACGCTGGCCAAAAAAGAAGAAGTAGAAATTCGCAGCTACAATATTATTTACAAACTGCTGGAAGATCTGGAGCTGGCGTTAAACGGAATGCTCGGTCCGGAATACGAGGAAGTGGAGCTGGGCAAAGCCGAAATCCGTAAAATATATAAATTCTCCAAAGCCGGAAATATCGCCGGCGCATTTGTTTCTACCGGCAGCATCCGTAAAAATGCGGATAAAGTGCTGCTGTACCGCGGCGGCAAACGGCTGGCGGAGACAACTTTTGCCAGCTTGAGACACGGAAAAAATGATGTCAAAGAAGTAAATCTAAATTACGAATGCGGTTTCACGCTGGAAAATTTTGACGATTTTCAGGAAGGAGACGTCATTGTCGCCTTTGAGAAAAAAGCCAAAAAGGCCTCTTAAAAAAATGTCGCGCGCAGAGCGGCTGGCAGAGCTGCTAAAAACCGAAATCAGTTTGATCATTCAGGGCAAATTAAATGACCACCGCATCGGTTTTGTTTCTATCACCGAGGTAAAAGTCACCGCGGATCTCTCTCAGGCCAGAGTATTCATCTCTTGTTTCGGTTCGGAGGCAGAGCGGAAAAAATCGCTGAGAGGATTAATTTCGGCCATTCCTTTTATCCGCGGACGGCTGGCCAAAAATATCCAGACCCGTATCGTGCCGGAACTGCGTTTTGTGCTGGACGATTCGCTGGCGGCAGGAGACCAGCGGCTGGAACTGCTGAAAAAAATCCGCGGCGGAAAGGAAACTTTGTGAAAAAAGAACTGCTGAAAAAAATCCGGTCCGCCAAACAAATACTGATCCTCACGCACACCGATCCGGATGGCGACGCAGTCGGCTCGGCTTGGCTGCTCCAGAAAATAATCCAAAAACTCCAGCCCGCGGCCAGAGCCGGCCTGTTGTTTGATCCAGAGCATAAAGCGGAGTTGGATTATTTTATAAAAAAAATCAAAAATATCGCGGTCAAAATGCCGGATTTAATAATCAGCGTGGATGCCAGCGATCTCTCCCGCATTTATGGACTGAGCGGATGCCGAGTAAACATCAAAATAGATCATCACGAAAGCAAGAGCAGTTTCGGAGAATTAAATATCGTCGACCCGCGCGCGGCGTCCTGCACCCTGCTGATCTACCAGCTCGCCCGGCAGCTCGGCCTGCGGCTGAGCAAGCCCATGGCGGAAGCCCTGTATCTAGGCTTGAGCAGCGACACCGGCAATTTTGCTTTTGCCAATACCGATACGGAGACTCTAGCCGCCGCGCTGGAATGCGTGCGCGCCGGCGTCCGCCCCAATCAAATATTTAACAAACTAAACGAGCAGCTGTCTTTTCAGGAAATCCGGGACTTCGCCGTAGCGCTGCGTTCCGCCGGCGCGCACTGCGGCGGACGGCTCATTACCGCGAGCATACCTGCCGGACTCAAGGTAGACAACCGTTTCTTAATTGATTTCATCCGCCGGGAAAAAAACGCGCAGGTCGCCGCGGTCTGCGTGGAGAAAAAAGATCATATCAAATTGAGCCTGCGCTCCAAAAGCGGAATCAACGTCGCCGCTGTCGCGGCTGTATTCAACGGCGGCGGGCATAAAGAAGCGGCGGCAGGCAAAATATACAGCGCCACCCTGGCCGGAGCGCAAAAACAGGTCATTCAATATTTTCAAAAATATGTTTTTCCCCGGCAATAAATATACTCGTTCCCGCCGCGCCCCGGAACAGCTGATCTATGTTCTTTGAGCACGGGATCTATCTTTTTAACAAGCCGCCCGGCTGGTCTTCTTTTGACGTGGTGAACTGGGTCAAGCGCCGCTGCGACACGCGCAAAGTCGGCCACGCCGGCACGCTCGATCCGGCGGCGGAAGGCCTGCTTATCGTGGCGGTGGGGCGGGAGCACACCAAAGAGCTGGAAAAGCTGTCCGCCGGAGAAAAAGAATATATCTGCGAAATAACTTTTGGCATCGTCACCGATACCGGCGACCGCGAGGGGAAAATCCTGAGCCGGCAAACTGTCCAGCTGGAGCAGGAAAAACTAGACGCTGTTCTAAAAACTTTTCTCGGCAGACAAAGTCAGATTCCGCCGATGTACTCCGCGGCTAAAATCCACGGCACTCCGCTGTACAAGCTGGCGCGTCAGGGTCTCGAAATACCCCGCCGTCCCAAAATAATAGAAATAAAAGACTTGAAAATGCTCAAATTTATCCCGCCGGACAAAGCGGTCTTAAAGATAATTTGTTCCAGAGGCACATACATACGCACACTGTGTTACAATATCGGCGAAAAATTAGGCGCCGGGGCTTATATGTCCGGCCTGCTGAGAACCAGAATCGGCAGTCACAGATTGGATGAAAAATGTCTGATCCCGCAGGGAAACAAAAAATGAGGCTGGCTATCGGCGTATTTGACGGCGTGCACCGCGGCCACCAAAAAGTTATTGCCAAAGCCCATCTGGCGTTGGTCATAACGCCCCACCCTGATCCCAGCACGCAGCTTTTGACCACCGCGGCGGAAAAAAAAGATTTGATCGGCAATATTGCGGAATTTGCATTTTCCCCGCGGCGGGCCAGACTATCCCCGGAGGCCTTTCTAAAGCTAATCTGGAAAAAATATAAACCGGAAACCATTATCGTAGGCCACGATTTTCATTTTGGCTGCCAGCGCAGCGGCAATGTGGCCACATTAAAAAAATTGGGATGCCGCTATAAACTGAATATTGAGGAAATACCGGAATATTATTACCGGCGGGAACGGGTGCGCAGTTCCATCATACGGGATTATCTGCGCGCCGGCCAGATACGCCGGGCTAATAGTCTGCTCGGACGGGATTATCAGCTGTACGGCGCCATAGTCCGGGGCAAGCAGCTGGGGCGCAAACTGGGTTATCCCACGCTCAATATCCGCATAGACGAGCCACGCAAACTAATTCCGGCGGACGGCGTATACAGCGGAGAGGTCATTGTGCAAAACAAAATATACCGCGCCGGTATTTTTATCGGCAATAATCTTATCGAGGCGCATCTCTTAAATTTTGCCGGCCAAATCTACGGACAAAAAGCTGTTTTATTCCCGCAGGATTATTTAAGACCGCCCCAAAAGTTTCAGACTCTGGCAGCCCTGCGCCGGCAGATTAAAAAAGACATTCAAAAAATCAAACGCTAAGCGCCCGCAAATCCGCCGGCACGGTGATTTTGATATTTTCCGCTTCGCCGGGCACGGTATGCACGGGGATTCCCAGTTTTTCCACCAGCAGCGCGTCATCGGTGCAGCAAGCAGGATCTATTTCCGCATAAGCCCTGAGTATAATTTTTCGGCGAAAACACTGCGGAGTCTGCGCGGCAAAAAGATCGGAGCGCCGGGGTGTGTAAATCACCGCCCCGTCTTTAACCACCTTGACCGTATCCGTCACCGGCATTACGGGAATAACCGCGTCATAAATTTCCGCCTCTTTTTTTAAGCGCGCCCACAGCGCGGCAGAGACATTCGGGCGGGCGCCGTCGTGAATAAACACGTGGGTGATGTCCTGCCGTAAAACCTGCAGAGCGTTGAGCACAGAGTGATGCCGTTCTTGCCCGCCCGCAACTATATTGTCATATTTAAGCTGGTATTTTTCCAAAACATTTTTGAATTCCGCGGCGTCACCGGCCGCAATAATAATTTGCGCGATATCCTGTCCGGCAAATTTGGCCAGAGTGTGCGCCAAAAGCGGTTTACCCTGACAAACAAACAGTTGTTTATTCCGGCCGAAACGCCTGCCCTGCCCTCCGGCGGCGACGATGAGCGCGATCCGCATTACAGGCCGGCCCGGATAACAGAGCTGACCTCGACCACCTGCCCAAGAGCGGAAATTTGTCCGACAGCGGCCTGCAGCGCGGCTTCTTTGACCGCATGCGTGATAATCACCAGCTCGGTTTCAATACCGGAAGCGTCTTTTTGCTGCACGGTCTTGATGCCCACCTGATGGTCGGAGCAGACTCTGGACACCGCGGCCAGCACGCCGGTTTCATCCCGCACTTTGAGACGGATAAAATATTTGCTGTAAGTTTCACCGACCGGGACAAGTTTTTTGCGTGCGGGCTGGAAATGTAAAGCCGGGTTGACGCCGTCTAATCCATAATGCAGGGCAATGTCGATCAGGTCGCCGACCACGGCGGAGGCAGTGGGCAGTTCGCCGGCACCGCGGCCGTAAAACATTGTTTCACCCACGCAGTCCCCTTCGACGAACACCGCATTAAAAGCGTCATTGACCGCGGCCAGCGGATGAGACTGCGGCACCATCACCGGATGCACGCGCAGTTCCACTTGATCTCCGCCGTGCGCAACGCCGACTGCCAGCAGTTTGAGCACATAGCCGAATTCTCTGGCCAGAGCGATGTCCACCGCGCTTACCCGGCGTATGCCTTCGCGGTAAATGTCTTCGTAATTAAAATGCGAATCAAAAGCCAGGCCGGCCAGTATCGAAAGTTTATAAGCAACATCGCAGCCGTCCACATCATTGGTCGGATCGGCTTCTGCGTAACCCAGAGCCTGCGCTTCTTTGAGCGCCTCTGCAAAACCGGCACCGGCTTCGTGCATTCTAGTCAGAATATAATTGGTCGTGCCGTTCACGATGCCGTAAATACGCCGGATATTGTTGCCGGCCAGCGCGCCAGCCAGCGCGTTGATGATGGGAATGCCGCCGCCAGCCGAAGCCTCAAATAAAATATTGACTTTGTTCCGGACGGCTAACTCGCGGAGCTCTAGGCCATATTTGGCTATAATTTCTTTGTTGGAAGTCACGACATATTTTTTATTGCGCAAAGCCGTTTCGATAAATTTCTTGGCCGGCTCAACGCCGCCGATCACCTCGACTACGACGTTTACTTCTGGATCATTGACAGCCTGCAGAGCGTCGGCAGTTAAAACTCCATCCGGCACTTTGATCCCGCGGTCTCTTTTGAGATCCAGATCGACAATATATTTGAGAGACAATTTTTTACCGCAGCGTCCGGCGATCAGCTCCGCGTTGCGCAAAAGCATTTTTACCACGCCGGCTCCCACGGTGCCGAATCCCAGAACCGCGATATTTAATTCTTTTTTCACCATAAATAAATGATACCATTATTAAAAAATTTCCGCGATACAGTATTATATAAGCAGATTTGCAATAAATATTTAAGTTAAAATTCCCGCTTCGGTCAATTCTTCCGCCAGACGCGCGGCGCGGTTGTAGCCGATGCGGAATTTGCGCTGGATGTAGGAAATAGATTTTTTGCCCGTGCTTTGCACCAGCTGCGCGGCCTGCTCAAAAAGCACATCCCGTCCATCCGGACGCACATTGCCGCCAGACTGACCAGAGTTTTTTCCCTGACCCTGCTCGGCCTGCCGGCGCAGTTTACTTAAGTCCAGCTCATAAGAGGCTCCCGCCTGCATTTTAATATAACGCACCACGCGGATGATTTCCTCATCCGAGACATACACGCCCTGCACACGCCTGAGATGTCTGGCGCCTATCGGCGAATAAAGCATATCGCCTTTGCCCAAAAGTTTTTCCGCGCCGACGCCGTCGATAATCGTGCGGGAATCTATCTGCGAGCCGACGGCAAAAGCCACGCGCGAGGGAATGTTGGCTTTGATGAGACCGGTGATCACATCGACCGAAGGGCGCTGGGTGGCAATAACCAGATGGATGCCGGTCGCCCGTCCCATCTGCGCCAGACGGCAGATAGAACTTTCCGCTTCTTTGGAACCGACCATCATCAGATCAGCCAGCTCATCGATGATGATGACCACGTAAGGAATATGGGACAATTGATAGGGAACCTGCGCAGTACCTTCTGGCGTCTCCCGGGCAATCTGGATCGTCCGCCCGGAATGTTTATCCGCCAAACGATTAAAAGTCTCCAGATTTTTCACGCCGGATTTGGTAAAAATCTCGTAACGTTTTTCCATTTCCTTGACCGCCCAGAGTTTGAGCACCACCTGCGCCAGCCGCGGCTCGTGCACGACCGGCGCGGCCAAATGGGGAATATCGTTATAATTGCTTAACTCCACTCTTTTGGGATCGATCATCACGAAGCGCACATCCTGCGGAGAGGCCTTGAGCAGAATAGACATTATCAGAGAATTGATACAGACAGATTTGCCGGAACCGGTGGCGCCGGCCACGAGGAGATGGGGCATTTCCTGAATATTGCAGAAAACCGGATTGCCAGCAATATCCAGACCCAGCGCCACATTGAGCGGATGGGCGTTAAACTCTGGATTGTTCGCCAGCTCAGAAAGATTAACCGGACGCGCGG
This sequence comes from Candidatus Margulisiibacteriota bacterium, assembly GCA_031279305.1. Classification (GTDB taxonomy): domain Bacteria; phylum Margulisbacteria; class Termititenacia; order Termititenacales; family Termititenacaceae; genus JAISQA01. The sequence continues at coordinate 2,982 of JAITIS010000051.1, read as the reverse complement.
TTTGATTGGGTATCTCCACGCCGACCACGGACTTGCCGGGCACCGGCGCTTCGATGCGCACTGTGGAAGCCATACTCAGAGAAATATCATCGGCCAGACTGGCGATTTTATTCACGCGCACGCCGGGCAGCGGCGTCAATTCATATCTGGTCACCGTCGGCCCGGGACAAATATTTGTCACCCGCGCTTTTACGTTAAAACTGGCCAGCGTGCTTTCCAGCAGCTGCCTGTCCTGCGCAAATTGCAGGCTCATTTTACGCTGATTGTCTTTAAGCTCCACGGGCGGGCGCAGAAGTTTGAGCGGCGGAAATTTATAATTGGCCGCTTTGCTGACATAGCGCGAGGGCACGGCGGGAGCTGTTTGTCCAGCGCGGCGTCTGGCCAGTTTTTCACGCAATTCCTTGAGCCGCTCTTTATCCTGAGCGGTCATTACGCGGGGGCCGGCGGCCGGCTGAGTGGGCGGCGCGGGAGGCGGAACAGGAGACGACGCCGGACGGACAAACCGCGGCGGAGCAACGGCAACCCGACGGCGTAAATCTTTCAACGGCTGGCGGCTAAGCGGTTTCGGCGCAGATCTGGCACGCAGAGGAAATAAAATATTTTTTAACAAAAGTAAAAAATCCTTGACTGTATAATCAGCCACCAGCAGCGCCGAGACAAACAAAAAGACCAGCAGGATAAAATAAGCGCCGATCAGGCCAAAAATTTTCTGCAAAATCAGGGCCGCGCTATTGCCCCAGGCACCGCCGTAATCTGTCATAACCGGCCAGACAAATTCGACTTCGCCTCGCCCAAAAATCTCAATCAGCGCGCAGACACAGGTTTGGAAAATAACCAAGCCGGCCAGCCGCATATTTATTTTTTTAACCCTGCCGGCGAAGATCAACAAAAACGCGGCGCCCAAAAGCGCAGCCGGCAGGAAATAAATGCCCCGCCCCAGAATATATCTAAGCAGTCCCCTGTCCCGCGAGATAAATATCTCCCCGGCCAAGCCGGTGGCCTGCGGATAATACATAGTCAAAATAATGAACAGGGAGAATACCAGCAGCACTCCCCCCGTGAGTTCCGCGCTCAGTTCTTTTTTCATTATTTTTATTTTATATCTTTTGCCGGCGAAATGCTATCTGCGCTGAAAATCGTCGGCGTAGCGCGTGATATCGTCCTCGCCGAAATAATCGCCGGTCTGCGTTTCGATCACGATCAGATCTGTCTCGCCGCGGTTTTCCAAACGGTGTTTGGTCTGGCGGGGTATAGCCACGTGCTGGCCGGCGGACAAAATTAACAGCTCATCATCGACAGTCACCAGCGCTTCGCCGGCGGCCACCACCCAGTTTTCCGCGCGGCGCTTATGCGACTGGAGGCTCAGACGCTTATGCGGCAGGACGGTCAGTATTTTGACCTTAAAATTTACCCGGTCGCTTAAAATCTCAAATGAACCCCAGGGACGATTTTCCACATAATTAGGCATTACCAAAACCTCCCTGCAGTAAAGCGGAAACAGGCGCAGCTACCTACCCGCATATTGCTTCTTATAATATTTCAAATAATCGCCGGATTTCACCGAGTTCACCCAGTCCTGATTGGAAACATACCACTGGATAGTTTCGCGTATGCCCTGTTCAAATGTATACCGCGGTTTCCAGCCGAAAACTTTTTCCATCTTGCCGGAGTCTATCGCATAACGGCGGTCGTGGCCGGGACGATCTTTGACATATTTGATCAGCGTTTCCGACTTTTTTAATTCGCTTAAAATCAACCGCACAATATAAATATTTTCTTTTTCGTTATGCCCGCCGATATTGTAAGTCTCGCCCGGAGCGCCCTGATGCAGGACTATATCGAGAGCCCCGCAGTGATCGCTGACGTGCAGCCAGTCGCGGATATTGCGGCCGTCGCCGTACACCGGCAGTTCTTGGACGGCCAGCGCGTTGTTAATCATCAGGGGAATCAGTTTTTCGGGAAACTGGTACGGCCCGTAATTATTGGAACAGCGCGTGGTCAAAACCGGCAGGCCAAAAGTGTGAAAATAGGCGCGCGTCAGCAGATCGGCGCCGGCTTTGCTAGCGCTGTAGGGAGAGTTCGGCTGCAGCGGCGTCTCCTCAGTGAAGCAACCGCTTGGTCCAAGCGAGCCGTACACCTCGTCGGTGGAAACCTGCAAATAACGCGCAGTTTGCGAACGCGGCCAGTATTTGCGCGCGGCCTCAAGGAGATTCTGCGCGCCGAGAATATTCGTCCGCGTAAAAATTTCCGGGCCGGATATAGAGCGGTCAACGTGCGACTCCGCAGCAAAATTCACCACATAATCCAGACCGCCGGCAAAAAGCTTATCTACCAAATCTTTGTCGCCGATGTCACCCTTAATAAAACGGTAACTGGGATTATTTTCTATATCCCGGAGCGTCTCCAGATTGCCCGCGTAGGTCAGGGCGTCCAAATTGATCACCTGATAATCAGGATGTTTAGTCAAAGTCTGCCGGACAAAACAGGAGCCGATAAAACCCGCCCCGCCGGTGATGAGGATTTTTTTAGCTGGCATAATCCGCTAATTTTAACGCAATTAAGCAAAGGGTGGCAATGTTATTGCTGAGAGCTGGCGCCTCGCTCCGGCACAACAGCCGCAAGCCCCAAATCATATTTGTAATTTTGAGCTAATTGTGTTGATGGGGCTAACGGACTAGCAGCGAGAGCCTTATCATCAATACAACTTATACTTGCAAGATCAAGTCCATTTGGTACCCCTTCAATCATTAGCTCGCCTTTTTCCTTATCCACTGTAACTGTATATGATACGTTACTATCATCCTTGCAAACAGCAATATATTTTCCTTCATTATTTGGCTCTAAACGATAATCTTTGTCGCCTATAGTAATCTCCTCCGGGATCTGGTAATCGACGCCGTTCACTTTACCTTGCATATTAACAGCTATAGCTCCCCGCACGCCGTGCTTATACCCGCCGCCGCTTGTATCAGTATCTGTAAA
>JAITIS010000033.1 GCA_031279305.1 Candidatus Margulisiibacteriota bacterium | reverse complement strand
TGGCGGCATAAGAGGTGAATTATGCGGTTGGGAACTAGAGTAGTCAGTTATACAGAAAACGGGTTTTTTAAGCGGCTCCGCCGGAGTATTGCCGCGGCTTTGTTGGGTCCGGCTATTTTGATCGGCGCGGTGTCCTGTGGCAGATCCGCCGCGGATAGCTATCGCCCGGCCTCTAGCGGCGAGCTCAATATTAAACTAAGCGACTACAATTATGACGATAGCCGGCGTCTTGTCTATGCCGGCGGACAGTTTGTCCCGCAGGAGCATTCTGCGGTGGCCTTGCGCAATTTACTGACCGCGGATAAAAGCCCGCTCAATTATGAAAAAGCGCTTGGCCCCAGACTGTGTGGTGCTTTGGATGATTTACTCAATGATCGTTCCGGTCAGGGATTTCTGGTGAATATTGGCGACGCTTATTTTATTCAAGATCCTTCGGCGAATAACCGGATTGTTTCGGAGAGCGTGTACTGGCTGCGGGTGGCCGGCGGGGCGCATTATCTGGGCGTGCCGGCCGGAGAAAGCCAGGCGCTTTTTGACGGACTGCTGCGCGGAATGGAGCAGATGATTAAGCTGGCTGAAAGAAACGGCAGCGGCGGCGAATTTCCGGCCTGGGCGGCCAGAATACAGGACGGACAATTGGTTTTGGATACAGACACCGACAGCGCGGGCGCGCGCAATTCGGCTTCCGATGCGGATCACGATCTGGTGATGGCTTTGCTCGTGGCTGTGGATAATGTGGAGCGCGGCATCTGGACGGATAAGGGATATGATAGATTACTGGCAAAATTTATACCCGCGCTGGAAAAAGAATATACCGTTATCGGCGGGCTGTCTGTCCTGCAGCCTTCGGAAGATTACCGCGCCAAGCCGGAGATCAAAGATTTTCATCTGGATTATTTTTCTCCAGAAACAGCTTTTAGCATCGCGCATTATTTGCACAGAAGCGGCCAGCCTGAACAGGCTAAGGCCTGGGCGCAGAGAGGCTTGGACAGCCTGGAGTTATTGAAACTGTGTCTGGAGCAGCATAATTATATTCCAGCCAAAGCCTGGATCTCCGACGATTTGCGCATTATGCCCGCCGGACGGCAAGGCTGGGACGGCATCCGCGCTCCCGCGCGTATCGCCGCGGGTCTGCGCTATTTGCCGGCCAGCGGCGCGCATTCTGCCGGGCTAATTCCTGTGCTTCAGAAATATCTGCGCCGCTGGGCGGAAGGCTATACCGTGCCGGAGCTGGATGCCGCGGTTTATCTGCCGCTGGCCGCGGAGCTGGGCGCGGAAGACACTTTGTTTGCTGTGGCCAGAGTATTGGCCGACGGAATGTCCGACACCGCGATCTACAAAGAGAATGAAAGATATTTTCAAGTGTCTTTGATTATGAAAACCTGCATCGAGCTGCTTTTCCCCTACAATACGCTCTCCAGCCCGAATATTTCCCTGTTAAATCTCTCTGGATCCTCGCGGCTGGATGAACGGCGGACAGTTTTTACTCTGGAGCAGATCGCGCCGGAAAAAGGCTATTACGGCCAGACCAGCGACGGGTTTGGTTATGTGATCAATAACAGCCCTTCGGGTGAACTGCTGGAATTACAAGATGCTCTGCCGGAAGGTTATTATATTATCAATAGCGAGAGTCTGGCCTACGGTTTCGCGCAGGCCGTGGCGGAGAAAAACTGGCCGCGAGTCAAGGCTTTATTAAAAACGATTTATTATTTATCCCAGAAAAATTACCGAGAAACCAATCAAACCACCAAACTTTTGCCTTGGGCAGTGTTTTATAATGGGCAGGATTTCCAGATTGCTCAGAAAGACGGTATTTCAAATTATGGCAATGCCTCGGCCAGCGATGCGGATCTGCTGCTTTTAACGGCGATGATTAAAGCTGTGGAACAAGGCGAGGACGAACAGGACCTGCGCAATTTTATCGCTCTTTACGCCAATGAGTTTATTCAGCGCAACATAGGTGTTTATTATGACCGGAATAATAATATTCATTTGCTCTTGCTTTCCGGGGGGCTGATCGGCCCTCGTTTTCTGGACGGAGATTTGGTCTATAAATTTTACACTTCCTATCCTAATTATGACTGGCTGAACGTAATCAAAGATTATTTCCAGCAGGACGGTTTGTATAATACCGCCGGCTCAGCTTTTTATTACGCGATATTTTCCCAGCTGCTGGAGGATACGCAGGGCTTGCTGAAAAAGATTATTGCGCGGTATCCCGATCCGGCGCAATTTCCCAATGTTCTGGAATTGCGCGCTGTGCGCTGGGATCCGGAATCAGGCAAATACGGGGGGCTGCAGCTGGTCGAGCCGGACGCGCAATATCCAATGGAGACGCCGGATGCCAGACAGGCCGCGCTGTGGCGTCTGCCGCTGAACATAGGCTACAACCCCGGCGGGGCTTTTTCTCCGCCAGCCGCCACAAATTATTATACTTATTATCTGCAGGAACTGGCCAAAATAGATTTTTCCAGCACGACAGCCAGGTTTTCCATAAATGATGCGATATACCGAAATGGAAATATTCATTATCTGGCCAACAGCTTTGTTAAACACTGGAAGGCTGGCCATTTGTCGCCGTTTTATGACAGCCGTTATGATGTGGTAGATGCCGTGCCGGACAGCAGCGAAATACCTAGCGCCCTGGCCGGTTATTATCAGAATAAGAGCCAGGATTATTCTTATCTGCGGAAATTTATCGAATATGCGCTGGCTCTGGCTAAGAGCAGAGACACCGCGGCGCAGGCAGTGCAGGTGTATGAGGATACCCTGCTCAAATATCTGAGCAAGGATGATTTGAAGAGCGCGAAAGTCCAGATAACTCTGGCGCCTGTGGATAAATTATTCGATCTCGGCAATATTCCGGCGCTGAATCTTTTGGTGGAAAAATCCGCTATTGATCTGGTGGATGAATATTTAAGTATCTTGACTTCTATGCTCGGCTACAATTCGGAGCAATTGCTGCAGAAAATAAACCTGCTGCTGCTGACGGCGGAGCTAAATAATTATCCGCCGGATAATCCGGTGCTAAGAGCGCTCTATCTGCAGAAAATAATGCTCTGGAGCAGCCTGTCTCCATTAGATAGAAGCCACTTGCGCCTTATTTCCGCGCGTTATGCTGAGTATGGCGATGATCTTGTTTATGATTATTTTGCCAATCCTCCAGTCAAACAAAATGAACTTAGGCGGCTTATTCTGGAATGGGGAGAATACCGCGGCGATAATAAAATAGACACGCTGGCGGTAAATAAAACGCTGCCAGCCGGAGCGATTCCGGAGATAACAGATTATAAACTTACGCCGCAGAAGCTCAGCCGAATGGAAATACCGCGCTCCCTGAAAATGGCGCTGATCAAAGAGTTGGTCAAGCGGGATGTCCAGTCTATCCTTGCGCGCAATACTGGTGATTTAGAAACCGCGCTAAGCGGATATATAAACAATCTGCCCCAAGAATACCAGATGCAGGGTTTTGTGCCGGTGCTTTTTGCGGAAACAGAAACAATACCGGCGCGGATCAAGCGGGATATGATTGACAGAGTTTTAGCCGGCATCGACCGCTCCAGCGGCACGCTTTACGGACGCCGGTATGATCTGGCCAGCGCGGACGGCCGGAGAGAGTTCAATGAGGCCTACAATAATTATTATGTGATGCTCTGGTCGGCCTATAAGCTGGCGCTGTATCAGGAAGCGAACAGCGCGCTTAAATTTCTAAATAATGAAGATAATCAAAAAAATGCGCGCGCAGAAATGGCAAAGCGGGCAAAGAGCTTAAATGCTGTTTTGCCCCGATTGTTGCAGATGATTGATATTATTCAGCAGACAGGCATCCAGATGCCAGCCGCTTACGGCGATGCGCTCGTGGACGCTTTTGCCGCCAAATATTATGCCGATATTTATCTGGATTACCGCCAGAACTTTGCCTATATGGATACTCTGGCGGATTTTTTGAACAATATATACTGGCTGGGTTATGATCTGGAGCGTCTGGCGTCCGGCGCCGCCACTAGGGATTTATTCAGCAAAGAGAATGCCGAACTGTACGCCCAATTGAGGCCGGCGGTGTATTCGCTGATCGCTATGTATAAAAACTATAATCCTAACTGGCGGGAGAATAATAAACTAGTCGGCGTGATTGAACGGATCACATTGCAGGAAGAGGCAAATATAGATAATATTAAGGATACACTGGCTAAACTTGCTGATCTGCAAAAAAATGCTTTATTGTACGGTCAGCTAGAAGAATATGCTTATTATAAAGTTTCCGAAGCCTATATTTATGCGGCAGTGACGTATTATGATACAGAAAACGGCGTCAAAATAAATGGACTTGATTTATATAACCGTGTCTTGGAAGATGAATACCTTGACCGCTATGATTATATGGTAGAGACCGTGCGGGCTATGGCGGAAGCCGTGCAGTTTAGATATGCGGAGAGCGATAAACCGCCGCCGCGCCGGCGGATCTAGGAGCAGGCTATGGAACCAAGAATAGACGGCAATATAACAACCAACGAATATCAGATACTGATCGATCATCCTTATACGTCCAGCGCGGTTGACTATAACGCTTATATTCAAGCGCTCTATGATGAGATCAATGTTTTGGAAAAACTGCCGCCCGGTCAGGACAGGCAGACTAAAATGGCCAATTCTTTGGCCGTTGTCAACAGAATTGTTTCTAACGCCGCGGATCATTCTAGGTATGATGCTCCGCATTTTCTGTCGCTGTGCTACGCCTTGACTGCGCTGACTATTATCGCCGGGCAATATGAGGAAGCTAAACGTTTATTGTTTGATCTAAACGCCAGACCGGGGCGTGTCAATTCTTTATTGGGGCCCAATTACAATGACTTATGCATTAAGGTCGAAGGCAAAGATTTCTATCCCTTTGTTTTTATGAATCATTCCGATGAAAAACAAATGTGGTTTATCTCGATGATTATTCAGCTGGTGGAAAAAGACGCTTTTGCGGTCAATAAAAATGTCCCGGCTGCAGAGGATCCGGCAGGCAGAATATTGAGTATATTTTCCGCTGCCGAGAACGCTTTATCTGGCACGGCCAGAAAATTTTATAGAACGGCCAGACAGTATATTGAGTTAAAAATACGCGCGCGTACCGCAGATGTGGCGGCCGCCGAATATTACGATTTGTACAAGTATCTGGCGGTGGATAACCCTGCTTTTGGTTTCGGACGCCATTTGCTGATGACCAGAATTCTAAATGATCTTGTTTCTAATTATCCGAACGACGTGCAAAATTACGAAGCGGATATAAAAAAACAAAATACTGCTTTTGCCAACTTAAATAATTCAGAATTGGTGATCAGCAATCTGAATGGCAGCATCAATACGCCGAAACGTTTTAGCAGCTATGAAGACCAGATGGATTATGATAATTACGTCCAGTGTTATCTGCTGTACGCCAATTATCTGAAATCTACCAAGCAGACGGACGCGCTGACTGCCCTGTTGAACTCCGGGTTGACGGAACGGCTGAGCAACAAAGAAGGCGTATACTTTGCGGAGTTTGTGGCTTTAGCCCGCCGCGAGATCAATTTTCTTAAACGCGAAGCCGTCATCGTCGAAATAAAAAATCATATTCCTCTGGCTGCCGGCGAGGCGCTGGGCAGCCCGGATGTCGTCCCGCAAACCAGTCTGGAACGCCAGAGGATGTATTATATCCAGTCCGAAGAGGCTCTGTTGCGCGAGGATCCGGATCTGTTTTTAGCGCTGACTCTGGGCGGCGGACGCCGCGGGATCGCGGATGGTGTTTTGAACTCCGCCGGCGGATTGACCGAAATCTACCGCGCCGGCCGCGTTGTTGGCGGCACATACACGCCCAGCAAAGCCGATCGGGAATTGCTGTTAAACGCTAGATGCGGGGCGATAGAGCGCTATCTGGAGAATGAGCAAAAAACTCCGGCGCAGGAAATTTATACTGTGCTTAAATCTGCTGTTTTAGGCGCTGTCAATTGGGATGACTATCTCAAGCAGGATAATGTAAACACCCGCTTTTTGTTTATCGCCGCCCAGCTGGAAATAGACGCCGGGACCCGTATTGCGATTTACAAAAAACTCTACAACGTCACTCCAGCCGCGGCGGTGGTCAGCGCGCAGGGTTATGCCTATGACGATCAAAATGCGCGCGGCCATTGGGCGGCGGCCGGCGGGTTGTCCGCGCTGTATGCGGAGGAGGAGCGGGAGGCGGAGCGCGCCGTTGTTTTTGAGGCTATTCAGAATGAATACAAGTCCAGATCTGAAACTCCAACTCTGGACGCGGCTTATATTAAAAATATTTACTGCGACGCCCTGCTCTTAAAAATCCTGAGCGATCTTGAGCAAAATCCCTCCAGCGTGCCGCCGGCGGCTGAAACTGATTTGGCCGAGCTGGAAGCCCTGATCAATGACGGTGCTATCAGCAGGAAACCTTGGCAGCAAGACCGCCTGCGTTATAATCTGATCGATCTGCATATCCGCGCGGCCTTGCTGGCTGAGGATAAAAAAAAGATACTGGAAGCGCTGGATGCTGTTGCGGCCAAATTTAATCTGTCCAATGCGGATGCTGAAACAGAAAAACTTTTGTATGACCGGATAGTCCTGCATAAGATTGAACTGACCGGCGACGCCGGTCTTTACAGCGGTTTGAGAACGCTGGGTGCCGGCAGGACAGCATCCGCCTTGCGCGCAAAATATGCCGGATACCGGACTGCCGATGATCATTATGCGGCCTTAAATCGCCAGTATTATGCCGCTTTGCTGTTACAGCTGGCCAAACTAACGGCCGGCCCTAACCGGACGCCCGGCGCTTATGGCGATGACGATCCAGCCGAACAGGCGCTGGAAGAAATCATTAACGCGGACGCCGCTTTGTTTGATAAAAAATTCTTTGCCGCGCTGGAACCGCGCTTGCGGCTGGATTACGCTTGGTCGCTGGCGGCTTCGGATAAACCGGACCCCGCCGCGCTGGAGCAAGCCGGAGCCTTTGCCGTCCGTTACCATCCGCAGACGAGCTTGAGACTGGAAGCGGAGGATCTGCTGCGTCTGGTCTGGTTCAAAAGCAACAAGGCCGCGGACAATCAACGGGCGGTGGCTGGAGGCAGCGTCGATTCCGGTTTTGTGCCGGGCTATCGTTCTTTTGCGGCGGAGAGGCCGGACTTTGCGGCGCAGCGCGTCTACGCCGCTTTTGACAGCCTGATCGTGCTGTACGGATACAATAAAAACACCCGCGACGACGCAGCCCTGCTGAGGCTGGCGGAAATTATTGAGCAAAACCAAACCGGCGCGCCGGCCAGACTACTGCGCATCAATGTTCTGCTGGCCGCGGCGGAAATGCACTACCGCCAGAGTCCGGCGCAAAATACACTAGGAGCGATGGAAAATGCTTTGCAGACGGCGTCCCTATTGTTAGATAGGGCGGCTGACGATCCGGAAAAATATTGCACTTATGCTGAACTGCAGATCCGCAGAATATTGCGCCAGTATAAAAATGCGCCTGCGCAGATTAAAACAGAACTGCAAAAATTAAAAGAAAAGCTTAGATTAAACCCGGAGCAGCTCACCGAAAAACTGCTGGCGGACACCATAGAAATAAACTTGAGGGCGCTGGACAACGCCACTCAGCTGACCGAGTCCGCGCTGACCGGTGGCATGGGTTATCTAAAATTTTATCAGGAAAAATGCGCGACCGATCTGCAAAAAACTTTATTCATCAATGAATTGCTGGCTCTGGCCAAATTGACCGCCGGCGAAAATGTCACCGCGTCAGGCGATGAAGACGAGGCGGAAAAAGCCCTGCGCGCTATGCTGCTCCTGCCGGAGACTATTGCCGCGCTGGACCCTGATTATTATGCCAGTCTGCCGGACCGGATGCTTCTGGATTTCTGCTGGTCGCTTTTTGACCGCGAAGATGTGCCGCTGGCCAAAACTCTGGCTATAGCGGAACAAAACGCCGGAAACTTGCTGGCCCGGCCGGGACTGGCCGCGGATTTAAGATTTGAGGCGCAGGCTCTGCAAATGCTGGCTTATATCAAACGCGGCGACAGAGATCAGCTGCCCGCCGCTGAAATTGATTTGGATAAAGTTTCGCAGGCGGTCGTCTGGTATGACGGGCAGTTAAGCCGCGGGGCGGAATGTCCGGCGGATATTAGGACTGCCGCGCGGGAGTTATTGCCGGTCGCTTATGCTTATGTCCTGCGGGATTATGCAGCCGCCCGTAAATTTATCAGAGATAATATCTCTGCCGAAATCGAAACAGCAACGGCGCGGGAAAAACTGGATCCGGTCAATTTTGCAATTATTGCGGACTGCTGGGCTAAAGAAAATATCACTCTGCCGGAAAATTTGGCCGCGGCCTATGCCGCTTATGTTCCGCAAAACGACGCCGAGCGCCTAGCGCAGGCGGGCATTATATTTAATTTTGTGGAACAGCAGTTAAAAAAGGCCGCGCCGGAGAGGAATAGACTGCTTGACTATCTGCAAAATATTAAAGAAGAGCCTTTGCCCCCGAATTCTCCGGACAGGATATATATTGAGCACAAGCGGAAAATGCTGCTGGCCAAAATCGCTATGCTGGGCGGAGATTACACGGGTGAAACAGATTTAGCGGCAATAATTAACCCGAAAAAAGCGGTTTTCGCACAGATAGACGCTATCTCAAAATCCGGTCTGGTCGTTCCGGCTAAATGGTTTTATCTGCTCAATGACGCCCGGCGCCTGCTGGCGCAGATCAAAGAAGAGCAGGGCTGGTATACGGAAGCTCTGGGCCTGCTTGAGCAGGTAGATTTAGCTTTTATTGCTGAAACAGACGAACAGGAAGCGCGGATTTATGATGATCTGCAAAAAGCCGGCGTCCATCTCAGGCTGGGAGAGAGAGAACAGGCGCGAGGCATACTTCAGGCTATTGAGCCGCAGACTTTGAACGCCGAACAAAAAGGCCTTTATTATTCCCGCCGGATCGCGCTGGCGGATAAAACTGAGCTGGCCGAACTATTAAAACTTGCCGATTTGACGCCGGCCAATATTTGCGAGGCCAATCTGGCGCTGCTCGATCCCGAGGCGTCCGCCGCGCTTAATTTGGCGCAGGCAGAGACTCTGGTCGGAGCGCTTCCGCCTGAACAGCAGGCTGATTATGCCGGGATGTTGACCCAGCTTAAAGCTTACGCGGATGCCGAGACTAGAAATTATGCGGCGCTGGCGGCGGATTTCCCGGTTGTCGATCCGCAGGACGGTCTCAAGACAGAGGAAACCGGGTTGACCCTGCATTATATTTATCTAAATTCTTTGGAAGGCGACGAAGCCCTGAAAGCGCTGGCGGCAGGGATTAACAACGCTCAAACCGCTCTGACCGCTTGGCCGAAAAACGAGGGGTTGGCCGGACTTTTACGCGGCTATCTGGCCAGACTGGCTTTGCTGAAATACAAAGCTCTCCGCCAAAATTACGCGGCTGGGGATTTGACCAGCGAGCGGGAAAAAGCGCGCGAGGATTTCTTTAGCGCGCTGGATAGCCTGCCCGCCGCCGCCGCCGTCCAGCTGCGGACGCAGTATGCCAAACTGCAGGAGACCGCCGCGCCGCGCAGGGATATGCCGTCCTATGATGTGCTGGAACAAAATTTTGCGCAAACCCTGGCCGCCTGCGAGATACAGGGAGATTTTTGGCCGGACAAAGCGGCTCTGGACAATCTGCTGGATAACGCGCTGGCGGTCAGGCATTTATTTGCGCCGGAGGAAATAATTCAGGCGGTGAATGTTTTGTACGATCTGGGATTGGAGGCTTATTATTCGGAATTGTCCGCGCAGAATAATGCTATTCTAGTCGCGAAAGTAAATGAATTCAAAAAACCAGACGGTTTTACTTTCACCCCGGCGGAAAAAGGCTATGGTTATTTTATTCTGCTTAGACTGTTGACAGACAATTTGCTTTTGCCCGGCGAGAAAACCGTCTCTCTGCCGGTCTTGCGGGAACGGCTGGCCGGACAAAACTCTCCCGAAGCCAAGATTTTAACGGATGTGCTGGCCTGTATACCGGAAAATACGAGCGGAATAACATACTATCCGGAGTCCGCCGCGCTGATTATCGAACATCTGCGCCGGCAGGGCGTGAAAGATCTGCCTGAAATTTTATATTCCTCCGCCGGCGAAGGGCTGGCCGCGGATTACGCGCGGATGGGCGACGCGCTGGGGCGCAATGACCTGCGCGAAGCTGTCCGTATTGCCGAGGAGGCTTTGCGCGAAGCCCTGAATAAATGGCGCGCCGGCCGGCCGGAGATCGCTTCGATTTATGCTGATCCGGCGGTTTTGCAGGAGTATATGTTATGGAATAAATCCCTGAGAAACAACTCCGGAGAAAATGGACTGCCGGCGGAATTTGAGGGCTATACGGCGGAAAAAATGCTTTTGGCTCTGGCCAATGCGCTAATCCGCTTGCGCGAGGAATCCGGTCTTTTCCAGCGCGCGGGGCTGGGTCAGGCCGAGCAAAAAACGAACGCTTTGCTAACCGTATTGGAAAACTTAAAAAGCAGTCCGGAATACCAAACAAATACCGGCCGGTATTTTGCCTTGAGGCAGGGCTTGCTTGCCGCGCAACAGGGTCTTTTTGTGCTGTCTCTTAGACAGAACGATCCGGCTTGGAATGCCGCCTCTTTGTCAGCCGCGGTAGAGCGCGCCAAACAACTGCTGGAAACCGCTCAACAAGAGGCCATTTTTGCGGGAGAAAAACAACTGCTCGCGGCTATCCTGCAGGCTTGCGGCGGCAGTGTTCCAGCGCCGGATGCCGCCTACGTTATTCCAGAAGAGGCGGAATATCTTTATACGGAAATGCTGTTCCGGCTGGCGCGGGCGGAGCTTAAAATCGCGGAAATTAAACTCCGCAAAGGACAGACCCTGGGCGATGAGCTCCAATCCGCGGAAGCCTGTAT
>JAITIS010000124.1 GCA_031279305.1 Candidatus Margulisiibacteriota bacterium | reverse complement strand
CCATCGCGCTGTGTTCGGCCAGAAAATCCACCGCTTTGGCAAATTCTTCCGGTTTGCTGCCAAAAAGCTGCACGGCCGCGGGACGGTCTTTGCGCAGCCGGATATAGCGCAGAGTTTTGCGATCCCGGCGGGACAGCCCCGCCGCCGATACCATCTCGGTATAAACCAGCCCGGCGCCGTGCTCCACGGCCAGCTCCCGGTACACCAGATCTGAAATGCCGGCCAGCGGCGCGGCAAAACAATTGTTTTTTAAGTTCAGAGCGCCTATTTTCATCTTGCTGTATTGGCAATTATAGTATGCTAAAATTCTCCAGTATATGCGTAAATATTTCCTTTGGATTTTCCTGCTGGCTTTTGGTTTGGCCGCCGGGCGGTATGCCGCGCTGGTCAACGGCGAGGAAATTTCTCTGCGGGATTTTGAGACCGCGGTGGAAGCCGCGCAAAAAACTCTGCTGACACAGAGCAGCCTCGATCTGGAATCCGAAGAAGGCAAGTTTCTGCTGATGACCACTCAGCGCTCCATACTCGACGATATGATCAATCAGGCCATCATCCGCCAGCAGGCCAGACAGATGCATATCGCCGTGACCAGCGCCGATGTCGCGGCGGAAATCGAGAGGCTGCGCCAGGGGTTTCCCTCGCAGAAAGTTTTTGAGGAAACTCTGGCCGCCGAGAATATTAACACCGCCGATCTGGCCGAAGGCGTGCGCTCCCGGCTGGTCTCGGAAAAGATCAAAAAAGAATTAAGCAGCCGGCTGGATATTTCCGACAAAGAGCTGACGAACTTTATGCGCAGCAACAAAGATTTTTTTATCCAGAATGAGCACCGCCGGTACGCGCAGATACTGCTGGCCGGCGAGCAGGAGGCGGAGGAGACGCTGGCGGAGCTCAAGGCCGGCGCGGATTTCGCCGAGCTGGCCAAAGCCCGTTCCATCGACAAACAGTCCGCTGACGCCGGAGGCGACATCGGGTATCTGGAGCTGGGCGCCTACGACCCGCAGACTGAGGATGTGCTTTTTAAGCTTCAGGCCGGCGAGCTTAGCCCGGTGCTGGAGCTGCCGGAGGGCTACGCGATATTTTACTGCGCGCAGATCACCGCCACGCCGCCGGAGGACATCGACCGCTCCAGCAGCGAGGCGCGCAAGTATCTGCTGCGCAAAAAAGAGAACGAGCTTTTTGAGCGCTGGTTCACCAAAACCCGCAACGCGGCCAAGATCGAGATCAATCCAGATATCAAACTGCGGGATGATTTTCTCCTGCCGGACGGCGCGCCGCAGCCCCACCCGGACAAGATAATTTCCAATGAAAGAGTTTAGCCGCCTGCACGGGATCATCGCCAGACTGCGCGCGCCGGACGGCTGTCCGTGGGATAGAGAGCAGACTCACGCAACCCTCAAGCCTTACCTGCTGGAGGAGGCTTACGAAACGCTGGACGCGCTGGACAAAAACGATCCGGCTCTGCTGTGCGAGGAGCTGGGCGACCTGCTGCTGCAGATAATCCTGCACAGCGTCATCGCCGAGGAAAAAAAAGAATTTAGCTTAAGCGAAGTGGCGCAGACCGTCGCGGACAAAATGGTGCGCCGGCATCCGCACGTTTTCGCCGGCGCTAAAGTAAGCGGCCAGCAGGAAATCTGGCAAAACTGGGAGCAGATCAAAAAGGCCGAAAAAACCGCCGGGCCGGCGCAAAGTATTTTAGACTCCATACCGCGCCAGCTGCCGGCTCTGCTGCGCGCGGAAAAAATCCAAAAAAAAGCCGCGCGCGCCGGTTTTGATTGGGACGAGACAGAGCCGATCTTGGAAAAAATAATAGAAGAAATAAAAGAATTTACTGCCGCAACTGCGTCCGGCAGCCGCGCCAAAATTATCGATGAATTCGGCGACATTTTATTCTCGCTGGTCAATCTGGCCAGAAAACTCGACATTGACGCCGAGGACGCCCTGCGGCTGGCCGCGCAAAAATTTGAAGACCGTTTCCGCTATATCGAGGAGCGGCTTCAGACCGAACAAAAAGGCTTCAAAGGCTGTTCCGCGGCGGAGTTAGATAAACACTGGAGCGAGGCGAAAACCCGTCTTCCCGCCGGCGGCGCTTAGCGCACCACGGTCAGCACATTTTTGCCGTAGCTGACCCCGCCGTCGCTGGTCGTAACTTTCACCACATATATATAGGAGCCATTGGCCAGCGTTTTGCCGTCTGTTTTCAGATCCCATTCCGGCGTGACGTAAATGCCGGCCATGCCGGGGCCGCTTTCCAGCGTGGCGATTTTCCGCCCGCGTTGATCGTAAACAATGATCTCTATCTGCTCCACCGGCTGGTCGATGCGAAAAGAAAATTTGAGAGAGTCTTTGGCCGGATTGGGAAAAGTGCGTATTTCTGCCAGCTTGCTGCCGAGGTTTGCCGGCGCGGAAATACGCGCCAGCGCCCGATAAACGTTGATCAGGCCATGGCCGTATTCCGGGTCAAATCCAGAGCTGCCCAGATCATCAGCAGTGTTATGCAAAATTATGCGGATGTCCTGCGGAGATAAATCGGGCGACTGGGCTTTCAAAAGAGCACACAGACCGCTGACCAGAGGCGCGGCCATACTGGTGCCCCGCATCAAAGTGTAGCCGGCGCCTTCGTGATAGGTGGAGTATATATTACCAAGGTCAGTATCTGCACCCTCTCCTCCTCCAGGAGCTGCTACTTCAGTGATCTGCTCGCCGCTGCCGATATTGGAAAATTTTGAGCGATTATTCATAGAAGTGACGCTACCCACGCCGATAACGCCGGGAAAGCCAGCTGGATAATTAACAATTCTAATATTGCCTTTGCCATCAAGGCCTCCGTCATTGCCCATCGCCGCGACTAGAACCACACCATTATCGTAAGCGGCGGCACAGGCCGCGTCCAGCGCCTGGTCATATTTATTCCAGCCAAGGCTCATATTGATAATATCAGCGCCATTATTCACAGCATAGGCGATAGCAGAGATAATATCGTCTGTATGTCCAGTGCCATCAATTCTGCCATCTGGAGAAATAGTTTTTTTCAAGGCACGGAGAGGCATTATCTTAACGTTCCAGGCCAGACCGGCAATGCCAGTATTATTATTTGTCTCCGCGGCGATCAGTCCGGCAACGTGCGTGCCGTGGCCAAGGTCATCGTCAACATTTATGCCGCCCTCAACATAATTTCTCCCTTCTATCATTCTTGAAGACAGGTCTTCGTGGTTCATACTAATTCCCGAGTCAATAACGGCAACGACGACCTGCGCGCTGCCGGTGGAGAGCGTCCAGCCTTCCGGCGCGTGAATATTCTTTAGATACCACTGCTTGTCATAATGCGTATCATTCGGCGTGACAGGAATTATCTCGCCCATAGTATGATAAATATACACAGGCTGGGCGGCTTCCACTGCGGGATCGGACTGCAGCATATCCACCAGCATTTCCACATTGACTGTCCCTAGATACTCTGCCAGATAATAACCGGATAGCGCATCAACCGTGTCCACTGATTTGGCCAGACCGTTGCTTATTTTGCGCACCAGCAGCGGCTCAAAAGCTTTTTGCACGCTGGCCGAACCTTGACTGTCCAAAATTTTTTTTATTTTTTCAGGAAAAATGATGGAGGCGGAGGCGTTTTGCGCTCCGGGGCGGCTATCTGTCTGGCGAAGTTTGACTAGCACTTTATTCGGCGCATACTCCGCCCAGACCAGACTAAAACACAGCAGAAAAATTATTATTCGTACCACGGTTTGATTTCCCCCGTCGTAGTATACAATATTTTCACCGCCTGCGGCTCCGGCAGCTGTCCGGTGTAGCCGGCGAAATAAACCGTGTTTTTATTCCGCACTACCCGAAACCCCAGATCGCCTTCGCGCCAATCCAGCCCCTCCAGAATGAGCAAAGCATCGCGGTCTATTTTGCCCAAATTATTCTGGACAAGCGGCGGGGTTTGGGCTTGAAAATACACGACCGCGCTCTCGGCCATCCGCGTAGCGCGCAGCGCCGCTTCGTCATCCCGGATTATCTGCCGCCAGCGGATCAAAGAATGACTGAAAAATCCCGCGGCGGCCAAAAGCGCGCTTAACAAGATCAACACGGCCAGATAAGCGAAACCTTTTTTCACCGGCACACCAGTCTCTCGTACACCTGATCATCCGCGGTCAGGATTATTTTCAGCAGACCGCCCTCCTCAGAAAAAACCAGCGAGCTTAAAGCAATATCCGCCGGAGTGAGATAGAGATACGCATCTTTCCGGCGCACCAGACGCTGATTATTGAGAAAATAAACATAAGCGCCGTCCGGTCTGGAAACCTGCGCCTTGTCCGGAGCAAGCGCGACCGCGTCCGCGTACTTGAGGTCTTCCGCCAGCTCATCCAGCGCCTGGGTCAAAAGCAGAGTCGCGCCGAGCTGCCGGTGCAGACGGTGATTTTGCCGGATAATGCCCGCCGCGCAAAATAAAGCGCCTCCGCAGATCAGCACCGCCAGCGCAAAATAAATCTGCAGACGAATATAGATAAATCCCCGGCGCATAAAAAATTATAGCAAATTCAGGCTGTTTCCGCGTGGTATAATACTCTTCAGTTATGGGAAACCAGAGAAAATGTCCGTCCTGCCAAAAACTCATCAACAGCGGCGCAAAATTTTGTAATTTTTGCGGCCAGAGACAAACCGCTGTCCCGCCGGCTGTAGATCTATCCGACCGTAAATTTATCTCCGCGCTGGAATTAGCCGCCATCCGCGACGAATTGGCCGGACAGGACAGCTCGGTTTTAACCGGACTTTTCACGCACAGCAACAAATATTTGGTCAGGACAGCTTTAGAGCTTTTTTTAGAAAAAACAGGCCAAACGGCCGCGCCAAATCTCAAAAAATATTTTTCAGACGCTGACTTTACGGCTGTTCTGCTTGATCTACAGGTAGATTCCGCGGAGCTTTTTGCGGAACTCTGGCCGCCGGCCTCGGAAAATCCTTGGCTGGCGCGTAAATACCTGCTCTGGGCCGCGCGGCGAAAATACCGGTTAAGCGCGGCTGCCGCGCAGTATCTGGCAAACGCCGCGGACGCATACCTGCAAAAAGCCCTAGAACAATAATCTTATTTCCGTGCCTTTTTTGAGCTGCGAAAAAACGTCTATTTTGATCCGGTGTTCATCCAGTATCTTTTTGCTGATGCTCAAACCCAGTCCGGTGCCGGATTTTTTTGTGGTAAAAAACGGATCAAAAATTTTGGCCAGCGCCGCGGGAGCAATGCCGCCGCCTGTGTCCCGAAAAACAAGAGTCTTCCGCCCGCTGGCTGCGCCGGAACGGACGGCAAGCGTTCCGCCGCGCGGCATAGCCTGCAGAGCGTTAAGCCCCAGATTGAGAAATACCTGCTCCAGCGCGCGCGGATCGCCGCGGCAGGTCAGGCCGGGGACAAATTCGCGCGCGAGCGCTACGCCTTGTTTGCGCGCCTGTGCGTCCAGCAGGTCCAAGGCCCGCTTGAGCGGCAGGACAGCGTCAAAGTATTTCCTAGCGCCGGACAGCGGTCTGGTTAGGTTTAGCAAATTACCCAGTAAATTATTTATCCTGTCGATCTGCCGCGGCACTATAGCCTGAAAATTCCGACGAAAGTCCGGCTCCCGCCAGCGGGATGGGAACAGCCGCGCTAGATTATTGATCGCGGCCAGTGGATTTTTAATCTCGTGCGCGAGACCGGAAGCCAGCGCGCCCAGCGCATTCAGCCTCTCCTGCTGTTCCAGCCGGCGCTGGGTATCAAGCATCTGCCGGTATATCTCCGTGCTAACCAGCCAGCCGAATAAAAGCAGGCCGAAAATCAGCGCCGTCAGCACATATTGTTGCGCAAAATATTCCGCGCCGTGCCAGAATATAAGCGGCAGCAAAACCAGTCCCAGCAGCAGCAACAGCAGCAGGCCGAAAACATACTGGGTGGCGGTCAAAATATTCCGGAATAACAAATCTTTCTCTTTATTTTTCCGGCGAAAAACCAGCCGGCTGCCGGCGGCGATAAATAAGGCCAGCTGCAGCATTATGACCAGACGCAAAGCGGCAAAACTGAAAAACCAGAAATTTTCAAAAGCGGGGTCGAGGCCAAAAAACGGCCAAGTACAGAGGATCAGGCTTTCCAAAAACGGCGGCAGCCAGTAAAAATCTTTTGTCTGAACTGTGGCGCCAAAATCCGACCAAAATTTGTAAAACCAGTAGCCAAACCAAGCCGAGCCTATATGCTTCAAAAAGAAAATGCCGCCGGCCAGTCCTTCCAGTCCCCGCCAGGCCAGAACATTCTGGAAAAAGTCCGTGCCGGTATACAGAGCAAAGCTGGCAGCCAGCAGCAAGATTTGCCGGGACTTCAAAGTCGGGCGCTTCAGCCAGAGCAGCAGGGCGGCGCCGCAAATCAACCCGGTGAGCAGCAGATTTAAGACCGCGAAAGACAGATCATCTGCCTCCGACACGGAATATTTCCAGAAAAAATCGGGCGCAGGAATCTCCAGCACGGAGCTAAACAGTCTGTTCTCTCCATTATAGATATGCAGGTCATAAACTCCGGCGGGCAAAGCGGTAAACCGGAAACGCCCGTTGACCGCCGTCACTGCTGTGAACACAGCGTCATCCGGCGCCGCCCGGCTCAGTCTGATCTCATAACCGTAATTATCCCAGCGGCCGGAAACGATTACCTGACCGGCAAACGGATACAGCGTAATCTCTTGAGCAAAAACACCGGACAAAATAATGAGCAAAACAAACAGCTTGCGCATAAATTATTTTAGCACGGATGGTTTCTTTGGTCGGGCTACCCGGACTCGAACCGGGGACCCCTTGCACCCCATGCAAGTACGCTAGCCAGCTGCGCTATAGCCCGATACTAAATAATAGCAAAAAAAAATAATTCCTGATATACATCAAAAATCCACAGAAT
>JAITIS010000020.1 GCA_031279305.1 Candidatus Margulisiibacteriota bacterium | reverse complement strand
GCTGGAGCGCGTCTGTGCCGCAATACACACGGAAGCAAGAGTATCCGCTGCGTCGTAGCATAAATATTTAAGGAGGAGAGCATGAGCAAGAAGACAGCGAAAAGCGTGAAAAAGACTGAAAAAAAAGGGCAACAGGTTTGTCCCGACTGCGGGCAGGAGCATCCATTGCGGGAGAGCTTAAATATAAAGGCGGCCAGGGAGGAAGTGGAGAGCCTGGTAATGATCAATAACCGGGTCAATGTGGCGGCGCAGGCGGCGTCTCCGGTCAATGTCGCGCTGAATGTGACGAGGGAGCAGATAAAGCTGTTTGTGGAGGCGGCTCTGGAGGCGAAGGCCGAGGCAATGTCCTTGCAGCGGCGGTGGTGGCGGGAGATTTTCGCGAAATATCCAGACCTGCCGCGGGGCAAAAATGTGTTTGTGGATTTTGACACGGGGGAATTTTATCTGCTGGTGCAGGCAGAATAAAACAGAAACAATAATTTATTTTGCTATAATCACGAAATGTTATTCCGCATCTGTGTGCCGCTGCTGCCGGAAATAACCGTAACTGGCGCGGATTTTGCCTATCTGGCCAGAGTTTTGCGGCTTTGCGCCGGCGATAATTTTGAAACCATACAGGAGCACAAGATCGGGGTTTACAAGATAGAAAAAATTGCCAAGCATTCGCTGACCGCTGCGTTGCAAAAAGAGTACGCCGAAAACAACGAGCCGGAAAAAAAACTGCATCTGGTCTTGCCTTTGCTTAAAGCGGACAAACTGGCTTATGTTCTGCAAAAAGCCGTGGAGGTCGGCGTTCATAAATTCTGGCTGTACGAGCCGGACAATTCGCCGGCGCGGCTGAACGGCAAGGAAAATAAACTGGCGCGCTGGCAGAAGATCATCGCTTCCGCGGTCTGCCAGTCCCGGCGCAATCATCTGCCCGATCTGGCCAAAATAAAACTGCCGGAGCTGGCCGGTAAATTTTGCGCGGTATTTTTTGCCCATCCGGCGGCGGAAAAATACTGGCCGGATTTCCCGGATGGCTCGGCGCTGGTCATCGGCCCGGAGTCCGGCTTCTCGCCCGCCGAATTAAATTATCTGGCGGTGAATGCCTCCGGTTTTTCGCTGGGCGGCCGGATACTGCGCGCGGAGACAGCGGCGGTGGCTATTCCGGCGCGGATTTTGCTAGGATAAAATCGTCTTGTATGGCTGTCGCTTGGACCCTGTAAAATTTTCCCGCGGAAGATTTATCCTGTAGTTTTACCTGAATATACTCCGAACTAAATCCTGCGCCGCGGTTATTTTCCACCAAAACGGCCAGCGGACGGAAAAGATGCTTTTTCAAAAAATCCTGTTTTAAGCCCTGCCGCAAATTTTCCAGCCGTGAAACAAATTGTTTCACAAGCGGAACCGGGCAGGATATAGGCAGTCTGGCCGCGGCGGTCCGCGGCCGCCGAGAATAAGGAAAAATATGCAGATCGCTGAAACCTATTTCTCGGATAAACTCCAGCGTTTCCGTAAAAGTTTTTTCTGTCTCGCCGGGGAATCCCGCGATAATATCCGTGGTTAAGCCGCTGTCCTCGCCCAGCATTTTGCGCGCTCTGCGGATCAGCCTGCGGTAGTCCGCGGCGGTGTAGCGGCGGCGCATCGCTTTTAGGATAGTATCCGAGCCGGACTGCAGCGGTATATGCAGATGCCGGGCTATACCGGGATTTTCGGCCAGCGTTTCTAATAACTGATCGGTGAGCAGATCCGGTTCCAGAGAACTCAAGCGCAGGCGCGGTATTTTTATTCTAGCCAATTGACGCAGGATGGCGGCGAGAGTCTGCCCCGTGTAATTATATAGACCGAGATTTATGCCGGTCAGCACGATCTCTTGGACGCCGCGCCGCAGAAGGTTTTCCGCCGTTGCTAAAATTTTTTCCGGCGGCTCCGAATAGATTTGCGGGCGGGCATAGGGGACGATGCAGTAGCCGCAAAAACGATCGCAGCCTTCCTGAATTTTTAAGAATTCTCTGACTCGATAATTTCGCCCGCTGGCCGCGCGCGAAAACCCCGGCAAACCCCATTCCTGCGGCTTTAGTTTCTGCTCCTGTTTTATGGGACTAACTCCGGGAATTATAGAAGCCAGGTCTGCAATATTGGCATAACAGCCGCAGACGAATATTTTGGCGCGCGGATATATTTTCTGAAATCTGCGGAGAATATTGCGGGACTTGCGCTCGGCGCTGTGCGTGACGCAGCAGGTGTTTATGACGATGACCGCGGCATCCGCCGCTTTATCCGCCGGGGCAAAACCCAGCGCGAAAAATTTTTCCCGAAGCCGCCCGGTTTCATATTGATTGGATTTGCAGCCCAAGGTATAAAAAAATACCCGCATTTACTCGATGAAAAATAGCGGCTGTCCGTACTCGATCAAGTCATTGGCTTTGGCTAACTCCGCTTTGATGACGCAATCCCGCCCCGCGGTGACGTCGCTTTCGAGTTTCATCGCGGCGATTTTGGCCACGACCTGACCGCGGGCGACCCGGCTGCCGGCGGCAATGCCTATGACCGGCACAAAAACGCCCACTTGATTGGAGCGGATTTTTTCAAAAGATTCCGGCTGGTATTCCGGCGCTGCCGGTTCCGCGGCCTCCGGCGCGGCTGCGGCAGGCCGCGCGGCAGGATTTTGATATACCGTGACCCGCGCGCCGGGACGGCCCAGCGACAGACTGCTGACCGCAAACTGCCCCACAAAAGCGATAAAAGCTTTGATGCCTTCCAGCGAAAGATCCGGCGAGTCCTTTTTTTTCCGCCCGCTAAACATCACTCGCTCCGCAGCAGATATTTATTCACCGCGTTAAGATAGGCTTCGGCGGACGCGACCAGCACGTCTGTATTCGCGCCGTTGCCGGTGTATGTCTTCTGATTTTTTTTGATGCGCACGGTGACTTTGCCTAACGCATCCGTGCCTTCGGTCACCGCGTGCACGATGTAGTCCTGCAGAGAGATGCCCAGCGCCGCGCGCTGGATAACCGCGTCTATGGCTTTGAAGATCGCGTCCACCGGGCCGTTGCCGGTCTGCGCGCTTTGCAGGGTTTTGTCCTGATAATTCACGGACAGCTCGGCGGTCGGTTGGATCTTGTTGCCGGTTTCGATGCGCAGGGATTCCAGCGTGTACACGGCGCCTGTCGCTTGCTTGACGCCGTCCGAGATCAAGGCTTCCAAATCCCACTCGGTGATATTTTTTTTCTTGTCCGCCAGCTCTTTGAATTTGTGATAGGCGGCGTTAATCTCGGTTTCGGTCAAGCCGGTATAGCCCAGCTCTTTAAGTTTGGAGACCAGCGCGTGGCGGCCGGAATGTTTGCCCATCACCAATCTGCTGTCCGTGCGGCCTATGTCGGCAGGGCGAATAATCTCGTAGGTCTCGCGGTGTTTCAGGATCCCGTCCTGATGAATGCCGGACTCGTGCGCAAAAGCGTTGGCTCCGACGATGGCTTTATTGGGCTGCACCTGCACGCCGGTAATGCTGGTAAGCAGCCGGCTGGCCGGATAGATAAACCGGGTGTTGATCCGAGGCTGCTTGGCTTTGCCGTAATAATCCCGGCGCACCTTGAGCGCCATTACCAGCTCTTCCAGCGAACAGTTGCCGGCGCGCTCGCCGATGCCGTTGATGGTGGCCTCGCACTGCGCCGCGCCGTTTTCGATCGCGGCCAGCGAGGTTGCCACGGCCAGACCCAGATCATTGTGATTGTGTACGGAGATTTCCGCCCGGCCAATATTGGGGATATTGTTTTTTAGATAGCTGATCAATTCGCCAAACTCGCGCGGCATAGCGTAACCATTGGTGTCCGGCACATTGACAACAGCAGCCCCGGCGTCGATAACCGCGCTGAATATTCTGGCCAAAAAATCCCGATCGCTGCGGCTGGCGTCCTCGGCGGAGAATTCCACCTCGACATTTTTAGCTTTGGCTTTGGCGTAGCGCACGGCGCGCGCGGCCTGCGCCAGCACTTCGGCGGAAGTTTTGCGCAGTTTGTATTTCATATGGATCGGCGAAGTGGCGATCACAATATGAATGCGCGGATGTCTGGCTTTTTTCAGCGCGTCCCAGCTGGCGTCGATGTCTTTCTCCACCGCGCGGGACAGGGAGGCGACGATCGGTTTGCGGACCGTCCGGGCGACAGCCTCGACCGCGGCAAAATCCCCCGGCGAAGAAACGGCAAACCCGGCCTCGATAATATCCACGTTGAGTTTTTCCAGCATTTTGGCCATCTCGATTTTTTCCTCGATATTCATCGAGCAGCCCGGCGACTGCTCGCCATCGCGCAAAGTGGTGTCAAATATTTTGATGTGTCCGGCCATAAGGGTTAAGCGTAATTATATAGCGGGAAGTCCCGCTCTGTCACTAATTCTGCGTCGGGAGATTTTAATTTTTCTCGGAAATCAAGCATAAACAATCGATACATTTTTGGGTTTTACTCCGACGATACTAACGATAGCAACGAAGCGCGTGAATAAACGGGGGACGGTGATGGCCGCAACTCCGGATGTACCGCTGCCAACCCCCTACACAGTTTTGCCCAGTAAAAATCCTGCTTTTGGCTGTGGCGTAAATTCTGACAGGTTTTTTTAACGCCGGTAATTTGTATTTAATAGACGATATTGTTTATGCCGGGCGGATAATATAAACTAACCCTATGGCTGGCGCCCCCAAACTA
>JAITIS010000012.1 GCA_031279305.1 Candidatus Margulisiibacteriota bacterium | reverse complement strand
CTCTTTTTTAAGCCTTTTTTTCAGCGGCGTTTTACTGGTTTTTAGCTTTTTTATTTTTTTTGCCCGCGGATCCTCCGGCAGGCGTTTACTTTCCACAATCTTAGGCGCCTCCGCCGGACGCACAGTCAACAGGCGCGCGATAGTTCGGCGGATTTTCTTAAACTCCGAAATATCTTTATGCTCGCCGCGCAACAGTTTTTGTTTTTTTTCAAAATAATCTTTTCTTAACTCCGCCGTTTTTTTAGCGATGCCGTCAGCGTCCAGTTTTTTTATTTCTGCCAGAGTAAGCGTCATTTTCTGCTCCTAAAAATTATTCCGCGGCCACAAAACGCACTTTGCAGGGCAGCTTGTGCCCGGCGGAAGCCAGCGCTGCCTGCGCCGGCGCTAAAGCCAATCCGTTTAATTCAAACAATACTTTGCCGGCGCGCACTTTGGCTACCCACAGCACCGGAGCGCCTTTGCCTTTACCCATACGGGAATCCGCCGGGCGCTGGGTAACCACGTGATCGGGAAACACCCTGATCCAGATTTTGCCGCCTTTGAGAATATGTCTGGCGATCGCTTTGCGCGCCGCTTCGATCTGGCGGCTGGTCAGCATACAATTTTCCAGCGACATCAGGCCAAATTCGCCAAAAGACACTTTATTGCCGCGCGAAGCTATGCCGCGGTTCTTGCCGCGCTGCTGTTTGCGGTATTTGGTGCGCTTAGGCTGTAACATTTTCTTTTTCCTCCTCCAGCTCCACATCTGAAGGCTTCAGGTCTACTTTTATTTCTTTGTCGTCCAGTATGTCGCCTTTGTACACCCAGACCTTCACACCGATCTTGCCGTAAGTGGTCTGCGCCTCTGTCACCGCATAGTCCACGTCCGCGCGAAAAGTATGCAGAGGCACGCGCCCCTCTCTGTACCACTCCGTGCGCGCAATCTCGGCGCCGCCCAGCCGTCCAGACACCATCACTTTGATGCCCTGCGCGCCGGATTTTAGCGCTTTGGTAATTATCTGTTTCATCGCGCGGCGAAAAGCGATGCGGCGCTCCAACTGCGCGGCGACATTTTCCGCCAGCAGCAGCGCGCAGGCATTGATATTGCCTGTCTCATTGATGTTGAGCTGCACATTTTTGCCGATGAGCTTGCTCAGCTGCTGCTTAAAAGCCTCGGCATCCTGGCCGCCTTTGCCGATAATCATACCCGGACGGGCGGTATACACATCCACGGTCACTTGATTTTCACGGCGCCTAATGACCACGCGGGAAATACCGGATTTACGCAGTTTGGTTTTGACAAAATCCTCGATCTTTTGGTCTTCCAGAAAGTATTTAGGAAAATCTTTTTTGGCGGCGTACCAGACCCGGTCCCATTCCCTGTTGATGCCCAGCCGCAGCGACCGCGGATCCGTTTTATGACCCATTAAATTATCTCCCTTCTTTGACAGCGATCTTGATATGCGTCGTGTATTTTTTTATGCGCATTGCACGGCCTTTGCCGCCGGCGCGCCAGCGTTTGAGCAGGGTGCCGTTGTTGGCCACCGCCTGCGCGACATACAGGCTGTCTCTAGCCAGCTTGTTGTTATGCTCGGCGTTGGCTATCGCAGAGCGCAAAACTTTTTCCGCGGAACGCGCGGCAGACTGCGGCAGAAACTGCAAAATGCTCAAGCCTTCCGCGGCTTTTTTGCCGCGGATCAATTTCAACACTCTGTTGGCTTTCAGCGGCGACATCCTGATCATCTTAGCTTCAGCCCGCACCAAAATATCCGCCGGTTTTTGCTGTTTTATTTCTGTTTTATTTTTTTTCGCCATAAATCTTTACGCTTGTCTTTCTTCTGTCTTTTTTTCCGTGCCGCCGTGCGCTCTAAAAGTGCGCGTATGGGCAAATTCGCCAAGTTTATGCCCCACCATATTTTCGGTGACATAGATCGGGATATGCTTGTTGCCGTTGTGCACGGCGATCGTATGCCCCACAAAATCCGGAAAAATCGCCGAACGGCGGGACCAAGTCTTCACCAGTTTCTTCTCGCCGGCGGAATTCATTTTCTGAATTTTGCTTAACAGATGCTCATCGCAAAACGGGCCTTTTTTAGCAGAACGCGCCATTCTCTCTCCTTTATTTTTTCTTGCGGCGAATGATCAGTTTCGTCGAAGGTTTTTTTAATTTGCGGGTTTTTTTGCCCAGCGCTGGCTTTCCCCAAGGGGTCATCGGCCCCGGATGCCCCACCGGAGCGCGGCCTTCGCCGCCGCCGTGCGGATGCTCCACGGGATTCATCACCGAGCCGCGGACTTCCGGGCGCAGTCCCAGCCAGCGCGCGCGGCCGGCTTTGCCGAGCTTGATATTGAAATGATCTTCATTGGACACCACGCCGACTGTCGCACGACATTCCAGCCGTACCAGCCTAAGCTCTGTAGACGGCATACGCAGCACGGCGTAATCGCCTTCTTTGGCCATCAGCTGTATAGACACGCCGGCGCTGCGCGCCAGCTGCGCGCCTTTGCCGGCGGCAAGCTCCACATTGTGCACCACCGTGCCGACCGGAATAGAACCAAGCGGCAAAGCGTTGCCGGGCTTGATATCCGCCTCCGCGCCGGACAGCAGGGAATCATTTACCTGCAGGCCGCGCGGCGCGAGTATGTATCTTTTTTCGCCGTCAGCATAGCTCAAAAGAGCGATGCGCGCCGTGCGATTGGGATCGTACTCGATAGAAACCACGCGGGCCGGTATGTGATCTTTGTCGCGGATAAAATCAATCCTGCGGAAAAATCTTTTGCCGCCGCCGCCTTTGTGCCGGCAGGTGATTTTTCCCTGATTGTTGCGGCCCGCGGTTTTTTTCGCCGCGGAAAGCAGACTTTTCTCCGGCCGGCGGGCGGTAATCTCCGCAAAATCAGCCAGAATAGTGTTTCGCGAAGCGTTGTGTATAGACTTAATTTTTTTAAGGCCCATTGTTTTCTCCTAAGCCGCCAGCGCGTCGATCTTTTGGCCTTTGGCCAGATACACGATCGCTTTTTTCAGATCCGGATCTTGGCCGGAAATACGGCCGTACCGGCGTTTTTTGCCGGCGACGAGCATAGTGTTTACTTTTGCCACTTTGACGCTGTAAATTTTCTCCACCGCGCCGCGCACCGCCACTTTAGTCGCGTTTTTAGCCACGATAAAAGTATAAATATTTTTGCCCAGCTCCAAATTGCTTTTCTCGGTCACCACCGGGCGGACGATTATGTCATAAGGCGAGTTCATTGCAGAACCTCCTCAAATTTTTTCACCGCTGCCGCGGTCACAAAAAATTTATCGTATTTCAACAAATCGTACACGGTGACATTGCGCACGCTGGCAGTTTTGACCGCCGGAATATTGCGGCCGGCTTTCACCGCGTTGGCATTCAGCGGCTCGTCCACAAACAATGCTTTTTCCGCCAGTTGAAAATTTTTTAGCACCGCGGCAAATTCTTTGGTCTTGGGCCTAGCGATAGCCAGATTTTCCAGCACAATCATCCGATCTTTTTTGTCAGTCAGCGCGGCGCGCAGCGCGGCTTTTTTCATACTTCTGGTCAGGGAAAAAGCATAATCGCGCGGTTGGGGGCCGAACACCACGCCGCCGCCGGGAATAAGAGGCGAACGGCTGGAACCACGGCGGGCGTTGCCGGTGCCTTTTTGCGAGAACGGCTTTTTACCGCCGCCGCGCACCTCGGATTTGGTCAGCGTGCTGTGCGTGCCGGAACGCCCGGTCGCCAGATAGCTTAAAACCGCCAGATGCAACAAACCCTTGTTCACTTTCGCATTAAAAACTCTATCGCTAAGCGCCAGAGCGCCGGTCTCTTTGCCATCCAGACTAAACACTTTTACCTCTATCGTCATCTTTTACCCTCTTTAATAATTACCGCGTCAAAAACCGCAAAGCGCCACCCCGGGCGCCCCAGCCAGTCCGCAAAGCCTAATTTTTAGCAGTTATTTTTCCAGCGTCGTATTCGGCTTGGCGGTTGCTTACAACAACCAACCCGTTTTGGGGTCCCGGTATAGCGCCGCTGACCAGTATCACATTTTTGTCGCTCAAAACTTCCACAATCTTGAGGCCGCGCATTGTAACACGCTCGCCGCCCATACGTCCAGGCATTTTTGCGCCGTAAGGGATGCGCCCGCCGCGATCCATAAAACGCTGGGAGCCGGTGATGCGGTTATTTTTGGAACCGTGGCTGCGCGGGCCGATCGTAAATTTATGCCGCTTAATCGCGCCTTGAAAACCTTTGCCGATACTGGTGCCGGTGACCGACACCGCCTCGCCAGCCTCAAATATTGAGGCGTTTAGTATGCTGCCCGCCGGCAGATCAAGCGTATCCGGCACACGCACCTCGCGCACATATTTTTTGGCCTTTCCCAGACCGGCTTTTTTCGCCGCGCCTAGCTCCGGCCGGCGCGCATATTTTTTGTCTAAAAACCCCAGCTGCAAAGCGGAATAGCCGTCTTTGCCGGATTTTTTCTTAGCCTGCAAAACCACGCAAGGGCCGCACTCGATGACGGTCACGGCCTTAGCCAGACCATCATCCGTGAAAACTTGCGTCATTCCAATTTTTCTGCCCAATATACTTTTCATTTTTAGATCCTTAGAGCACTTTTATTTCAATATCCACGCCGGCCGGCAGATCGAGTTTGGTCAAAGCGTCCGTCGTGGTGGCCGGCGGATCGATGATGTCAATCAGTCTTTTGTGAATGCGCAGGTCAAAATGTTCGCCGGAATTTTTGTTCACGTGCGGCGACTTTAAGACTGTCCATTTTTTTATGTCGGTCGGCAGGGGAATAGGCCCGAAAACTTTGGCGCCGGAACGCTGCGCCGTGCTCACAATCTTGCCGGAAGACTGATCCAGCAAACGGTGGTCAAAAGCTTTCAATTTGATCCGCACCCTTTGATTCGCTTTTATTTTAGTTTTTGCCGCCACAAATTTATCCTTTCTTTTAATTCAGGCTCAATTGCCTTTGTATTTGCTCACGATCGCCTCGGTAATATTTTTCGGAGCTTCCTCGTAATCGGAAAATTCCATCGTGTAAGTACCGCGCCCCTGTGTTTTGCTGCGTAGGTCTGTCGAATAGCCGAACATTTCCGCCAGGGGCACTTTGGACTTGATAATCTGCGTGCCGCGAATGGACTCCATGCCTTCGATGCGGCCGCGGCGGCTGCTCAGATCGCCGATCACGTCGCCGGAATTAGCCTCCGGCACTTCGACTTCGACTTTCATCACCGGCTCCAACAGCACGGGATTGCATTTGGGCACGCCCTCTCTGATCGCCAGATTGGCGGCCAGACGAAAAGCAATATCCGAAGAATCCACATCGTGATAGGAGCCGTCAAAAAGGGCGACCTTGACATCGACCAGCGGAAAACCAGCCAGCACGCCGGAAGCCAGCGCTTCTTTGGCGCCTTTATCCACCGGAGCGATATATTCTCTGGGCACCACGCCGCCGACGATCTCGTTTATAAATTCGTAGCCTTTGCCTTTTTCATTCGGCTCGATACGCAGCCAGACGTGGCCGTACTGGCCGTGGCCGCCAGACTGCTTGATATGTTTGCCCTCTTGCTCCACGGATTTGCGGATGGTCTCGCGGTAAGCCACCTGCGGCTTGCCGACATTGGCCTCCACTTTGAATTCGCGGATCAGCCGGTCTACGATGATTTCCAGATGCAGCTCGCCCATCCCGGAAATAATCGTCTGCTGGGTCTGCTCATCGGTGCGCACTTTGAAAGTCGGATCCTCCTCGGCCAATTTTTTGAGCGCCTCGCCCATTTTTTCCTGATCGGCCTTGGTTTTTGGCTCGATGGCCACATCGATCACCGTTTCCGGGAAAGTGATCGCTTCCAGAATTATATTGTTATTCTCCGCCGCCAGCGTGTTGCCGGTGGAAGTGTCTTTGAGGCCGATCACGCCGCAAATATCTCCGGCGTGCACTTCGTCAATTTCCTCGCGTTTGTTGGCGTGCATCAGCACCAGCCGCCCGACGCGTTCTTTGACGCCTTTAGTCGTATTCACGACATAGGAGCCGGCTTTAAGCGTGCCGGAATAAACGCGCACATAAGTCAAACGTCCGACAAAAGGATCAGTCGCCACCTTAAAAGCCAGCCCGATAAATTTTTCCTCATCCGCCACTTTTACCTCGATATTCTCGCCGGTGTCCGTGTTGATGCCGTACACCGGTTTTTCTGGAGGCGTCGGCAGAAAATCGCATACCGCGTCTAGCAGAGGCTGGATAGCCGTGTTTTTGAAAGCAGATCCGCAGGTCATAGCCACAAAAGAATTATTGATGACGCCGGAGCGGATGCCTGTTTTAATTTCTGCCGGCGTCAAAGTCTCACCGTTCATATATTTTTCCATCAGGGCGTCGCTTTGCTCGGCAGCAGCTTCGATAAGTATTTCCCGGTAATGCGGCACTTTGTCGGCCAGCTCCGCCGGTATTTCAGCGGAATATTCCAGCTGGGCGCCTTTTTCGCCTTTATTGTAAACTGCCTGCATATTGATCAGATCAAACACACCGCGGAAATTATCCTCCGCGCCGATCGGCAGTTGTATCGGCACCGGACGGCCGCTCAGTTTTTCTCGGATCTGTTCCTCCACGCGGTAAAAATCCGCGCCGACCCGGTCCATCTTATTGACAAAAACAATGCGCGGCACTTTGTATCTGGCGGCCTGACGCCAGACCGTCTCGGACTGCGGCTGCACCGCGCCCACCGCGCAGAATACCGCCACCACGCCGTCCAGCACGCGCAGCGAGCGCTCCACCTCGACCGTAAAATCCACGTGTCCCGGCGTGTCGATAATGTTAATACGGTGTTTAATATTATTGTGATTCCAAAAACAGGTGGTCGCCGCGGAAGTGATCGTGATGCCGCGCTCCTGCTCCTGCACCATCCAGTCCATAATCGCCTCGCCGTCGTGCACTTCGCCGATCTTATGCGACACGCCGGTGTAAAACAGCAGCCGCTCGGTCAAAGTAGTCTTGCCTGCGTCGATGTGCGCGGCAATGCCGATATTTCTGGTGTCTTTTAACGCTACCTGTCTGCCGCCCAAACTGCTATCCCCCGCCTAAAATCTGAAATGCGCAAAAGCCTTGTTGGCTTCGGCCATTTTGTGCGTGTCGTCTTTTTTCTTGATTGCCGCGCCGGTGTTATTAAAAGCATCCAGTATTTCCGCGGTGGCACGTTCGACCATACTTTTGCCTTTGCGCGCCCGGGCCGCGGTGATGAACCAGCGCACTGCCAGCGACTGCGCCCGCTCTGGACGCACTTCGATCGGCACCTGATAGTTGGCGCCGCCCACGCGGCGGGATTTTACTTCCATCACCGGTTTAATGTTATTGACCGCTTCGGTGAAAACCTCAATGCCGGGTTTTTGAGTCTTGGCCGCCAGCATATCAATCATATCGTAAATGATGCGCTCGGCTTTGGAACGCAGTCCTTTGAGCATTATTTTGCTGATCGTTTCAGACACCAGATAACTGTTATAGACCGGATCGGGAGTTTTCTCTCTCTTGACTGCTCTGTTTCTTCTGGACATTTCTTGCGCTCCTATTTTTTCTCAGGTTTGGGCCGCTTGGCTCCGTATTTGGAGCGCCCCTGCCGGCGTTTATCCACGCCCAGAGTGTCCAGCGCGCCGCGCAGGATATGATAACGCACGCCGGGCAGGTCTTTGACGCGCCCGCCGCGGATCATCACAATCGAGTGCTCCTGCAGATTGTGCCCCTCGCCGGGGATATAGGCGGTCACTTCTTCCTTGTTCGACAAAACCACGCGCGCGACTTTGCGCAGGGCGGAGTTCGGTTTTTTGGGAGTCTGGGTTTTCACGACCACGCACACGCCGCGTTTTTGCGCGCAGGCGCTCAGAGCCGGCGATTTAGTCTTCGCGGTTTTTTTGCGGCGGCCCCGCTTAATCAGCTGATTTATTGTTGACATTTATTATTCTTCTTTCTCTAAAGTTATTAAGCAAACAGCACATAAAATCCCTGCTGCCGACATACGGCAAAAAGGGCGGTCATTATAATAAGATAGAGGCGAAAATGTCAATGCGCGGAAAAGACGAACATTACTATACCAAAACGGCAGTATGGCATCTAGCTCCGGACTACAGACTTATCATACATAACAAGTATATTTTGCCTGAAAATGGGCAGTTATTAGTTTAAGAGGAAATATGAGATTTTTATTACACCAAATAATCAACAGACCGCAGGCATACGATGCGCACACAGAATTTTCATCGGAACGGGAAAACAATTTTATTCCAAATCAGAATGCAGGATCTCCGGGGGGGGGCCTACCACGAGAGGTTAGTTTTAGTTTTAATAGGTAAGTATCCAGACGACCAGATAAAACAAATGGGATTTAACGATAGAGTAGAGCTGGTCAACATTTTGCTTAAAGTTAAAACAGACCATAAGCTGACTGATGGTCAGTACCACGCTTTTCTAAAATTAGCTGAAACTTCTATCCGTGACCATTCAAGATTTAATTACGTTAAAAAAGATTATTTAACCAGCGCCTTAAGCCAATTTGCCCAGCAATGCGGAAATTCGAGCAGTGATAGCCTAGACAACCTGTACCGAATTGCTCACGAAAACTACGGTCATTTATCAACGCCAGATTTGTACAACAGAATAAAAGATATTGCTGGGACCGGCATGCAGCACGACAGAATCTCTGAATTCCGCATGCTGATCCTTGAATATGCCAGTAGAATAATGCCCGGCATAGAAAATAACAGTGATAAATTACGCTTGCTCGCACTGAATATGAACGGCGTAATCAACTCCGTTATGCTGTCCTTCATTAGAGGCGGTGAAGAAGCTCAAGAAGCCATAATTGCCGCGCAAGATTTATTTTTCTCAGGACAGTCTATAATGGAAGGTTTTATCACAAAAGTCGCCAGTATCCATATTGATGATTTAAGAAATAATATGATAGTTAATCCTGAGGTTGGCTGCAGAACACTATTGAGCGGAATAAGAGACGCAATGATTGAAAGCGCCTTAAAAATTGACACGCCAGAAAATAGGGGTTTTCTTGATAAAGTGTTGAGTAGGGAGCCATACAAGACAATGTACGGCTCCGGGTATGCCCAATTTTTAGAATTGATCCAGAAATATCCAGAAAAAAAATATCCGGGAATAAGGGCGTATATTGTTGATGCTTGGCTCGGCTCTAATAAAGCAGATTTTTCTCAAATTGCTGAAATTCCTTTTCCGAAAGATCTGGACTTTAGTGAATTTATTGAAGAATTAGCCACTTTGACCACCAGCAGCACAGCTGGAAGAACTGCGGCGGAAGAACAAAATCCTAGCAGTCCAGTGGTCGGTTTGCACTCCGCAGAAGCGGCGAAAAATTATGGATTGGCCAAACGAGAGATCGAAACACTGCGTGAGCTCCGGCCTGAATTAGAGCTGGAACCGTTGAACAATGCTTTTGCCAAGGCCGACACTGTTTATCAGCCCGCCCGGACGCAACAATCGATAATGTCCGGTTATCGGCCCGGCACAGTGTCTGGCGCAGGTATGCCAAATACCAAAATTGTTCAAGTTCGAAATGCTATGGAACGAAACAACATAGAGGCAGCACAAAAATTACTGGAGTCTGCAAAGCAAGAGCTAGCCAACCTCAATGAAGAAATCACCAATATGAACGAAGCCGATGCCAATGACGAGACATTGGAAGAAAAATTAGCAGCCAGCCTCGAAAACTCTTCTGCCGCGCTAAAAAACATTATAACAACGCTGGAGAAAACACTGGAAACCGTAAGCATCATCACCGACGCCGAAGCACAAAAACCCGCATTAAAAATCCCCGGCGGGGCGCTGGAGGCATTGCTCGGCAAACTAGATATTTTGAATACTCTCACTGTCAGAGCTGGCGTGGTTTTTGAAAATGACAATCCCGCAGAGGCGCAGACCACAATAAGAGAGATGCGCGCCAGTGAATTGCAGCGTCTCAGCAATCAAGCGTTGGCGCTAAGCCAAAGCTTGCAAGTCACAAAAGAGCTGACTATAGCCAGCATATTTACGGAGCTGGTTTTTCTGCCCACGGTTGCTGCCGGAAAGCTGGTTAACATCAAAGACATATACACGGCTATTCAGCAGGCCAAAACTGAAGTACAAAAAATAATCCTAGAAATGTATATAGAAAAACAGCAAGCTCAGCTGCAGGAATTTAATAACCAGCTGGAACAGCTGAGTATGCTCCCCTCGCTACTGATAGTACTCGGCTTAAAATCTCTGGGAGAAATAATCGCGCTCGAAAAAGAACGCGGATCTCCAGACGGACACATTGCCGCAGATGCCTACAGCAGAACTGCCGAACTGCAAAAAGAGCTGGACAGCTACAATCTACCCGGAATGTGGACGGTTTTCGATATGGACAGCAAACTCCAGATAAAAAAAATAACACAGCTGATAG
>JAITIS010000104.1 GCA_031279305.1 Candidatus Margulisiibacteriota bacterium | reverse complement strand
GAACTGGATGCCGATATTGTCTTAAACGCGGTTAATGCTTCCGGCGCCGCGCCAAAACTAAAGCCGCACCGGCTCTGGGCGCGCCTAAAAATCGGACAGGGTGAAATGCGCGCCGGCCTGCAAAAAATAAATTTTGGCTCCGCAGTGCTGTTCCGTCCGCTGCAATGGTTCGACGCTATTGACCCGCTAGATCCGCTGGGCTACACGGAAGGCGTCAAAGGCATACTGGCGCGTTACTATCTGCCCAATAATGCCAATTTTTGGCTGTGGGGATTAGCCGGCAGCGATGAACTGAAAGGCGCGGAAATAATTCCGACCGCTAAATACACCGGGGAATTTGGCGGGCGCTTGCAGCTGCCGGTGTTCAACGGCGAAGCCGGCTTGACATATCATCAACGCCGCATAGATTTTGGCGCAAGTCCGACTTTCTCGCTGTTGTCTGACGAAATAACAGCCGAACGGCGCGTGGGTCTGGACGGCAAATGGGATACGGGCATCGGCGTCTGGTTTGAAGCCGCGCACAGCGCCGTAGATATTGACCAGCAGGACAGCCAAATTTTGCGCGCCTTGGCCAAGCAGCGCCTCTTTACCATCGGCGCGGATTACACTTTTGCGCTGGGCAACGGCTTGCATATGCTGGTCGAAAAATTTAATCAGGACAGCAGCTTAGAAGTGAAAAGTGAAAATATCAACTCACAGATTTATGGCATTATGGCCGACTACCCGCTCAATCTGTACGATACGGTCAGCGTCCTGCAGTATTACGCCGCAAACACCAATCAAACCCGGTTTAGCTGGCAGAGGACGCTGGATGATTTTGTCTGGCAAATTCTGCTTGCTCACGCACCGGGCGACAGCCAGCAGGATGCCATCCAGTTTATTTTCAGCTATAATTACTGAGGGGATTAAAAATGGGCGAAAAAATCATCGAACTAAAAAATCTGAGCAAAAGCTACCCAATGGGCGTGGCGGCGCTCAAGGCGCTGAATAATGTCACGCTGAGCTTCGCGGCTGGAGAATTCGCCGGCTTGATCGGCCCCAGCGGATCCGGTAAAACCACGCTGCTCAATATTATCGGCTCGCTGGATCTGCCCACCAGCGGCTCGGCAAAAGTGCTCGGCCAAAAAATAGAAAAACTGTCGCCCAAACAGGCGGCGGCTCTGCGTAATTTTGCAATCGGTTTTATTTTTCAAACTTTTAATCTGCTGCCTGTTTACACCGTCTATGAAAATATTGAATTTCCTTTACTCCTGCAGCCGCAGCTCAAACCAGCGCGGCGGCAGGCTATGGTCAGGCAGGCGCTGGAGTGGGTGGGTCTCGCCGACCGCGCCGGCTCCAGGCCCAAACAGCTTTCCGGCGGGCAATGCCAGCGCGTGGCGATCGCCCGCGCTATAGTCAAAAACCCCAGACTGGTGCTGGCCGATGAGCCGACTGCCAATCTGGACGCGCAAAATTCCGCCAGTATTATGGAGATAATGAAAAAACTTAATAAGGAATTAAACACCACTTTTATTTTTTCCACGCACGATGAAAAAGTTATCAAGCATCTGCGCCGGAAAATCAGGCTGGCCGACGGACGGGTTGCCAGCGATGAGAGCATTCCAAGATGCCGCTGTTAAAACTAGCCCTGCGCAATTTGTTCGGCGCGGGACTGCGTACCGGGCTCAACGTTTTTGTTTTATCCGTATCTTTCGTCATCATCATCGGCTGCCAAGGTCTGTACAAAGGTATGAGCGAGCAGATGCTGCGTGCGGTCACAGCCAGTTATTACGGAGGCGGCCAGTACTGGCATACCGGCTATGATCCTTTTGACACGCTGACGCTCGACGACGCGCACGGCCGCCTGCCGGACGCTTTGCAGGAAATGGCCGGCGCCGGACTGGCTGTGCCGGCGCTCAAAAGACAGGCCACTCTATACACGCAAAACCGCGTTATCAATATCACGCTCAACGGCATCAAAACAGACCAGACGATTATTGATATTCCCACTGTCAAACTGCGCGGCGGAGGCCGCGCCATACCGGCTATTATCGGCGACGCTATGGCCAAAAGCGCCGGGCTGAAAAAGGGCGGAACGGCTGTGCTGCGCTGGCGCGACGCGCGCGGCACCTACGACGCTGACGAAATTGAAATAGTGGAAACGCTCAATACCAACGTGAACGCCATTGATCAAGGACAGGTTTGGATACCGCTTGACCGCCTGCAAAAAATGACCAATCTGCACGGAGAAGCCACCCTAGTCATCACCGCTGTAGACAGCGCGCGTCCGCGGCTTGACCCCAGCGCGGAAAAGGACTGGCAGTTTAAAGACCAATATTTTCTGACGGCCGATGAGCGCAGTATGATGACCGCGCAATACATCGAAGGCGGCGTACTGTACGCCGTTTTTTTATTCCTCGCTATGCTGGGCATTTTTGACACACAGATCTTGGCTATTTATCACCGCATCAAAGAAATGGGCACAATGCTGGCGCTGGGTATTACCAAAGCCAACCTGATCTGGATTTTTACTCTGGAAGGCACTTTGTATGCTGTTTTGGCCGCTGTTTTGGCGTTTATTTACGGCACGCCGCTGCTGATCTGGTTCGCGCGGGTTGGTTTCGCTCTGGGCGATAGTTATGCTCAGCTTGGTTTGACGCTGGGCAGCGTGCTCTATCCGATTTATACGCCAAGCATCGTACTGGGCACAGCCGCATTTATTATCGCGCTGACAGCGCTGATCAGTTACCTGCCCTGCCGCCGCATCGCCAAACTCACGCCCACGGATGCCCTGCGGGGCAAAATCGTATGATTAAATTTTTGCTCAAAGGTTTATTGCGCGACCGCTCTCGTTCGTTTTTTCCGGTGCTGACCGTAACCTTCGGCGTGTTCTTAATAGTTTTTCTTCAGGCGTTTTTTAACGGCGCGCTGGCCAATATGTACAACACCACGGCACATCACCAGACCGGCCACGTGAAAATTATGACACAGGCTTACGCCGCGGAAGCCGAGCAGTCGCCTAACGAGCTGGCTCTGCTGGATCTGGCGGATTGGCTGGCTGTACTGCGCGCGGAATATCCCGGTATTATCTGGACGCCGCGAATCAATTTCGGCGGGTTAATTGATATTCCCGACCTAAACGGCGACACGCGGACACAGGGGCCGGCGGTCGGCAGCGCGGTGGATCTAAGCGCGGATAGTCCAGAGCTTGATTTTCTCAATCTAAAAAAATCTCTGGTGCGCGGACGCCTGCCGGAGAAATCCGGCGAGATACTGCTGGCCGCAGATTTCGCGCAGAGATTAAAAGTCTCGCCCGGAGATACGGTAACGCTGATCGGCTCGACTATGCACGGCAGTATGGCGGTTAATAATTTTAAGCTGGCCGGCACAGCGCGTTTCGGCGTGGCGGCAATGGACCGCGGCGCGATCATCGCGGATCTGCGCGACATACAAAACGCGCTGGATATGCGGGACGCCGCCGGAGCGCTGCTGGGTTTCTTCGCGGACAACGCTTACAATGACCAAAAAGCCAAAATTCTGCAGGCCAATTTTAACGCGCAATATCAGGACGCCGCGGCTGAATTTAGCCCGGTGATGCGCACGCTCATCGAAGACAGCGGTATGGCCAGCTATTTTGCAATGGCTGACGCCGTGATGTTTATTATTGCTATAATTTTCGTCGCGGTGATGACGCTGGTGTTATGGAATGCCGGATTGATCGGCGGCTTGCGGCGTTATGGCGAATTGGGCGTGCGGCTGGCGATCGGCGAGAGCAAAAGTCATATTTACTGCAGTATGCTGGGCGAGGCGGCGCTGATCGGCATCGGCGGCTCGATTAGCGGCACCTTTTTCGGCATTTTATTGAGTTACTGGCTGCAATATCACGGTCTGGATTACGGCGCGGTATTCAATAATTCCACTATGATGGTCGAGAATATTATGCGCGCGCGGGTCACGCCGGAATGTTACATTATCGGTTTTTTGCCGGGCGTGCTGGCAACTTTTATCGGCAGCGCGCTGGCGGGTTTAGGCATTTTCAAACGCCAGACCGCGCAACTGTTCAAAGAATTAGAAACTTAACGAAAGGAAAATTTTTTGAAAAAAATAATTTTATTATTGAGCCTGCTAACCTTTTGGCTGTCCGCAGAAAGCGCGGAGAACATTCTGCGGAAGATCGATGCCAATCGTTTGTCCGACGGCAAGATCGCCGTGATGACTATGACCATACGCGGCAGGCGCGGCGACCGCACGATCAGCGCCAGAGTTTGGCAGCGAAATAGCAAAGATTCTTTTACCGAGTATCTCTCCCCCGCGCGCGAAAAAGGCACAAAAATGCTCAAGCTGGGCGATCAGCTCTGGACTTACTCGCCGGACACTGACCGGACTATTCTAATCAGCGGTCACCTGCTGCGCCAGTCCGTGCTGGGATCCGATATGTCTTATGAGGATATGCTGGAGGACCCGTACCTGCTAAACACCTACACCGCCAGTCTGATCGGCGAGGAAATTCTGCGGGAGCGTCCGGTCTGGGCGCTGGACTTAACCGCCAAAACAGCAGACACAGCGTACGCCAGACGCAAACTCTGGGTGGACAAAGAAAGATATATCGCCCTCAAAGAAGAGCTTTATGCTCAAAGCGGCAGACTGCTCAAGCTGCTGGAAGTATCCGCGGTGATGCAGGTCAATAAACGCTGGCTGGCCAAAACAATGACATATAAAGATGCGCTGAAAGACGGCGACGGCACGCTGGTCAATATCGAGTCGCTGGAATTCAATGACCAGCTGCCGGAGCATTTATTTTCCAAAGCGGCGCTGCGAAAATAATTTATTCCTCGATATTAAGTTCTGCTGCTACGGCTTGTCCCCGCCTAATGCTAAACGCTTTGACCGTCGGCGGTTCCAGCAGAGAATAAATGACATATAAAATATCGGGATCATAGGCCAGCCTGATATCTTCCGGCGAAGGTCTGGCCGGGCTGGCCGGATGCGTGTGCGCCACAGCTAGAATATTACAGCCATACTGTCTGGCAGATCGGACCGCCGCGAATTGTTCCGCCGGATCCAACGTAAAATGCTCCGGGCTCTTATCCACATTGGTCAGCGGATAATACCGGCAAACCAGCCTGTCCCGGCCGGCCAAATAACCGCAGGCCTCCAGCGGTCTATCCCGGAGACCGTGAGCGTAAATCTCCGCAAGGATTCTGCGGCTAATGCTTAGCATTTTTTAAGTCGCATACCGGCCGCGCCTCGTCGGCCAGTCCGGTTATCCGGGGTTCCCGGCCGCAAAGCGGACAATTAGCATTGCGCCGCATTTTGACCGTGCGAAAATTCATCGCTAGGGCGTCAAAGATCAAAAGCCGGTTAGTCAGCATTTCGCCTATGCCGGTCAGATATTTCAGGGCTTCAGCCGCCTGTATAGCGCCTAACATACCGGCCACCGCGCCCAGCACGCCGGCCTGCGCGCAGGTCGGCACCAGATCTTTGGGCGGCGGAGCGGTGAAGACACAGCGGTAGCAGGCCGCGCCGGGCACATAAGTCATAGCCTGCCCGTCAAAACGCAGAATGCCGCCGTGTGAAAAAGGTTTTCCGCCCAGCACACAGGCGTCATTGATTAAAAATTTGGCTGGAAAATTATCCGTGGCATCAATAATGAAATCATAATCCTTGATCAACCCGGCAATGTTATGCGCCAGGGCCAGCGTATGATAGGTATGCACCCGCACATCCGGATTTAACCGCCTGATCTTCGCCGCCGCGGATTCAACTTTGGGCAGGCCTAAGTCCGGGGTAAAATGAATGACCTGTCTTTGCAGATTGGTGCGGTCAACTACATCGCCGTCCACCAATCCGATGACACCCACGCCCGCCGCGGCCAGATAGAGAGCGGCCGGCGAACCCAGTCCTCCAGCGCCAATGATTAATACTCTACCCCGGCAGATTTTTTCCTGCCCTTCGACGCCGACATTTTTCAGAATAATATGCCGGCTGTATCTTTCTAATTGCTCATCCGTGAAATCCATCAAACCGCCTCTAATGCCTGTTGCAAATCTTCCTGCAAATCCGCCAAATCTTCAATACCCACGGCCAGTCTGAGCAGAGTGTCTGTCACGCCCATTTCCAATCTCCGCGCCGGAGTATATTCGCAGAAAATAGTTGAAGCGGGATGAATGATCAGGGTTTTGTTATCGTTGAGATTTGTAGCCCGGCGGATCAATTTTAATTGATCCATAAAACTGAAACATTTTTCCGGCGTCTCAAGCTCAAAAGTAAGGAGCGCACCGGCGCCGCGGGGAAACTGTTTTTGGGCAACCGTGCAAGCCGGATGTTCCGCCAGTCCGGGATAATTAACCCTGCGCACCAGCGGGTGAGACTGCAAAAATTTGGCCAGCGCCAGCGTGCTAGCGCAGGAGA
Source organism: Candidatus Margulisiibacteriota bacterium (assembly GCA_031279305.1). Lineage (GTDB taxonomy): Bacteria > Margulisbacteria > Termititenacia > Termititenacales > Termititenacaceae > JAISQA01. The sequence goes on along the minus strand of JAITIS010000104.1, from coordinate 21,293 downwards.
GCGCGGCGCGCATAGCCAGCGTGTCCAGTCCCAGACTTTGCATATAAGCGTTGTGCGGCGAGAGAATATTGCCAAAATCCCGGCAGAGTTTAGTTTTGAGCACGCCGCTTAAAGCATTCGGGCCAAATTTCTGATAGGCTGCCCGCAGATGGGGATTGCTCCGCCAATCGTAGGAGCCGTAATCAAGCACCGCTCCGCCCAGCGTGGTTCCGCCGCCGGAGATATATTTGGTGCTGGACAGCACTTCAATATTTACGCCGAAATGCGGCGCGTCCAGTAAATACGGCGGGGTCAGCGTGGTGTCCGCCACCAGCAAAATATTTTTTCGGCGGCATAATCTGCCCAGAGCGGACAGATCGGCCACTTCCAGCCCCGGATTGGTGATTGTTTCCAGAAACACCGCGCGGGTTTTTTCTGTGACGGATTGTTCGACGCTAGCCACATTGGTCAGATCGGCAAAAATAGTCTGCAACCCCCACTGCGCCAGAACGCCGGTCAACAGCGAAAAAGTATTGCCAAAAATATGTTTGGTCGTCACGATATTGTCACCGCTGCCGGCAATAGCCAAGAGCACCGAGGCGATCGCCGACATCCCCGAAGCCACAGCGGTGACCGCGGAAGCGCCGGAAAAATCTTTTAGTTTCTGCTCAAAAAATTCCACGGTGGGATTGGAAATACGTGAATAAGCGTGCGCCGGACGCCGCCCGCGGAAAGAAGCTTCCAGATCGGCCGCCGTGTCTGCCTCGAAAGCCACCGTGTCATACAAGGGCATTATCAGAGAGCCGTGCGGATCTTTCTTGCGGAAACGAGCCTGCACGCTCCGCGTGTTATAACCCGCCACCGCCGCCACCGCCCATAAAATAAAGAAAATCTACTGTGTCGTTTTCTTTTAATTTGGCGGTTTCAAAATCCGCGCGCGGGACAAACTCTCCGCCCAGCTGCACTGACACCATATCAGGCGCCTCGACATTTTTGAGAGCCAGCAGTTTCGCCACGGATAGATTTTCTCCAGCGATATTTTCGGCTTGGCCGTTAATGATGATATTCATAAGTTATTCATCGCGCAGCAGCCGGACGCGCTCCAGCCTATCGATCTGCGTCACGCGGGAATTGTGCACGGTGATCTGCACCGCGCCGTAATGCAGGTCTTTGAGCGCTTGAGCGACTTTGCCCAATACTTTTTCTTCAGTGCTTAAATTCTCTTTAGCGGCCATTTTGCCTACTTTCAATATTATTCCTATCTATTAAGTATGATATTAAATAAAAAAATATTTGTCAATGTTCCCGGCAATTGACCGCCCGTCCAATCGCGTCCGCCGCGGCTATCAGCTCCACCGGAGTATGTCCAGCCGTCAGCGAGGCCCGCAATCTGGCGCGCCCTGCCGGCACTGCGGGATAGCGGATCGCCGGCATATACACTCCGGCATCTTTCAGCCGCTCCGCCGCCGCCAGCGCCCGCTGTTCCGCTCCCAGAATGACCGGCACAATAGCCGTGCTGGAATCCGCGGCCGCTCCTGCGTCCCGCAGACGTCCGGTAAACAGCCGGATATTTTCCTGCAAACGCCGGACTCTTTCCGGCTCATTTTGCAAAATCTCCAGCGCTTTGAGCGCGGCGGCCACCGCGCCCGCCGGCAGAGCGGTGGAAAAAATAAAACTCCGCGCGTGATTTAATAAAAATTCGATTAACGTGGTGCCGCCGCAGACAAAACCGCCCGCGCTGCCCAACGCTTTGCTGCAAGTGCCCATCAAAATATCCGGCTTCCGGGATGTGTCAAAATATTCTGTAATGCCGCGGCCGGTACGCCCGATCACTCCCGCGGCGTGCGCCTCGTCCAGCATAGAATACAACCCGTATCGTTCGGCAATTTCAAGCAGTCCCGGCAGATCAACAATGTCGCCGTCCATACTAAAAACCGCATCGCTGACAATCAGGCCGGAGCGACCGTGATAAATCCGCGCTTTTTCCGCCAGATCCGCCAGATCATTATGTTTGTACACAATCACTCTCGCCCGGCTCAACCGGCAGCCGTCAATGATGCTGGCGTGATTCAGCTCATCGCTGAAGATCACCCAGTCTCTGGCGCACAGCGCGGCAATAACTCCGACATTGGCCATATAGCCAGAACCAAAAAGCAAAGCGCGCTCCGTGCCTTTCCAGTCCGCCAGCATTGCCTCCAAGCGGCTGTGCAGCGGCGTGGAGCCGGTCATCAGCCGCGCGCCGCCTGCGCCCGCTCCGTAACGCAAGGTCATTTCCGCGGCATAGGCTGTGACACGCGGGTCAGCGGCCAAATCCAGATAATTATTAGAACCCAGCGAAAGCCGCTTGCTGTCCGGCTGTTTGATCCGCGGTCCCGGCGCGGATTCTGCCGCGATTATCTCCCGGCACAGCCCTGCGGCTTTTTGCTCCGCCAGCGTCTGCCGGAGCGCCGCCCATTTGCCCAGACGCTGCGGAGCGGGCAGGCCGCGGACTAACACCGGACGGTTCTGCAAAAAATCCACACAGGAAGCCACATCATCCGGCGCGCCGCGATAAAGCAATATCCGCCCGCCGCGCTCATCCCCGCGCTGTTTCAGAGTAGTTATTCTGATATAACCCAGCTGCCGGGAGGCAACATATCCGGTGACATAATCCGGATCATCCGAGATGCAGATCTCGCCGATAATGCCGGGCGCGTGCGCCGCCTTAGTCGCCAAAATCAAAGCTTCGTAAAAATGATTTTTGACCGACTTGGCCGGCGCGGGGCGTCCGTCCAGCCGTGTTACCCGCACGCCGCGGTTCCGGTCAGGATCCAGCCGTTCCAGCGTGTCCACATTTAACAGCAACGCGCCGCGCAGGACAAAGGCCTCGTCAAGCCTGGACAAAATACCTTCGCCGTCCGCCGCGCCCAGCTTCCGCAAAATATCCAGCGCCGCTGCCCTGCCCTCCGCCGCCGTGGCAGTCTCCACAATCGTCACCGGGAGAGCTTCCAGCCGCAGGATTTCCGCAGGATCAACGCTTTCTATTTTGAGATGTATTTCGTCAGCGGCGCCTCTGGTGTGCCGCGCCGCCCGGTCCAACAGATCGGCGCATTCAGCGCGGAGATCGCCTTCAGAGACTATGCTTTCCGCGCCGGAAATATGGCGGCGGCGCGCCGCGGCGCGCATTTTCACGCTGTATAACTTCGGATCTGCCACCGCAAACACCTGCTTTCGGATTATAACCAGCCGGAGTTAAGGCCGCACTTCTTTCTTCTCTAAATCCAGCACTTCCAGCTCCCGCAGGATTTCGTCTTTGCCCTGCGTTTTCCGCGGTTTAACCACCACGCGTTTCTGCCAGCCGCCGCTGTAAAAATACGCCGCGGAAAAAATCACGCCGAGAGACCAAGAAACCGGCATTGACCACCAGACGCCATTTAAGCCGATCCGCGCCGAGAGCAGAGCCGCCGTCGGCACACGAATGATCCAGAGCGACAGCACAGTCAGTAAAGTCGGGATAAACGTGTCGCCTGCCCCGCGCAAAACGCCGGTATAAATAAACATCAGCATAAGGGGCAGATAAAAACTGCCGACGATATGCAAATAGTCGCGGCCGACAGCCAGCACCGCCGGCTCAGCCGTAAAAATCAACAACCACCATTTGCTAAAAAACACCACGCAGAGCGACACCGCCGCGGCGATCACCGCGGCCATCAATAGGCCGGCTTTGACCGCGCCCTGCACTCTCTCCTGTTTGCCCGCGCCGATATTTTGTCCGACAAAAGTGGACATCGCCATCGAGAGGTTCATCGCCGGCATCATAGCAAAAGCGTCAATACTACCCGCCGCGGTAAAAGCCGCCAGCGCATTTGTGCCAAAACCATTGACCAGCCGGTGCAAAACCATCATACCAGCCGCTACAAGCATTTGCTGCACGCCGCTGGGCAGGCCAATCTGCATACTGCGTGTAAAAATTTCCCGGTCAAAACGCAGACGAAAATAATTAACCCGGAACAAACGGTTAATTTTTTGCAGATAATACATACCGCCGATAAAAGACACACCTTGGGAAATAATTGTGGCCAGAGCCGCGCCAAACACTCCCCAGCGGAAACAGATCACAAAAATTAAATCCAGAGCTATATTGACCAGCGTGGAAAAAATCAAAAGATAAAGCGGCGTGCTGGAATCACCCAGTCCGCGCAGTATCGCGCTGACCAGATTATAGCCAAAAAACAAGAACATACCCGCAAAAATCGTATTAAGATACAGCTCGGCGTCGGCCAAAATTTCAGCTGGAGTATTTAACAGACGCAGGATAAAATCATTGCCCAAAAACCCGATAAGCATAAAGACCAGCGAGATCGCCGTCATAAAAATATACGAGGTTTCAACACAGCGCCGGACTTTTTTATAATTTTTAGCGCCGTAATACTGCGAGACCAGCACCGACACACCCATCGTCGCGCCCATTGCCAGCGCGATGAGCAAAAAAATCACGGAAAAAGACGCGCCGACCGCGGCCAGCGCTTTTTCACCGATAAACTGACCGACGATCATCCGGTCTACCACATTGTACAGCTGCTGAAATACGCTGCCGATAAACATCGGAATAGTAAACATTAAAAGCAGCTTGAAAATACTGCCTTTCGTCATATCAAGCATAAATGAAATATCTCCCCCTTAAAAATAGAGCAAGGAATCCATTCTGCCATCAGCGGGCAGAAAAGTAAACCGGCGAGCTTAAGCAGAGTTTTCCAGATAATGCGCCGCCTGCACTGCCGCCACCGCGCCGTCCGCCGCCGCGGTCACCAGCTGGCGCAGTTCTTTGCTCCGCACATCGCCAGCGGCAAAAAACCCCGGCACATTTGTCCTGGTATCTTCGCCGGCCGCGACAAAACCGTCTGCGGTCAACCGCACAAAATCTTTTAACATCCGCGTGTTCGGCTCAATGCCGGCGTAGATGAACACACCGGCGCAGGACAGGGATTCAGTTTCTCCACTCAGGACATTGCGCAGGCGCAGGCCGGCGGCGTTTTCCGCGCCGGTGATGGCCTCCACAGTGCACGGCGTCTTAAAAACAATATTAGACCTGCTCCGCGCTCTGTCCAGAATTATTTTTTCCGCGCGAAAAGCGGCGCGGCGATGCACCACGGTCACAGTTTTGGCCAGCGAGCTGAGATAGACCGCTTCCTGAATGGCTGTATTGCCTCCGCCGATAACCGCCACATTTTTATTTTTGTAAAAAGGCCCGTCGCAGGTCGCGCAGTACGACACACCCCGCCCGCGGAATTCCTGCTCGCCGGGCACACCCAGCCGGCGCGGACTTACACCGGCGGCATACACGACCGTTTTGCTTTGCAGAGTTTTACCGCTGTCCAATGTCGTAAAAAATACATTTTCTATTTTATTGATCCGGGCGGCTATGCCGAAATCCAGACGCGCGCCGACCGTTTCAGCCTGCTTTTGGAGCAGGGCGCCCAGCTCCAGACCGCTTAATGACAACCGCGTCGGCCAGTTCTCGACCAATTCCGAAGCGGTGATCGCGCCGCCGGGTATCTGCGGCTCCAGCACCAGCGTGTTTAACCCAGACCGTCCGGCATATAAGGCAGCGGTTAATCCGGCAAAACCGCCGCCGATGATAAGCACGCCGTAAAGCTCTCCGGCGGAAGTTTCCGGCACAGTTTGAGTTTTAGTTTCATACTCCATATTGATATAATAACACACTTGTATGGAACGTCTCGACAAATGGGTAATGCTCAAATACGGTGTCAGCCGCACGCGAGCGGCCAGCCTCATCGACCGCGGGCTGGTAGTCTGCCCGGGACGACGGCTAAAAAACTCGCTTAAGCTCACTGAAGCGGAATTTGCGCAGTGTCAGGTGACTATGCCGCCGGCGGAGAAAACAGATCTGCGACCGGAGCACATCCCTTTGCAGATATTGCACGAAGACGCTGATTTGTTGGTTGTGCATAAACCTGTCGGTATGGTGGTTCACCCGGCCTGCGGCAATCTATCCGGCACGCTGGTCAACGCCCTGCTGTATCACTGCTCCAATCTCTCCGGAATCAACGGGCAGGAACGTCCCGGTATAGTGCACCGCCTCGACAAAGACACCAGCGGATTGCTCGTTGCCGCCAAGAATGATGCGGCGCATAGGTTTTTAAGCAGGCAGTTTGAAAAACACACGGTTACCCGCCAGTATTTGGCTCTGGCGCACGGCGATCTCGCCAAAGACGGCACCATCTCTGGACAGCTTGGGCGCAGCAGACAAGATAGAAAAAAAATTGCCGTAGTCAGTTCCGGCGGCAAAAAAGCGGTAACACATTATACTATCCTTAAGCGTTTCAACAGTATGACGCTTCTTGAGGTCACTCTAGAAACCGGACGCACTCATCAAATCCGGGCGCATCTCGCTTACATCGGCCATCCGTTGATTGGCGACCCAGTGTATAATGCTGACTACAAAAAGAAGAACTCGCGGCAATGTCTGATCGCTTACCGATTGGGATTTATTCATCCCCGGACAAAAAAATATATGGAGTTCTGCGCGGAGCTGCCGGAATGGGCCAAAAAGTAAAAATACTTGTTTTTCTGTTTCTGTTAATCTGCGGCCTGCAGTCCGCGGAGCGGGGACGAATCTCCAGAATACAGGGAGAAATCCGCATTTCCCGCAATACAGAAATACTGCGCCCGTCTCTTGCCAGCCGGGTTTACACCAATGATTTGTTGCTGCTGGATGCGGATGCGTTTGTACAGATAGAAGCAGGGCGCGCGCAGGTGCAGATCAAAGGTCCGGCCAAAGTCACCGTCACGCCGCGCGGCCGTTTTGAGGAAGAGTACGGCACCTTGCGCTGGCGGCGCAAGAGCGGCGAAGAAAAATCCCTGCCTTTGGCTATCGGCTACACTATAGTTTTTCCGGGCGGGGGACATTATTACATAGAAGACCGCTTCAAAGCTTGGCCGATGTTTGCCGGCAGCGCTTTTCTGCTCTGGAATATACTGGCCAGTGATCCCACGCGCAGCAGCCAGCCGGACACCGTATCCCAGACCAGAGAAACCCACAAACAAATCTATCTCGTTTATCTCATCGTCGCCGTGCTGGATGTCTGGTCGGAGACCAATAATCTGAATAAAGACATCCGCTCCACCACGGAAATAATGGAGGACGACTAAATGAAACTGTGCATCGACGCAGGCAATACGTCTATCACTTACGGTTTTTTTGCCCGCGGCAGACTGCTCAAAAAAAATAGTCTGCCCACCGCCCGTTACCGCAGTTTCCGGCTGGAGAAAAAACCGCAAAAAGTCATTTACGCTTCTGTAGTGCCGGCGATAGACGCTCATTTTGCCAAATATTTCCGCGGCGCCGAATTTACACGGTTGACTTACAAGCATATCAAAAATATAAAAATCGGCCTCTTAAACAAAACCGAAATCGGCATCGACCGTCTGGTCAACGCTTCTGGAGCGGCAGAATTTTACGGCGCGCCGGCCATAATCATCGATTTGGGCACGGCCACCACTTTTTGCGTGCTGGATAAAAACAGGATTTACCGGGGCGGCCTTATCTGTCCGGGCGTCGAGCTAAATAGAATAGTTCTGCACGAAAAAACCGCCAAGCTGCCTCTGATCGAACTGAAAAATAAACCGGCCAGACTGATCGGTCAGTCTACAGCGCAGGCTATGCGGTCCGGTCTTTATTATGGCTACACCGCGCTGATAAACGGCGTCACCGCCGCGTTAAAAAAAGAAATTCCCGGCGCTCAGGTTATCGCCACGGGCGGTTACGCCGCTTTGTTAAGTCCAGACATCAATATAGATATTTGCGATCAGGAGCTGACCTTAAAAAGCTTGGATCTGTTTTAATTCACGCTAAAGGTGATCATTATGGGGAAGTCGCCGATTTTCAATTCATACTTGAAATTGGTCTTTTTGCCAAGCCTGTTTTTCAAGGCTTCGTTAATAAGCTGTTCCATCATATCGGTTGGCATAACGCGCCTCCTTTTTAAGCTGTAATTGAAAATTGCAAGTTTTATGCCAGCTCCAGCTGGTCATTACGTCCAAAACTGTATAAAATTACACGCAATCGCCTCATAAAGGAGCAAAATTTGCTGGATCAAGTCATTAGAGTGGCGTTAGGCCTCTGGACGCATTCTTTGCTTTTCATACAATTTTGCATCCGTTTTTATGTGGTGATTATCGCGGGATTGGTTTCGATTTTAAGTTTTCACAAAGAGATCCAAAAAAATCTCTCGCTGGTGTATTCTGCCAATATCTCGTTTAAGCAAACCAAAGAATATATCCGCAAAATGCTGACTTATTTTCTGGAAGCGCTGGCTATCAATCATCTGCCGGCCGGCCAGCTTAGAAAAATAATTTCGGAAGACAAGTTGTCCCCTTTGAACAGGGCATTAAGCTACGGGCGGGGCATTATCCTGCTGGTAATGCACGCCGGCAACTGGGAAATGTTCGGCTGCGCGCTGGGACGTTTTGGCTACCGCGTGGCCGCTGTGGTCAACAATCCCCGCAATGACCGGCTCATCGCTTACATCGACCGCAGCAGGCTCAAATGTGGCGTGGAAATAATCGACATCAATACCCAGAATATGTACCGCGCCTGCCTGCAGGCTTTTGGGCAAAACAAGATCGTGATGATCGCGGTAGACACCGGCGCCACGGACAGCGACAAAAATATTATTTTGCCGGTGCTGGGCAAGGATGTGCCAGTCGCCACCGGTTGGGCGACTTTGGCTCTGCGCGCCAGGCCTATAATCCTGCCGGTGTTCAATTACTCCGAAAAAAATAAACACAGCTATGCTTTCGGCCCGCTTATTGACCCGGCTCATTACACAGAGGAAAAAGAATTATTAAAACCCCTGCTGGATTTTTTCACCGACCAGCTCAGGGCGCATCCGCTGGAATGGTTTTTGCCCATTTCTACCAGTGAGCTGAAAAAAACTTTCGGCTAAAATTCTACATCCGCCAAAGCCACATATTCCTCCAAACTCAAAGTTTCGCCGCGGCGGTTTAAGTCCAAGCCGGCTGTTTGCTCCAGTCTATCCAGCATCGCCCGCGTGTAATGCGTATATGGCGAGGCTTTGAGCGCGTTGCGCAGAGTCTTGCGCCGCCCCCAGAAGGCTCCGCGCACAATATTAAAAAATCTTTTTTCCGAAAGCGGCCGGTATTTAGGCTCCGGACGGACGATAAGCCGCACCAGCGCGCTGTCTACCTGCGGACGCGGAGTAAAACACTGCCGCGGCACATTGCGCACCAATTCGGCGTCCGCATAATAACGCAGAAACACCGTCAAGGATCCGTATTCTTTGCCGCCCGGCTCCGCGCAGATGCGCGCCGCGACTTCTTTTTGCACCATCAGCACAATAGCCGCAATACGGTCGCGGTAATCCAGCAGTTTTTCCAGAATAGGCGTGGTGATGTAATACGGGATGTTGGCGATGACTTTAATGCGGCGGTTCAAGCTGGCAAAAATACCGGCGGCTTCGCGCAGAAAATCGCCGGACACAGTCCTGACCCCGCAGATATTTCGCAGGCGCTCGGCATAGCGGGCATAGAGCTCGCGGTCTAGCTCGACGGAGATCACCTGTCCGGCAGTTTTTGCCAGAGCTTCCGTGAGTATCCCCGTGCCTGTGCCGATCTCCAGCACCGTATCGCTGGATGAGATTTCTGCGGCCGCGACAATATCCCGCAAGACTAGTTCATCAGTTAGAAAATTTTGGCCAAAACGTTTTTTGGCTTTGGGCAGTTTAGCCGGCACGATTTTTTACCATTTTCCGCGCCAATCTAACAGCCGCGGCCAGAGAGCCAGTGCGGGCAATACCCCGTCCGGCTATATCGTAAGCCGTACCGTGATCCACCGAAGTGCGGATAAGCGGCAGACCAACCGTCACATTCACGGCGCGGTCAAAAGCCAGCATTTTCAAAGGAATCAAACCCTGATCGTGATAATGCGCAATTATTAAATCGTATCGGCGGCGCTGCTCCGGCAAAAACAACGTGTCCGCGGGAAAAGGCCCGGAAATATTCAGGCCAGCGCGCCGGAAACCGCGGACAACCGGCGTGATTATCTTTTTTTCTTCCAAGCCCAGAAGCCCGTCCTCGCCGGCGTGCGGATTGAGGCCGCAGACCGCCAGACGCGGTTCGGGCAGACCGATTAAGCGCAGTCCCAGCAGAGCCAGCTCCACGGTGTCCCGCAGTCTTTGCCGGGTAAGCAGGGCGGGCACCTGCCTGATACTCTGGTGTACAGTGGCCAACATCAGGCACAATGCCGGCGAGTAAAAAAACATTCCGAATTTTTTGGCGCCAGTAAGTTTGGCCAGTATTTCCGTATGTCCGGCATATTTATAGCCGGCCAGATTTAAGGCGGTTTTGTGGAGCGGAGCGGTGACCAGAGCGTCTATTCGGCCGGCCAGCGCGTCCCGCGCGGCAGCCTCCAGATAAGCGTAAGCCGCGGCGCCGCAGACAGCCGACACTCTACCCCGGCTGTGTTCCGGCAGGCGGCCATAAGGATCAATAATCTCAGCGGACAGACGGGCATAAGCGGACAGCGCGGCGGCGTTGCCATAGACAACACAGTCCCGGTATTTTTTTTCCGCCCAAAACCTTGCGACGATCTCCGGCCCGATACCGTTGGGATCGCCCATTGTGATGCCGATACGCATATATTTATTATAGTATAAAAATGCCTGTCTACGGGCATACTATAACACAATGTTCAGATACAAAAATTATTACACGCTGACCGCGCTGGGAAAAACGCGCCATACTTATAGCCTGCCGCGCGGTCCCGTGCGCTGCGGTTTTTACACGTTTGTCTTTATGTTTTGTTTCAGCTTGTTCGTCTGGACTTTTCTGGATTTAAGTCCGCTGAAAAATTATCAACTGGTCAGCTCGCAAAATCAGCTTCTGCGCGCCAAGACTTATATTCTGTATCAGAAAAATTACGATCTTGCCGGGCGGGACAGTCTGGTCGGACAGGAAATCAAGATATTGGAGGCGATGATAAACTCCGAGGATGAAAACGCGGTGCCGCTCAATCCGGCATATAAAATGGTTTCTATCGAGGAACAGAACATCGGCTGGCGGATTTTTCAGTACAAAGTGAAAATCGGCGACCGTGTGCTGTATGAATATGTGGCTGACCGCAAACGTCCTCAAGAACATCAGGCGCTTAAAGAAAAACTGGGCGTTATTCAAAAAAATATTGAAAAACTGATTCAGACCAGACAATTCGCGCCGGAAATAAAAATCGTCGAGCTGGCCGATAAAGAATTCCTTGGCTTGGCCGGAGATCTGATTGTGCTGACCGTCTCCAAGCAGGACGCTCTGCAGCTGCAAATGGATGGCGCGCAGATCGCCGAGCAGCATAAAAAAACCCTGCAAAGAGAATTAAAGATCGCCAAAGAGAATAAGCTGCTGCAGGAAACCCCGCTTACCGGCAGCATCCGCGTGGTCGGCAAAGGCGCGGGGCTAGAAGAATTGCGCAGGCAGATCGAGCTATGCCAGCGTTTTAACAGCAGTCTGCTGAATAGAAACACCGAGCTGGTCAGCAGGACTTACAACAAAGTGCTGGATTACCGGAATAATTACGCGCGTACGCCGTCGATGTATCCGCTGCGCTATGTGGAAATTTCATCGCCCTACGGCTATCGCGTGCATCCCGTGACAAACAGAATGTCCGTGCATTACGGTCTGGATATGGCCACGCCGGAAGGCACCAAAGTAATAGCCACTGCCGACGGACGGGTGACCTATTCCGGCTGGAGCGGCAGTTACGGCTATATGGTGCAGATTTATCACGGCATGGGGATCAGCACAATTTACGGACATTGCTCGGAACTTTTTGCCGGCAAAGGACAGCACATCAAGAAAGGCGCGGTCATCGCGTTAAGCGGCAGCACTGGAATGAGCAATGGCCCGCATCTGCATTACGAAATCCGCCGCTGGAATGTCGCCATAGACCCGACACCCTATCTCAGACGGGACATCTTGTCCGCCAGCAAAGATTGGAACAACAAATAAAATCTATAGTATACTGCGGCAATGCTTAAAACCAGTCAGGGCACGCCGGTGTTGGTGCGCAGAGACCGCCGGGCCAGGCAGATCAAGCTGTATATCACCGCCAAACACGAGGTCAAACTCACCCTGCCTTGGTATGTGCCGCTGTCCGCTGGCAAAGCAATAATCAAAGCAAAAGAAATGTGGCTGGCGGAAGCTCTGGCTAAAACGCCCAAAATCCTGTCCGCGCCAGAAATAAAAAATCACAAAATCGCCGCCTTGGGCCGGCTATCCGCGCTGGCCGGGGAATACGCGCGCAAATACGGCGTAGTGTTCAAAAATATTCGCATCGGCGATCAGGCCACGCGCTGGGGCAGTTGTTCGCGTCGCGGCACCTTGAGTTTTAACTGGCGGCTGATTTTGACGCCGGAAAATATCCGCCGCTATGTGGTCATTCACGAAATCTGCCATCTGCGGGAAATGAATCACTCGTCCCGCTTTTGGCGGCTCGTTGCAGAGGAATGCCCGGAGTACCAAGAATGCCGGAAGTGGCTCAGAAAAAATAAAGAAAATTTAACGTAGAAAACCTAGTGCGGCTAGTGCGAGTTGAACGCACGACCCTTGGCTCCGGAGGCCAATGCTCTATCCACTGAGCTATAGCCGCAAAAAAACAATCGAAGTCTACCACGAAAATATATTGGCATAAAGAACACTGAAAAAGCGAAGATTTGATGCATAATACAAGTATGGCTGATAAATTTGCTGGAACCGTTGAATTTTTTCCGCAGGACAAAGGCTGGTTATGCGCGGGCACCCCAAAAAATTAGCAAACCTTATGAAAAACTGCTGCCACTCTTTAGAGCGGGCTCGAACTTATTTTACAACGAAGCGAGAGAAAATCCAAATTAGCCGCAGGAAATTAAAAACGCCAAAGGTGTTTTGAGTTTTTTAATCTAAATAATAAAGTCGCCAAACAGGTTGGTTTTGGTTTAATTTGCCAATTAAGCAACAACCTAAATACCCTAAGCGATACAATAGAAAGGAGTGTATTATGCCAAGTAAAATAATTTTAGTAACAGGAGCGTCGGACGGCATCGGAAGGGAAACCGCCAAAGCAGGGGCGCAGTTTACCGATAAGAGGGAAACAACCGCAGAGGGTCATAGCCGTTTCGTCGGCCTCCCATAAAATGGGCGGAAAACCTCCTATGGATGACATAGAACTGTCAAGGCGCTATTCAATGGGGAAAGCGTACGGTTTTATCAAAGTTGTACGTAATCTGGGTGATGAGGCATTTTGTTTCCGAAATGAAAAGGTCAGGGATTGCAAACATCACATTCAATACGGTTCATCCCGGCTCGGCGGCAACAAACCTTGCGTGCGAATCCTCCAAGTTATGGAAATTCCGAATTATTATGTTCCTCTGGATTCCGATGCTGACAACGGTTGCGAAGGGAGCAAGCAGCAGTATTAAAGCCGCGGCTGCCCCCGAATTGGAGGGCGTCACGGGTAAATATTTCGGGACAAAAGGCGAGGAAAAACCCAGCGACAAATACTATTCGCCCGAAAATGAACAGGCGGTTTGGGAGTATTGCCGGAAAGCGGTTTCTTAATTAAAAATAACCCCGTGGTGCTTTCAGGCCGTAAGATCAAAAAACTTTAACCGCTTTTGGCGGTTTTACTTGCCATTTTCGGCAATTTTTTGACCTTTGTTCCGAAATGGTGGACAGGGAAGGATTCGAACCTTCGTAGGCTCGCGCCAGCAGATTTACAGTCTGCCCCGATTAGCCACTCCGGCACCTGTCCTAAAACAACTGCTAAGTATATAGCACATCAGCCAAAATGACAACTCTTACCGGAGTTTAGCCGTTTTTTAGCTCAAGACTTGACATTATTTTTTAGAAGTGTACAATACTCCTTAACGGATATATAAAATACATTTGGGGTAAATTTAGGATGACCGTCTTAAAAGAAGTTGTAAATTCTGTAGAAACCGCCAATTTCGCAGAAATTTATACCCTAGCCGAGAAAACATCCTACATAAACACACAAAATTGTTACGGTGAGACAGCGTTGATTTATGCCGCAGCCACCGGTAATAAGCAACTAATGGAAGACCTGTTAAGCAGCGGTTCGCGGATAGATCATCAGGACAATGAAGGCCGCGCCGCCTTGCACTGGGCGGTGGCCAGAGGCCATCTGGACATAGTTCAGCTGCTCACAGAAAATAACAGCAATGTCAATATTCAAGATGCCCGTTACAAAACACCGCTGATTTTAGCCGTAGAAAACAACAGGCCAGAGATTGCCGTCCGGCTGTTAACTGTAAAACAAATTCAGGTCAACCAGCGTGATCACGGCGGCAATACCGCGCTGCATTGGGCGGTAGATATAGGCTCGCGCGCGCTGGCCGAGCTGCTCATTCAGAACAAAGCCCAGATAAATATTAAGAATAATTTTGGCAGCACACCGCTTAGCTGGGCGGCCAAGAACGGCTGCATCGAATTAATCAATCTGCTTTTAGACAACAAGGCCGATCCAGAATTAACCGACAATTTGGAGCGCAACGCGCTGATGCGCGCCATTGAAAATGGCCACAGACCGGCCGCGGAAATTTTGCTCAACCGCCGCGTTTCTCCGGCCGGCCGCAAAACGCTGGACGGCGCGGAGCGCAGCGCGGTCATTCACGGTTATGCCGATTTGGCGCATCTAATCAAAGAAAAAGCTAGAGCTTAAATTTCCGGTTTTTGAGGTAATGTGTCCGGGGTGCCCGGGGTTTTGGTTGCAGCTGTTCGCGGATGCTGTTTAATAAATTGATCGACTGCGCCGGCAGTTCGCCGAAACGATCTTTTAATTCCCGCGCTATGTTCTCAACATCTTGCGCCGACCGGCAGTCCATAATCCGGCGGTAAAAAGAAATGCGCAAAATCTCTTCGTCCATATAGTCCGCCGGAATAAAATTTTCCTGTCCAAGCGGCAGGGCAAATGTCCGTTCTGGCGGCAGCGTCTCGCCGCGCGCCGCGCGCACGGATTCTTCCAGCATTTTGCTGTACAGGGTAAAACCGACATTCTGGACAAAACCGGACTGTTTAGCGCCAAGTATATTGCCCGCGCCGCGGATTTCCAGATCCTTCATCGCCAGCCGGTAGCCGGCGCCTAACATTGTAAATTTTTTCAGCGAATGCAGTCTGGCTGCGGCCTCCGCGGTAAGCGTCTTTCCGCCGCTGTAAAATAAATAAGCGTACGCCTGCGCGGCGCCGCGCCCCACCCGCCCGCGGATCTGGTGCAGCTGCGCCAAACCAAAATGATCGGAGTTCAAAACAATAATAGTATTGGCGTTCGGTATGTCAATGCCGTTTTCAATAATTGTCGTGCAAAGCATAATGTCTTTTTGGCGCGCGATGAACTGCAAAACCGCTTTTTCCAGCTCATATTTGGGCATTTTACCGTGGGTGACAGCTAGAGCGGCCTGCGGGGCCAGAGTTTTTATTTTGCGCTGCCAGTACGACAGGGTCTTGATGTCATTGTTTAGAATAAAGACCTGTCCCTGCCGCTTGAGTTCCTGCTCTATGGCCAGCTTCAAGTCAGCATCCGCGTATTCAGCCAGAATAGTTTTGATCGCCCGCCGGCGCCGGGGCGGCGTGCGCAGGATGCTGATATCGCGCATACCGGACAGCGAAAGATACATAGTCCGCGGAATGGGCGTGGCGGACAGGGTAAGAATGTCAACATTGACGGCTAGTTTCTTGATAAACTCTTTGTGCTCCACGCCGAAACGCTGCTCTTCATCGACGATGAGCAGCCCCAGATTCTGAAAACCAATGTCTTTTTGCAACAGACGGTGCGTGCCAATGACAATATCCACCAGACCAGATTTCAAGTTTTTAATTATTTTCCGGTTCTGCGCCGGAGTGTTAAAACGCGAGAGCATCTGGATATTCAAGCCCTGTCCCCGGAAACGCGCGCTGAAATTATAATAATGCTGGCTGGCTAAAATTGTGGTCGGCGCCAGCATCGCCACCTGCCTGCCGGCCGCGGCCATTTTGAAAGCGGCGCGCAAAGCAATCTCTGTTTTGCCGAAACCCACATCGCCGCAAATCAGCCGGTCCATCGGCGCGGCGGCTTCCATATCCTGTTTTACCGCGGCGATCGCTCTAGCCTGATCTGGCGTCTCCTCATAAGGAAAATCTGTTTCTACCTGGAGTTGTTTTTCCGTGTCTTCCGGGCAAGCCCAGCCTTTAGTTAATTTGCGCAGGCGGTAAAGGCTAAACAGCTCCAACGCAATATCTCTGGCCGCGGCTTTGGCTTTTTGCTTGGTTTTTTCCCAAACCTTATTTTGCGCGCTTAGTTTGGTCAACTCCGGCTTAATATCGCCGGCGGAGTAACGGTGCATCAGGCGGGACTGACCCAACGGCACATAAACTTTTTCCGTGCCGGCAAACTGCAGTTCATAATACTCGCCGGACACGGATTCTTCCTGCAAATAAGTCAACCCGCAAAACAGCGCGATGCCGTAATTCTCGTGGACGATATAGTCTCCGGGCTGAAAATCCGGCAGGAGATAATCCTCTGTCTCCTGAAAATCCGCGCCACGCACTAATGTTTCCGGCGCAGGGTTGTGCGGTTTAATCTCGACGAATTTAAGCCTGCTCAAAGAGCACTGGTCAAAAATACTAAAAGAGCGAATAGACTCCAGTGTTTTATCCAGAAACTCCAGCCTGATCGGCGTAGTGTGTCCTTGCGGAAAAATATCAACGATGCCGCCGCGCACCGCCAGCTCGCCGCGGTCGACCACCAGCTCCACCCGCCGATAGCCGGCCGCCGCCAGATCCGCCACCAGCGCGGAAAATTCGTATTCCTGCTGCGGCTCCAGTCTGATCAACTGCGCGAGATCAGGGTCACGCCGCAGACAATCACCAGCACGCCCAGCCAGCGCACCGCGGAAACCGGCTCCTTAAAAAGGAAAAAAGAAGCGCAGAGCACAAAAATATAACCCAAACTTAACATAGGATAGGCGATGCTTAATTCCACTCTGGAGAGCACAATCATCCAAAACAGCGAGGACAAAAAATAAAAAACAAATCCCAGCAAAACATAAGGGTTCAGAAACGCGCGGACAAACTGCGGAATAAGCTGGGCAGCGAAATCAAACTGGCCGACCACTAGCATTCCTTTTTTGAGCAGGATCTGTCCGACTATGCCGATCAAAACCGGCGCCAGCACCATTGCGATCGTTTGCATAATTTCCTCCCTTGTTTTTTTATTTACGGACATTTTTATACACCAGCACCTGCGCCAGCTTGCGCGCGCTGAATAAAGCGATCAGGATAACCAGCACGGCCAGCACAATAATATTGGCCAGCGACAGCTGGGCTAAAATCAGCGTGGATACGCCTAACAGGCTGGCGCAGGCATAGAGGATTAAAACCGTGCGCGCCTGCGCTATGCCCCGGAGCGCGTGCTGCCGGGTTTTCTTGCGGCGGGCAGTCAGCCGGATATACAGCAAAATTATCCTGTCTAGGCGGCGCTGCGCCGCGCCTTTGAGCTGGGTGATCCGGTGGGAAGAGTGATCGCGTCCCGGCGTGAAAATACCCAGCCCGTTGAGCGTGCGCAGGCTCATCACCAGCAAAGTGTCAAAAATCGGCACGGCCAAAACCAGCAGAGGAATTAAAACACTAACCAACTCATAGCGGTTAAAATTTTGATAAGTCAAAAACACCGTCCAGCTCCTGATCTCCGTGCCCTGTAAAAGCAAAGCCACGGCGCCCAGCGTAAAGCCTAAAAATAAAGAGCCCAGATCGCCCATAAAAATCGAGGCCGGTGAAAAATTATATTTCAAAAAAGCCAGCAGACAGGCAGCCAGCAGCACGCAAAACATCGCCAGATCCGGCTGGCCAGCCCGGTAGGCCAGCAAAAAAAAGAAAAAAGAGGCGATCGCCGAAACACCGGCGGACAGGCCGTCCATATTGTCCAGCAGATTCAGAGAGTTGGTAATAAAAGTCAGCCAGAACACCGAGGCCAAAATATTCAAAATCTCTAATTCAAAAAAGGTAGTGCGCACGCCGGCGCCAATAACCAGCGCCAATGCCGCTAAAATCTGTCCGCCGAGTTTCCAGCGCCAAGAAATGCCGCCGGACTTATCGTCCCAGAAACCCAGCGCCGCCAGCAGCACAGCGCAACACAGCACAGCTTTGAGATTGAGATCCGTGGAGCCTTTATAAAAAAACAGCAGCGTTAGAGCAAAAGGCGCCAAAAAACCCAAACCGCCCAGGAGCGGCACAGCCTCCACTTGCAGTTTGCGGGCTTCCGGCTTATCAACGATGTTTAGTTTCCAAGCCAGCATTTTGACCAGCGGCACAAAGGCCAGCGTCAAAATAAAAGCAGTCGCCACCGGCAGCAGAAAAATCTCCATTGCAGCCACTAAAGTTTATGCAGATTAGCGGCTTGGCGGCCTTTAGTCCCGTTGACTAGATCGAACACCTGTTTGGAATTTTTGAGGATAAAGCCAAAATCATAATTACTGTGCGCCACGGCCACCACCACGCAGTCAACGCTGGACAATAATTCTCCGGTTAGCTCCTGTGATTTATATTCCCGCGGATTTTTTTCAGCCGCGTAAAGCTCATGTTCGAACTTAAAAGACGGCACATAAGGGTCGTTATACATCACTTCGGCGCCGGCGTCCTCCAATAGTTTGATGAGATAGAGAGCCACTGAGTTGCGGCAGTCGTCAATATCTTTTTTGAAAGCCGCGCCCAACACCAAAATTCTAGCGCCGCTAATGCTTTTGCCCGCCGCACCCAGCAGTTTGCGCAGACGACTGACGACATAGTACGGCATATTCATATTGGTGTCCGCCGCCAGTTCGATGAAACGCGTGAAAAAATCATACTCGCGGGCTTTCCAAGACAGATAAAACGGATCGACCGCGATGCAGTGGCCGCCCACGCCGGGGCCGGGATAAAAAGGCATAAAACCAAAAGGTTTGGTGCTGGCCGCTTCGATCACTTCCCAGATGTCTATGCCCATTCGTTCGGACAGCATCAGCATTTCATTGACCAGCGCGATATTCACCGCGCGAAAAGTGTTTTCCAGTATTTTGCACATTTCGGCGGTTTTCGGACAGGAGACTTCGTATACTTTGTCCGCGTCGATAAAGGTGCGGAAAAGAGCCGCTGTCAGGCTGGTAGATTCTTTATCAATGCCGCCGACTACCTTAGGCGTGTTATGCGCGTCAAATTTTTTATTGCCCGGATCAATACGCTCCGGCGAAAAAGCCAGATAGAAATCTTGTCCGGCCTTCAAGCCGGTCTTTTCCAGAATAGGCTGGACAACCTCTTCGGTAGTGCCGGGATAAGTCGTCGATTGCAACACGATTAGCTGGCCTTTGCGCAGAGTCCTAGCCGCGGATGCGGACGCGCTGCGCACGCATTCCAGATCGGGGGCTTTATGTTTGTCAAAAGGCGTCGGCACGCAGATGAAAACCGCATCCATATTTTTGAGGCCGTTAAAATCCGTCGAGGCGCTCAAGGTTTTTTTTTGCAGGACAATCTTATGAAGCACTGCGGACGGCACGTCGGGAATATAGCTTATTCCTTTGTTAATGCCGTCCACTTTGTTTTTGCTCAAATCAAAACCGGTAGTCCGCACTCCGGCCTCCGCGAATGATCTGGCCAGCGGCAGGCCGACATAACCGATGCCGATGATACCGATCTTGACAGTTTTATTTTTAATTTTTTCCGCCAACATTTTATGCTCCTTGTTATTAGCCGCGCTAGCA
Source organism: Candidatus Margulisiibacteriota bacterium (assembly GCA_031279305.1). GTDB lineage: Bacteria > Margulisbacteria > Termititenacia > Termititenacales > Termititenacaceae > JAISQA01. Next base: position 1,542 of record JAITIS010000104.1, on the reverse strand, counting down.
GCTAGTATTTGTACAGCTCGCCCAGTTTCTTTTTCTTATCGGCAATGACCAATTTCAATATCTCCTCCAGCTCCACTTTAGGCTGAAAATTGATCAAAGATTTCAATTTGAACAGATCCGGCACGCGCCGCTCCATATCCTCAAAACCCAACGGATAGGCCTGTTCATAAGGAATATACACCAGCCGGGACTTGCTGCCGGTTAACTCAATAATTTTTTTAGCCAGATCCTCAACAGAGATCTCCCGGCTGTTATTGCCGATATTAACCACCTGCCCGACCGCCGCCGGAGTCTGCGCCAGCTCAATCACCGCCTCAACCACATCGCCCACATAAGTGAAACAACGCGACTGGTGGCCGTCGCCGAAAATCGTAATGTCCTCATTTTTCAAAGCCTGCCTGACAAAATTGGGAATGACCATTCCGTAACGGCCAGTTTGGCGCGGCCCGACAGTATTAAAGAAACGCGCCACTATTACCGGCAGTTTTTTTTCTTGATGATAGGCCAGAGCCATAAACTCATCCACCGCTTTGGCGTAAGCGTAAGACCAGCGCGATTTGTTCGTGGCGCCTAAAACCGTGTCGGCATCCTCCTGAAAAGGAAATTTATGGCTTTTGCCGTAAACCTCGGAAGTAGAAGCGATCAGGATTTTTTTACGGTATTTAGCCGCCAACTCCAGCGCCACCTCAGTGCCTTTGAGATTGGTCATCAGAGAATTAAGCGGTTTTTCAACTATTGTGTACACGCCCACCGCCGCGGCCAGATGGTAACAGACATCGCAGTCCCGCATTAGTTCATCAACTGTAGCGCGCTCCAGCACGGAGCCCTTGATAAAACGGAAGTTAGAGGAATTAAGCTGCTCGATATTTTCCGCGCGGCCGGTGGACAGATCATCCAGAACAGCTACTTCCGCGCCGTGTTTTACATAAGCGTCTGCCAGATGAGAACCGATAAAACCCGCGCCGCCGGTAATAAAAATTTTCATTATTGCCTCTGCCCTGTAATTTTATTTCGTTAAAATGAGGCCTAAGCATAACATAAAGCGGCTGAACTTTTAAGGGAGGCTATTGCCTATTATCCTCAATATTTTGTAAATAATACTCCGCTGACTCAGCAAAAAAAGCTAAAATGGGTGTATTTCTCTGCGCGGCGACCTCTCTAAACAAAGGCTCGGCCGCTTTATAGTCACCTTCTCTGTAACTAATTAACGCCAATTTATAAGTGTAAATATAATAATTATAATCATTAAACAAATATATGCGATTATTCCCTGCGCGGAAAAAGTTATATATTTTCTTCTGGCCGGCCGTATCGCCGCTGTATTCCAGAAAAGACAGCATACTTTGATGCAGTGAAGCTAACATCGCATTATTGGTCGCATACTGTTCCTGTAAACTGGCATATAACTCATTGGCAGAGACAGTCTGGCGCGCCCAGGCATAAGAGCTTAAACTTGCCACACGCATATCTTCATACACAAGATTGTCTGATGGCGCTTCCGCAAAATATTTTTCCACAATATCCAGCCGCGCCTGCTGGTTA
>JAITIS010000067.1 GCA_031279305.1 Candidatus Margulisiibacteriota bacterium | reverse complement strand
TTTATCTGCCGGGCAGATATCCCCGGCTAAAAACTCTGGCCGCCAGAGCAAAAATAATTTTTGCGGCTGTTGATCAGGCTAAAGATCTGGTTAATCTACCGGCGAATATTGTCACGCCGTCTTATTTGGACAAAATTGCGCGCCGGATAAGCCAGAAGCCTAAAGTTAAGCTCTCTACTTTCGGATTTGCGCAGGCTAAGCAGGCGGGGCTATCCGCATTTTGCGCGGTGGCGCGCGGATCGGCCGAGCCGCCTAAATTTATCGTGCTGGAGTATTTAGGCGGCGCCGGACAAAAAATTGCTTTGATAGGCAAGGGGCTGACTTTTGACTCCGGCGGCGTTTCACTCAAGCCGGCGGCCGGAATGGGCGAAATGAAAACCGATATGGGTGGCGCGGCGACCGCGCTTATGGCTTTTGCCGCGCTGGTGGAGCTGCAGGTGAAACAAAATCTCCTGTGTATTGTGCCGGCGACAGAAAATATGCCCTCCGGCACGGCCTATAAACCAGGAGATATTATTACGACCGCGGACGGGCTGACTGTAGAGATCAATTCTACAGACGCGGAAGGCCGGCTGATCCTCTGCGACGCCCTCTGGTACGCCCAGCGGCGCGGCGCGAAAAAAATTATTGATTACGCCACGCTAACCGGAGCTTGCCAGATCGCGCTGGGCGAGACACGCGCCGGTGTTATGACTAATTCGCAGAAATTTTTGCGGGATTATCTGCAGGCCGCGGAAAAAACCGGTGAAAAGCACTGGCAGCTGCCGATGGATGCGGAGTATCTGGATTATCTAAAATCACCGGTTGCGGACACGCTGAATAACGCCAAAGAAAAAATGGCCGGCTCTGTGACCGCGGCAAAATTTTTGGAAAAATTTATTCAGAAAAATATAGAGTGGATACATTGTGATATTGCCGGCGCGGCTTTTTTGCAGAAACAGCAGAGGTATCTGGAGCCGCAGGCTACCGGTTTTGGCGTGCGCACCTTGATCGAGCTGCTGGGAGGCTAAAGATGGGACTGCCGGATCAGAGCGGAAGATATGGCCGGTTTGGCGGCCGTTTTGTGTCGGAAACAGCAGCGACCTATCTGGATGAATTGAAAACTGATTATGACCGGGTCAAGCAGGATGCGGAATTTTCGGCGCAGCTGGACGAGTTTTTATGCGATTATCTCGGCCAGCCGACGCCGTTATTTTTTGCCAAACGTTTTGCGGAGCGCCTCAAAGGCGCGAAGATTTACCTCAAGCGGGAAGATTTGAATTACACCGGCTCTTTTCGGGCGCGCGGGGTGGCTGGGCAGGCTCTGCTGGCCAAAAAATTAGGGCGCCGGGAAATAGTAGTGGAGTCCGCCTCTGGAGAGCAGGCCATAGCCGCGGCGAGCGTAGCCAGACATCTGGGGCTTAGAGTTAGAATCTACGCTAATAATATTTTTGCCGCGCCCCTGCTGGCCAGACTCAAGGTTTTGGGCGCGGAAATATTTTATAAAGAAAATTATCAGTATCAAGATCTGGTTAACGCTTGTTTTTTGGACTGGCTGGCCGCTCCGCTGGAGCGTTATTATATTCCGGCCTGGCCGCTGGGCCCGCATCCCCTGCCGGAAATCACGCGCGATTTTCAATCTTTTAGCGGTTTGGAAATCTTCCGCGAGCTTAGCCGCCGGGAAAAGCAGCCGCCCGCGGCTTTGCTGGCGGACAGCGCTCTGGCGCTGGGGGTTTTTTATCCTTTTATCAACACAGAAACTGAACTAGTGGTGGTGGAGCCAGCCTTTGGCGCCGCGGATTTAACGCCGCTGGCGGATGGCAAACCGGCGGTTTTTCAGGGTGCGTACACGAAAGTTCTGCGGCTTGAAAACGGGCAGGCGGGGGTTTACGCTTCGCCCTGCGCGGACTTGAATTATCCGGCGGCGCCGCCGGAACTAGCTTATCTGCATTCCGCCGGACGGCTTGTTTTACGCAAGGCCCTGCCGGAGGAAATGCAGTCCGCCGCGCAGCTGTTGCTGGAGACGGAAGGGTTAACTGCTTCTCCGCAAAGTCTGTCCACTCTAGCGGAGTTGCTGCGCCGGGCGCCGGCTCTTGACCGCGGGCAGGCGCTGGTTGGTGTTCTCTCTGGAAAAAATTTGGAGTTTGGCGTATGAGTGATTTTTGGGCAAATCTGCACAAGCCGTTGATTGTGCCGCTGCTTTGGCCGGGAAACAGGCGTGATAAAAGACGCCTGAGCCGCTGGCTTAAAAAAGCGGACGTCCTTCAGATTATTCTGCCGGATAACGGCGTGCTGGGCATTCATAATGCGCGCCTATACAGGAGCCGGGCGGATTTTTCTTTGGCCGCGCTATTGCAGGCCTGCCAGCAGATTCGGCGCAAAAATTCTAAAAAACTTATTTTGCAGGCCGGGGTCAACAATGCGCTGGCTTACGGCCTGCGTTCTTTCTTCGCCGATCTGGCTGCCGCCGGAGTAGACGCTCTGACTTTCCGCGATCTGCCGCTGGAAGAGAGCGAGGAGTTTTTGTATCTGTCCGAGCAGCAAAATATGCCGCTTTTTCTGCAGGCCGCTGATTCCGCCCCGGAGGACAGACTGGCCGCCTTGCTTGAGGCCTCGCCGCAGGGGCTCTTGGCGGTCGCCGCCGCGCAGGAACAGGAAAATCAAGCCGTGGAGAATCTGCTTAACACAGTGCGCCGGCTCAAGAAAAAAGCCAATGTGCCGGTGTTAATTGATTATGCTTTGGCCGAAGACGATAATTTGCGCAAAGCCTATCAGACTGCGGACGGACTGCTGCTGCCGGGCCTGCTTGACCTGCCGGAGCGGTGCGCTATGCGGCGGTTAAAAAATATCCGCAGGATTTTATCGGAGCTAAAATGAGGCCGGCCAATTATCCCGCTAAAATATTTTCAGTAGTTAAATTATTGCTGACCGCCAGACTGCGTAATGAGGATATCGCTTTTATCCGGGAATATTTGAACAAGCAAGAACAGATTTTATTTTACACGCTGTCCGCCTTTGATCAAAAACATTCTTTGAATGTCGCCTACACTCTGCGCGACTGGCTGGGCAAACGCTCCAAACTGCGTCTGGATAAAATTTATAAAGCGGCTCTGCTGCACGATGCCGGCAAGGCCAGAGCCAAACTGCGGCTGCGCGACCGTGTTGGGCAGACTCTGCTGTTTTATTTTCTGAGTCCGCTGGCCAATTATCTGGCTGACCGCGGCAGTCTGGAGCATAGAGCTTACTGGCGGCGGGTTTTATATGTCTGTAAATATCATCCGCGGATCGGTGCTATGCTGGCCAGAGAGATCAAAACGGAGGAGGGCGTGGTTTATTTAATCGAGCATCACCGCGATCGTGAACGCCTTGATGAGCCTAAAGAATTAACTATGCTAAGAGAGGCGGATGAATTAAACTAGCTTGTTTATCTCCTGCTGTAGTTTAGCGGCGGCGGCGGCGGGATCGTCCGCGTAAATTATTCCGCGGGAAGAATTGATAATAAATCCAGAATGATTTTTATTGCCGGCTGCCCGCACTGTGTGCTCTAGGTCGCCGCCCTGCGCGCCAACGCCGGGAATAAGCAGGAACGCTTCGGGGATAATTTCCCGGATCGAGGCGATGTCCTCCGGGTGCGTGGCTCCGGCCACCGCGCCGCAGTTTCCGTAACGGCTGTGCCATTCCTGTATTTTGGCCGCGACTTTTTTGTACAGCTTAGGTTTTTGAAAATCCCGCGCTCCGGCATTGCTGGTCAGGCAGAGTATGAAGCTGTAATTTTCCTGATATTCCAGAAAAGGCGCGAGCGAATCGCCGCCCATATAGGGAGCGAGCGTGACGGCGTCCGCGCCAAACTCCTCAAACACGGCTTTGGCGTAAGCTCTGGAGGTGCTGCCGATGTCGCCGCGTTTGGCGTCCAAAATGACCGGGATCTCCGCGGGTATATATTTAAGCGTGGCGGTCAGCGCCTTTAGCCCGCGCAGTCCGTGCATTTCATAAAAAGCCAGATTGGGTTTGTAACAGGCCGCGCTGTCTTTGGTCGCGTCGATGATGTATTGATTAAAACCTAAAATAGGTTCGGCGTCAGCCCGGTATTGTTTCGGCAGTCTGTCCAGATCCGGGTCTAACCCTATGCAGACAAAAGTTTTTTTAGCCGCGATGCGCGCGTTTATTTTGTCTAAAAATTTATTCATTGCGGCTATTATAACACTGCCCAAAATAATTTCTGCAATCCGGTGCAAAAAATTGCGATATATAGATACACAATGCTGAAATAGGAGTTTTAGGCTATGCATAAACAGCTCAAGCGCGCCGATCTGTATTTTCGCACCGTGCTTTACACAACCGAGGAACTGCTGACCTCTGCGGATTTTAAGGCGTTAGATAATTATGTTTTGAGCGAACTGAAGCAGGATGTCCGAGTTTATACCGCGGCGGTTAAACTGCCGCGGGAGCTGTATATCAAGCCCTTAAAATCCCGCCGGATTTTTTTTCAGATCACGGATCTGCCGCCCCAGAAACAGCGCGAGGCCGTTGCTGTGCTGCTGGCAAAATTTCCCTATATTTCGCCCCAGTTTTTTGTTTCTATGCTGCAAAACAAAGACGCCTATATCAAT
>JAITIS010000061.1 GCA_031279305.1 Candidatus Margulisiibacteriota bacterium | reverse complement strand
GCCAGCGCCTCCGCCAGCGTCCGCGGCGCGATAATTTCTAACTTATATTTTTTAGCTAAATTTTGCGCGCTGGCCTGCGGCAAAATGGCGGTTGTGAAGCCCAGTTTTTCCGCCTCGTTCAAGCGTTTCTCGGCATTGCTGACCGGGCGCAATTCGCCGCCCAAGCCCAGCTCGCCAAAAGCGCAGAGCCGGCGGTCAAAAGCGGTTTCCCGGAAACTGGAGGCGACGGCCAAGGCCACGGCCAGATCGGCGGCGGTGTCGTCGATGCGCACCCCGCCCGCGGCATTGAGAAATATGTCCTGCGCGCTTAGGCGCAGGCCGCATTTTTTTTCCAGCACGGCCAGTATGATGGCGGCGCGGTTGTAGTCCAGACCGGTGACGGTGCGCCGCGGCAGAGACAGCGCGGAGGAGGCGGCCAGCGCTTGTATTTCCACGAGAAAAGAACGGCTGCCTTCCAGACAGGCGGTGACCACGGAGCCCGGCGTTTCCAGCGTGTTTTGAATAAACACTTTAGAAACATCTGGTATTTCCACCAGACCTTCGGCGCGCATATCGAATACGCCCAGTTCATTGGTGGAGCCGAAACGGTTCTTGATGCCGCGCACCAGCCGGAAATTTTGCGAACGGTCGCCCTCGAAATACAGGACAGTGTCGACCATATGCTCCAGCGTTTTCGGACCGGCCAGCGCGCCTTCTTTGGTGACGTGGCCGATGAAAATAGCCGGGAAATTATTGTCCTTGAGAAAACGGATGAGCCAAGCCGAAGCCTCGCGCACCTGCCCGACCGAGCCGGGCGCGGATGGCAGCTCTGGGTGATAAATGGTTTGAATGCTGTCGATGACGGCCAGCGCCGGACGGTATTCTTGGACAGCTTTTTCGATATCGTGAATATTGGTGGCGCAAAGCAGGGCGATATTTTCCGAAACCGCGCCCAGCCGTTCGGCGCGCAGTTTTATTTGCTGCGGCGATTCCTCGCCGGAGACGTAGAGAGTTTTTAGATTTTGGCCGGCGAGCGCTCTGGCGATCTGCAGGCTGATGGTTGATTTGCCGATGCCCGGCTCGCCGCCTAACAGCGTCACCGATCCGGCGCAGAATCCGCCGCCCAAGACACGGTCAAACTCCGCGATGCCGGTGGGCAAACGCGCTTCCTGTCCGGCGGGAATTTTATTGAGCGGCACGGGACTGGATCGTTTGGCTTCTCGGACAAAAGTTTTGACTGTGCCTGCGGTTTCTTCCGCGGAAAAACTGTTCCAGCCGCCGCAGTTCGGACATTTGCCTAACCAGCTCGGAGATTCATAGCCGCAGGATTGGCAGAGATATTTAATTTTGGTTTTGGCCACGGATTTATTATACACTTGATATTCGCGGAATAGCAGAGAATGTTATAATAAACCTAATGCATCCCATTTTTTTAGACCTTGGTTTTGTACAGATCCGCTACTACGGTTTGATGTACGCTGTAGCTTTGCTGATCGGCATGCGTCTGATTCTAGCCGAGATAAAACGCCGTGAATTGGCTTGTAACGAAGACCATATTTTGAACGCGGTTATCACCGCTTTTTTGGGCGCGCTGCTAGGCGCCAGGCTTTATTATGTGTTTTTTTTCGATCCGGCTTACTACTGGCAGAATCCGGCGGAGTTTTTAGCGGTGTGGCACGGCGGACTGGCTATCCACGGCGGCATCATCGGCGGGGTGCTGGCCGGCTGGCTGGCCTGCCGGCATTACCGGATACATCCTTGGCAGTTTGCGGATCTCTGCGCGCCGGCTGTTTTGCTGGGGCAGGCGCTGGGACGTTTTGGCAATCTGATGAACGGCGACGCCTACGGCGCGGCGACCAATCTGCCTTGGGGTCTGGTCTACGCGCCGGGCACGCCGGCCTATATTCAGCACGGTTTGCAGCCTTCGCATCCCGCGATGGTCTATGAACTGCTCTTGGATTTTATTTTTTTCTGTGTGCTGTGCCGGCTCCAGAAACAGCCGCGCCGGGACGGATTTCTTTTCTGTCTATACTTGATTTTTTATTCCGTGGCGCGGTCTATCGTTTCCTGTTTCCGCGCGGATGACCTGTATTTATGCGGCCTCAATCTGCCCCAGCTGGCCAGCGCTGTCTTGATTTGCGGCGGTTTTTATTTTATCCTGCGCTATCAGCTGTACAGGGCGGAAAGCAAATGACCGTGACTAAATTAAAAATAAATATTCAGGAGCTTAAACCTGCGGAGCTGAAAAGTCCGCCGGCTCCGGGGCAGAAATTATTTTTCGGCAAAGAATTTTCCGACCGGATGTTTATTATGCGGCACGACCCTCAACAAGGTTGGCACAACGCTATTATCCGTAAATATGACAATCTGGCGCTCTCGCCCGCCGCGCTGGTGCTGCATTACGCGCCGGAAGTTTTCGAGGGGCTTAAAGCCTATCGCCAGCCGGACGGCGGCATTGCGCTGTTTAGGCCGCGGGATAATTTTCTGCGGATGAATGCTTCCGCCGCGCGGGTCTGCCTGCCTGAGCTGGATGTTGAAGACGCTCTAGCTGCCCTGACCGAGCTGCTCCGGCTGGAAAAAAACTGGGTGCCTTCCGATCCCGGTTCCTCGCTGTATATCCGCCCGACAATGATCGGCATTGATCCTTACGTGGGGCTTAAAGAGCCGGAAGAAGTTTTATTCTATATTATTCTCTCGCCGGTGGGCGCGTATTACGAGCACGGTTTTGAGCCGGTGTCGATAATGATCGAAGACAAATACGTGCGGGCGGTGCGCGGCGGCTTGGGCGCGGCCAAGACCGGCGCCAATTATTCCGCTTCGATATTGGCCGGACATCTGGCCAGAAAAAAAGGCTTTGATCAGGTGTTGTGGCTGGACGGCGTGGAGCAGAGATATATCGAGGAAGTCGGCTCGATGAATATTTTTTTCGTTTACGGGGAAAAACTTGTCACTTCGGAGCTGAACGGCTCCATCCTGCCCGGCATCACGCGCGATTCGGTGCTGCGGCTGGCCAAACACTGGGGTCTGGAAACCGCGGAAACCAGACTGGATATCCGGGAAGCGCTGTCCGACATAGCCTCCGGCCGGATAACCGAGGTTTTTGGCTCCGGCACGGCGGCGGTCATCTCGCCGGTAGGCGCGCTGTATGAACAGGATAAAGAATATCCGGTTGGCGAAAAAAACCAAGCCGGCAAAATCACCCAAAAATTATATGACGAACTGACCGGCATACAGTACGGACGGCGTCCCGATCCTTTTGGCTGGCTGGTTAGGATTTCTTGAGCGGCCGCTGAAAAGAACGATTTATGCTGTAAGCGATGAGCAGTTTTTCCAGCGCTTTTTTGGAAGTGTAAATTTCTTTTAATTTACGCATAAATACCGCCTCCTATGTATAATGTGCCCTGATTTGAACGGAATATACGTTGAGATTTTTGCAATTTTTCCGCCGAACTTGCGATAAAAGAGAGTATGTATAAAAAGATAATTATTTTTCCAACAAGAATTACGGCGGTTGTTAAACTGGAGAAAATCTGCAATGCCGTGCGGCCTGATCTTGTCCAAGATTTGGCGGAAACAATAACTAAACTAAAAAAATTGTATAAAAAATCCCGATCGAGCAGTATTTTTAATTACGACGCTAAAATAGAGCGCGCTATTGAGATTTTTCTGGCCAAACACGGCGTTCTTTTCGGCACGCCGGATAACCGCTCTTACGGCCTCTGGGGCTGTATGGAAGACACGGGATTTTTAGGGTACAGTCTGCGCTATTTTTTCTGGCGTCTGCCGGAGCCGGATCTGCGCGCCGCCGAAGGCGTGCCTTTGCTGGAACGGCCTGTTATCAGAGACTTGCTGGCCGCGATAGCGCGCAATGATCTGCGAAAATATAACAGCTTGGGAAAATTACAGACGCTGTACGCCGGGAAACCTTTGCTGCTTGCCTTTTTGCTGAAAAATGAGGAAGAGCTTAACCGGCTGGTCGCTCCGCCTCGTACAGCCGAAAATATCGTTCTATTTCCGTAACGGTTATCAAGCGCACTGCCCGGCATAGATTTTCCAGCGCGTTGAGGAGCTGGACATATGGCTTAAACTCCTCTTGCAGCGTAATAAAGTCGTAATACAATTCATTCCGGGAAACTCTGATTGCTATGTCGTTTTTGCCGAAATAATCGATAATTCTCCGTAGGGCATTTTTTGAGAGGTTGATATTCGGCCGGTATTGCCCGTTTTTCCGGGTAAATAAAATGCTTTTGAGACTGCCAAATTTTTCCAATTCTGCTTCGCTGTAAGTTTTTATCCCCCAGAAATTCGGCGATAGACTCCAGCTGTAATTATACGGGTCGCTGGTGTTTACTATAATTAAATCCTCCGGACGGTTTCTGTCGTCAAGTATTTTTAATAAATTGCTCACAAAGATTGCGGAATCTGTCCGTGTTTTGGCCAGATGCAGATGGTGGGTTTTTTCTAAATAGGCGGTCAGTCTAACCGCCTCGTCGGCAAAATAATTATTGTAGGCATTG
>JAITIS010000022.1 GCA_031279305.1 Candidatus Margulisiibacteriota bacterium | reverse complement strand
GAATTAAGAAAGGGGAGGTGATTTTTATGGGTCTTGAGGAAAATGCAAATAAAATGGCAATTAACAATATTGCTAAAGATGGTTATGTAGCGGTTGGTAATGTTGGCGCACAAAGAGCGGCTATTATGGAAGCGGTGAAATCGGCGGCTGTAGGTAGCGGTGGTACTACACTTAGCATTTCAGCTACTGCTAGCTATGCTAGTCAAAGTGTGAATGTTGGCAGTATTGCTAAGTCATTGCATGGCGTTGATATCGCCACAGGCGCCGGCGCTCTGGTGCTGGACGACGCTTTGCAGGAACTGTCCACTATCGAGCAGGCCGCGGCCCAGCTCGTGGCGGCGGAGAATAAAGCCCAGAAACAGGTGCACTCGGTGACCGGTCAGGGTTAGTTCTTAAATAACGCGATTTTGGCTCCTCTCTTTTTTAGAGAGGAGCTGTCGCGGCAGCAAGGGGTTTATTGGTTATGAAACACTTTTTGAGAATAGGGGTTATGTTTTCAAAAAGTGTTTTTAATAAAAGCAGGCCTGGCGCCTGCTTGGGATAATAATTAGGGGAGGAAAAAATGGCAAATACCGGCGAAAGCACAATGGTCTATCAGCTGATACTCAATCCGCGGGAAAAAATGCCCGTGAAGCAGGCCGACGCCAAACGTTTCGCGCATATGGTGCAAAGAGAAATGGAAGATCTGATGGCCAAGATCGCCAGCGAGGAAAAAGAAATAGAGATTGACGGCAGGGTGATTGACAAGACTTCCACGCTGGGCGCAATGATTATCAACGATAAGCTGTCCCAGCTGGAGGCGGAAAACACGCAGAATTTCAGCCTGTTGAGCGCGATACAGCGGTCTGAGGACAGTCTGCGGCAGATACTGGGGTAAAATTATGGGGTTTATGGACGGAAATTTATCGATACCGCAGCCGCGCAAGCCTATGCCGGTCGACCGGAAAACTCTGGACTACACTGCTTCGTCCAGCGCGCTGGACCGGACAGCCAATTATCTAATGGAAATGCTCAAATTTATGCCGGACTATGAGCGCAAAAGCTACAACGCCACCGTCGAGGACGCGGACTTTACCCAGTACGGCGAATTGACCGCGGACGGCGAACTGACTTTCGGGCAGGTGCTGGCCAATACCAGGGCTATAGGCGGCGCGTACGGCGTGGACGGACTGCAATTTCTGGCGGACAACGCCGCGGATTTCCAGCATCTGGACGGCGAGCTGATCGCCAATAACGCCGCGACGAACAGCCTCATCAGCGGAGCGCTCTGGACCAAAGCTCTGAATGCCCTGCAAAATGAATCGCGTTCTTATTATGAGCTGATGATGGAGGGCATAGACGATCTCTCGCCGGAGCAGAGTTTTTATGTTCTGACGGCGATGTTGGAGTCCCGCACCAGAGTGGCCGACACGCTGTCCGGTATTTTTGGCGCGGCCGGCCAATCCGATACGCAGAGATTGGCGGTTTTTGAGAGCTGGTATACAGCCAATCTGGAGGATGCCGACCCGATCAAGGCGGCCTTTGTGCAGTTTTTCCTGAACGCCAGCCAGTCTTTCACCGCGCATATCCTGCCGCTGTACGGCGGGAGCGACGCGCAGTATGTGGATCAGGCGGATAAGACCAATGCGCTGGCTTTTATGACCGCGCTAACGGAAAAAATCACGACTTATATTTCTTCGCTCGCTGGCAGCGCTAAAACCGAAGCGCAGGCCATCTGGAATGCCTGGCTCAATCCGGCCAATATGCCGGCCGCCGAACAAAATGTTGACCCGTCCGCCACGGTCTGGGGCAAGCAGGTCATCGAGAAATTGCAGGCCGAGATGAATAAAATCATTCACGGCAATATCGCCAATAGAGTGGCCTACCGCGCGCGCTATGAAAAATACAAAAAAGATAAAGAAGAATACGAGGAAAAAGTAGAAGAGGCGGAAAAAGAAGAACTCCGTCAGGAAAAAGCGGCCAAACAAAAACAGGCGGAGCAAAAAGAACTGGAGGAGAAAATCGCCGCGCAAAACAGAGAGAACAACAAAGCCAAAACCGGCGAAGTCAAGACGGTCAAAGCGGTGGAATTCAAGCCGCGGGAACAGCAGGCCAAACAGACCAAAGCCTCGACAAATAACAAGCCCACGCCCAAAGTCGCGGCCAAAGCGCCGGCGCCCAAACCGGTGAAAGCAACCACCGCCGCCGCGCCGGTCAAAGTCAATTCATCCAGCAAGAACAATAATTCCGCGCTGGCTAATAAACCGGTGACCCGCGTGCGTGTTGGTTCGGTCAATCAGACTTCGCGGCTGGCCACCAAAAAAGTCTTGGCCGTGCAGTCCGTCAAGACCAAAAGCGGCCGGTCGCGCCGGGTGCGTCCGCGGTCGAAAAAAGTCTGGGGCAAGCCGGCGGCGATCAAGCTGTAAGGAGCGCCCCTTATGTCGGTGTCCACGATCAATATGTTAAACCGTCCGGTGGAGGACAGGATACAGGATCTCAAAGACAACTCTGATCATTACAAACGCGTGCAGGATAAACTGCAGGCCGAGCGCGAACAAAAAGGCCTCTGGGTCAAAACCAAAGACAGGACCGGAGCCGACGATTATTATATGGACATAGCCAAACTTTCCGCCAAATCTTTTTTTACCACGGTCAAAACTCACTAAGGCGCGGTCAAAGTCCCTCTGGTTGTAAAAATGATTATGGGCGAGAAAATCAACCTGCGCGACCGCGTGGAAAGCATTATGGAAAGCTATATGAAAGCGGTCATTCAATCCACCTCGCACAATCTAATGCTGGCGCGCATCGCCGGCATGAAAATGGCGGCCTCAGCCTATATATTGGCTCTGCTGGGCGTGCCGGCCGAGGAGCTGCAAAAACTGCGCAAAAAAGCCTTGGAAGACGCTGTCGCTGAAAATGTTGCGCTGATGGAGGAAAATATTTACAACAGCGAGCTGCTGGAGATCATCGGCGGCTCCTCCGGCAGCCGGCTCAAGGCCGAGCGCAGCGTGCTGGACGAAATACAGAAACAGATACTCACGCAGGCCAGACGCCTGAATATCGACGACTATTACACCAAAGAAAAAATCTTGGAATTGAAAATTAAAACCGCGCGGGAAATTTATTTTAAGTTCAAAGAAGAAGAGCAAAATATTCAGTATGAATTAGATTATTATCTGGAGCAGGGCTGATGGGTAAAAAAAAAGAACAAACCGCCGAACAGACAAAACCTTCCGCGCCCCTGCCCGGCGCTGACGAGGAGCAGATCGATCTGCACGAGCTGCAGATCAAGCTCGAAAAAATCCGCGCCTACGTCAAAAGGACGGAGATGCGGATCAACGCCAGCGAGTTAAATCTGCGGCGGCTGCGGGAAAAACGGCAGGATGCGGAAGATAAGCGGCTGGGCATCGCGCTGGTGCGGAAAAGTAAAACAGAAAACAAGGTGTGATTATGGCGATAAATGAAATTCAAAATGTTCAAAACCAGCAGCGCCAGCAGACGTCGGAAGTTCAGCGGGTCAAAGAAGTGCGGTTTTTGCAGCAGCAGGTGGAAAAAACCGAAACGACCAAGCAGCAGACCATCACCCAGCTTTTGGATAAAAATATTCAAGACCGCGGCACGAGCATAGTCTCCAATATGGTTTCTTCTTTTGCCAAATCCGCTTTGGGCAAGATGTTCGACGAGGGCGCGAAATTTAAGGTGCGGGACAAAAAAGAATTAAACCCCAGCGCCTATCTCAACGAAACTGAAGAATCCGCCGACGACACGGTGTCGATCACCCGCAAAAATATCAGCGCGCTGTCTAAAGAGGCGCAGATCAAGCGGGGAGACAAAGAACACGCCGAGAAATTTCAGCTGCAATTGGACTCCGAGACCAGAGAGCTGATGCGGCATTACACCCAGCTGTACGGACAGATCATCTCCTCGCGCTCCGGCGCCGCCGCCGAGGAGCTGGACAAACTGGAGCGCAGGCTCAAAGACAAGGGCTTGGACAACAATCAGCTGCTGGAACTCAAGCTCTCGATCAAAAACTCCCTGCGCGGCGAGGTTTTGAGCCAGATCAAAGACGCTTTTTTGAAAAAAACCGTTTCTATGGAAATGCTTGTCGAGCTGGGCACGGCGGAGCGGGGTTTGAATGACTTGCTGGCTTTTATTGAGGGCAGCCCGGAGCTGGGCGGCGCGGATTTTGGCGGTTATAAAACTAGCCTGCAGGGTGCGATTGATTATGCCGCGGATGAAGTGGCCAAAGAGGTGCGGCTCGCGCTTAAAGATATTCTCGACCAGAAAATGACCGAGCGTCTGGTCAGCCAGACTGCCGATCCTAAAGAGGCGCGCAAAGAACTGCGGGGCCTGCTGGAGCTGGGCAAGCGGGTGGGTTTCAGCACCACAGAATATATGAAAGCTTGGTTCAAAGAGAAAAATAATCAGGGCTTGTTTGTTTTTCAGCGGCCAGAGCTGTCCGCGGAGGTGCAGGCTGGTTTGCAGCAAAATCGGGATAATGAGGCGGCACTGGAAGCGCCGTCCGAGGAGACCGAGGAATACCTGATCAACCGCCTGCGCGCTTTGTATATCCGCTCGGCGGTCAAAAATGACTGGCGCACTTCTTTGGACACTTCGCTGAAAATCATCAAAACCAAAAACAAACTGATCAAGCTGGGGATTTTTTCCAATGATATCAATGACAAAGTGCGCGAGGAATCCCGCCTTATCGCCGGCCTGAAAATAATGGAGATGCTGCGCGAGGCGTTTATGGAGCGGGCGACGCTTTACCGGCTGGCCGGCCCGGCTTATAAATTAAACGAAGCGAAAATCACCGGCCTGATGCGCAACGCCAAAAAACTGGGCATGGAGCTGACGGAGTATGAATTCACGCTGATCCGCGACCGTGCCAATGAAGCGGTTTTCGAGACGGCCAAACGCGAGCTGAAACTGACCGGCGTGGCGCTGGCGGTCAAAGCAACCCCGCTTTTGCGCGATAAAAAACGCAAACTGATCCAGTTAATGGAGCGTCTGCAGAAAGAATCAGGCATCAAGGACGATTTCGGCCTGTCCGCCAATGACCTGACCGACCGCGTCAAAATCGAGAGCGCATAATTTTTCTTAAGATTATGAATTTAGGGGAATATATGCGATGTCTGCGTGCCCGCAGCACGCACGGAAGCAAAAATATTCCCTTAAACTGAGCAATATTTGTATTGCTTTTCAGAAATTCCTATGCTAGTATTTTTCGCCTTCTGGCGGCGGAATGCGGTGTGCCCACATAGCTCAGCAGGTAGAGCACATCCATGGTAAGGATGGGGTCGTTGGTTCAATTCCAATTGTGGGCTCCAGAAACTGCCGGATTTAGAGTAGAATTTTTTAGAATATCACGTTAGAATAGCATAAGCAATAAGTTTTAGGAGGAAAAAATGACAAGAGAAAAATTTAACAGGGGCAAGCCGCATATCAATATCGGCACTATCGGCCACGTCGACCACGGCAAAACCACGCTGACCGCCGCTATTACCACGGTGCTGGCCAAGCAGGGCTTGTCGCAGGCCAAGTCTTTTGAGCAGATCGACAATACCCCGGAAGAAAAAGCGCGCGGCATCACGATTTCCACTTCGCACGTGGAGTATGAGACGGCCAACCGCCACTATGCCCACGTGGACTGTCCCGGACACGCCGATTATGTGAAAAATATGATCACCGGCGCCGCGCAGATGGACGGCGCTATTCTGGTGGTGTCCGCCGCGGACGGCCCGATGCCCCAGACCCGCGAGCATATTCTGCTGGCGCGTCAGGTAAACGTGCCGAGCATTGTGGTTTTCCTAAACAAATGCGATATGGTTGACGATCCGGAGCTTTTGGATCTGGTCGAGATGGAAGTGCGCGAGCTTTTGACCAAATACGAATTTCCGGGCGACAAAATTCCGATCGTGCGCGGCTCGGCTCTTAAAGCGCTAAACGGCGATACCGGCGAATACGGCGAGCCGGCTATCACCAAACTAATGGAAGCGGTTGACAGCTATATACCGTTGCCCAAACGCGATATTGAAAAGCCCTTCCTGATGCCGGTCGAGGACGTGTTTACGATCACCGGCCGCGGCACGGTGGGCACCGGACGTATCGATCGCGGTGTTATCCACGTCAATGACGAGGTGGAGATTGTCGGTATGAAAGAAGAGAGGGGCAAAACTGTCGTGACCGGCGTGGAAATGTTCCGCAAGACTCTGGACGAAGGACAGGCCGGAGACAATGTGGGCTTGTTGCTCAGAGGCATTGAGAAAAAAGACTTGGAGCGCGGCCAGGTGCTGGCTAAGCCCGGCTCTATCAACCCGCACACCAGTTTCGAAGCCGAGGTGTACGTGCTGACCAAAGAAGAAGGCGGGCGCCACACGCCGTTTTTCCCCGGTTATCAGCCGCAGTTTTATATCCGCACCACAGACGTGACCGGCAAGATCACCCTGAAGCCGGGCGTCGAGATGATTATGCCGGGCGACAATACGCAAATCACCGTAGATCTGATCCAGCCGGTGGCTATCGAGGAACAGCTGCGTTTTGCTATCCGCGAGGGCGGCAGGACTGTGGGGTCCGGCGTGGTGACTAAAATATTGAAATAATTTTACTTGAAGTTTTGCTCCCTAATAGAGGAGCCGACTAAAAAAATCCAGCGACAAAGCTGGATTTTTTTTAAGCTGAGGGGTAGTATTAAAAAATGAAAACCAAGAAAAATATCGAAAGTATTATTCCCTATCAGCCGGGCGTCCTGAAAGAAGGCGCGCTCAAACTAGCCTCCAATGAAAATCCGCTCGGCTCCTCGCCGCTGGCTGTCAAAGCGCTGAGACAAAATTTAGAAAAATTAAATCTATACCCCGACGGCTCCTGCCTGAAATTAAAACAGGCTCTGGCCGCGCATTACGGCCTGCCTCCGGAGCATTTTCTGCCGGGCAACGGCTCGGACGAGATATTTCATTTTATTGCCGCCGCTTTTCTGGAGCCCGGCGATGAGATGCTGACCTCGGAGGTGACTTTTTCGGAGTACACTTTTGCCGCCCGGCTTTTTGCCGGGAAATGCGGCTATGTGCCGGTAAGAGATGGACGTCTGTCTCTGACAGATATTGCCCAAAAAGTCGCGCCCCGCACGAGGCTGATATTTCTGGCCAATCCCAACAATCCGACGGGGACATATTTTACCGCCGCGGAATTAGAAAATTTCTTAAAAAAAGTTTCCAGTGATATTATGGTGGTTGCCGATGAGGCGTACGCGGAATACGCCGCGGAAAAAGATTATCCGGATTCTCTGGAGCTGTTAAAAAAATATCCCAATCTTTTGGTCACGCGCACCTTTTCCAAAATCTACGGTTTGGCTGGTTTGCGCGTGGGCTACGTGATCGCCGATCCTGAAGTGATCGCCTATCTTAATAAGACCCGCGAGCCTTTTAATGTCAATGCTCTAGCGCAGATCGCCGCGGCTGCCGCGCTGGCTGATCAAGATTTTGTGCGGCGTTCGCGCGAAAACAATGCGGCCGGCAAAAAATATTTAGGCGCGGCATTCGACAAACTGGGCTTGAAATATTATCCGACCGCGGCCAATTTTATGCTGGTCTATCTCCAGCAGGACTGCGCCGAGGCTTTCCAAAAACTGATGGCTAAAGGCGTCACCGTGCGCCCCTTGAAAAGCTTTGGCCTAGACGACGCTATCCGCGTGACTATCGGCACACCGGAGCAAAACAAAAAATTCATTCAGGCTCTGCGGGAGATATTGTGACGCTTAAACACACCCCTTTGTATGACGAGCATCTTAAACTGGGCGCCAAAATAGTCGAGTTTGGCGGCTGGGCAATGCCGCTGCAGTACCAGAATTTGATCGCGGAACACAAAGCCGTGCGCTCGCGGGCCGGTATTTTTGACGCCGGGCATATGGGTGTGGTGAAATTTAATTCCGCGGAGAAACTGCTGGCAGTGCAGCGCGCGGCTCTGACCAGATACCTCGACGATATGGAGGTCGGACAGATCCGCTACAACCGTCTGCGCAACGCGCAGGGCGGCATTGCGGACGACATACTGGTTTATAAAGACTATGAACATTTTCTGGCTGTTTTCAACGCCGCGAACACGCAAAAAGATCTGGATTTTTTCGCCGGTCTCGGCGTGGGGTGTGAACCGCTGGGGTTGCATATCATTGCCGTGCAGGGGCCGCAAGCCGAGGCGCTGGTGCAGAAGCATACGGATGAAGAGCTGGACAAACTGAAATATTATACTTTCCTGCCGCTGGAGTTTGGCGGGTATGATGTGCTGGCCAGCAAAACCGGCTATACCGGCGAGCGCGGTTTTGAGCTGATGGTGCCCCCGCGGGATTGTCCGGCGGTCTGGCGGCTGCTGCTGGACGGCGGCGCTGTGCCCTGCGGCCTAGGCGCGCGCGACACCCTGCGCATCGAGGCGGGAATGCCGTTGTACGGCCACGAGCTGCGCGACAGCTGGACGAGCGAACAATCCGACAGCATCATCGGCCTAAAAATGCTCGACAAGGCCGGCATTCCAAGACAGGGTTATCAGATATTTAACGCGCGGGAGCGGCTGATCGGCGAGGTCACATCGGGGACTTTTTCGCCAACTCTAAATGAGCCTATCGCTATGGCCTATCTGGCGGCGGACGCGGCTAAAACTATGTTTGTAAATATCCGCGGCAAAATGGCGCGCGCTAAAGTAACGCCGCTGCCTTTTTACAGCAATGTGCGTAAAAAGAAAAAAGAAAAAGTGACTGTGCCGGAAGAACATCATCACGGGCGCGGAGATAATTGTGACTGCGGAAGCGGACACTAATATTTCTTAATAAAAAACCTGCGCCTTTTTTGTCTTGGCCGGAAAGATAATTTTCGCGCCGCTGTACGGTTTGCCGTCGACCAAAACTTTTTGGTGTTTGACCGGCAGCGCCCACTCGATCTGCCGCGGCGGCCGGGTATAACGGGGATGGAGCGTTAAAACAGCGGTCTTGGCGGTGGTTTCGACAGTATAGTTCAACTGACCGAAATAAGTCGCCGCTTTGCTGACCGTGATTTTCTGGCCGCGGTACCAATCAGCCGGCACGACCGGCGTGATGACCAAATTATTTTCTTCCTCCATATATAGCATATTACGGATCAGCAGGCAGATGTCCGCCGCCGCCCAGCCGTGATGTCCGTCGCCGATAGTGCCGCCCAGCGTGCGCGGGTGTATAGCCTCCGGCCAGCAGTAAGTCGGGCTGGCCACCGCGAGCAGCCAGTTCAGTATGTCCAGCGCTTTGGCCGAACGCTGGCCGATGTAGCACTGGGCGATGTGCATAGTCAGGTAGGTGCCGTAGCCGGAATGATTGACATCGTGAAAAAATCCGCCGTTGATAAAACATTTTTCGTGCAGATACTTGACGGTATTGAGCAGCCGGGGATCGTCCGGCCGGAACAGACGACAGGGATAATAAGCGGCCAGACAGCCAACCGCGGCGGAGTCCATCCGGCGGCTGGGCGAGATCGGCATTATCGGCAGTCCCAGCCTGGCCTCGGCATAGCGCAGGGAAGTGTCCACCGCTTCGCTTAACTGCTGCAGTCCCCGGGCTAGCGACGCGCCTTTTTTCTGCATCTCCTCGCAGGCCTCGACCGCGGATTGGAGTCCGGTTAACGCCCAGAAATCATCCCAGTAATAATAATCATTGAGACCGAAATGTTCGGCGGACAGCCCCGGCGGCATTATGCCGCGGTAGCCGGGGTCCAGCTTGAGATTGGACTGGGCTTTGCTGATGATCCAGCGCGCGCCGCGTTTGATGATCGCGTAATTTTCTTTAAGAAAATCCCGGTCGCGGGTCAGGCGGTAATGCTCCATAATGGTCCAGATAGCCTGTCCGTTGGAGTCCCATTCCCCGCGCTGGGAATAAAAAAATCCGCCGGCGTGGATGCGGTCTTTGTAAGTGTTGATGACATTGCGGGTTTCCTGATGAAAACCAAGTTTGTCCAGACCGTTCAGCAGATAGGTCGCGTCGCGGAACCAAAATTCGTGATAGGTCGATGGTCCGGGCGTGATGTAAGTATTGTCGTAGAACATCAGCATAAAAGCCTTGTTGGCCTCGAAACAGTTTTGCAGATTGGCATCCGGAATATTTATTTGCAGGCCCTCGGCCAGTTTTTTCTGCCACGCGCTGATGTGCTCTTTGAGCAGACTGTCAAAACTGCCGGCGCGGATATTCCGGCTGTACGGCTCGCTGAATCGGGGCTTGTGCAATTTGCGCTTGACCAGTTCTTTATTAACCGGCATCCGGATCTCAAAAACCGCGCTCTGGCCGGGCTTTAATTCCACCCGGAAAGCGCAGAGCCCGGTGGCCATACCCACGCGGGATTTTATGCTGGCCGCGGTCTGGCCGTGCTTGGCCTCGTCGAAAAAAAACTGCACGTCGCCGCGGGACAGGCTGGAAGTAGCTATGCCGCTGGGTATCTGCATTACAGCCGCGGCAAAGCGTCCGTTGATGAACACCCCGCCGCTGGACTTAAACTGCAGCTTATTGATCAGCGCGATGCCGTCGGCGTTATACGGGCGAAAAGCCCAGCTGAAATAAAAAGCCTGCGCGGTTTTGGCCAGATTTTTGATCTCGGCTTTTTGCAGGGCTACCGTGCCGCAGTCTGGGGTTTCGCGGACGAAAACCAGATTGGTCAGCTGTAGTTTTTTTTCGCAGACTGTGGCGGTTGAGATGATCGGCAGATTGTGCAGCAGTTTTTGCGTGCATTGTTTGGCTTTGGCCGGCGAATAAATCTTGCCGTCCAGCTCCAGCCAAGCATCCAGCGACCAGCTGTTGTAATACGGCGTGGTCAATCCCCGCGGATCAACTATTGCTTCGTGCTCCGAGTTGAGATCGCCGATGCCGGTCCAGTTGCGGTAATTGGTGTTGATCGAGGCTGGATTGAAACCGCGCGCGGAGAAACCGTCGGAAGTCGCGTAGAATTGTTTTTCCATCCAGTACGGCCAAATCCAGTCCAGATTGGTGGAAACCACAAAACGCGTGAAAAGTCCGCGGACAATATTTAGGATATTAAAATCCATCAGCACTTTGGGTATAGACTCGCCGGAAGGATAGCCTATGGAGAGAAAAGCAAAAACATAATCGGAAATATAACCCAGTCCGATTAGATTTAGCGCTTTGGCCAGCAGAAATTCTTTGACGCGCACGAAATCCCCCGTTGATTTTAATTATAACATAAAGTTCTGGCTGAATTTTGCCGCGGGCTATAAATTTTTGATTATCGCTTCCGCAAATTCACGGGTGCCCAGTTTTACCGCGCCGGTCATCTGCCGCTCCAGATCATAGGTGACGGTTTTTTGCTGGATAGTTTTGGCCAGCGCGCTGGTGACCGCCGCGCCGGCTTCCTGCCAGCCTAGATAGTCGAGCAGCATCACCCCGGAGAGCATAACCGAGCCGGGATTGGCCAGATTTTTATCCGCGTATTTGGGCGCGGTGCCGTGGGTGGCCTCGAATACGGCCGTGAAATCGCCGATATTGGCGCCGGGCGCCAGCCCCAGCCCGCCGACCTGCGCGGCGCAGGCGTCGGAAATATAATCGCCGTTGAGATTGGGCGCGGCCAGCACGGAGTACTCCCGCGGCCTGAGCAGCAGCTGCTGAAACATCGAGTCGGCGATACGGTCTTTAATTATAATTTTTCCGGCGGGCGCCTGACCGTTATATTGTGCGGCCGCTTCCGCTTCGGTGATGGTCTGCTCCGGAAAATATTCTCTGGCCGCCGCATAGCCCCATTCCTTGAACGCTCCCTCGGTAAATTTCATTATATTGCCCTTGTGCACCAGCGTGACGGACGGCCGGTTGTTTTGAATAGCGTATGCTATGGCTTTTTTGACCAGCCGCTTGGTGCCGAAAGCGGAGATCGGCTTAATGCCGAGGCCGGATTCCGGACGGATGTCCGCGCCCATTTCCCGGACGAGGAAATCGCGCGCTTTGCGGGCTTCCGGCGTGCCGGACTGCCACTCTATCCCGGCGTATACGTCCTCGGTGTTTTCGCGGAAGATCACGATGTCCAGATCCTGCGGCCTTTTGACCGGCGCTGGCACGCCCTCAAAATAGC
>JAITIS010000078.1 GCA_031279305.1 Candidatus Margulisiibacteriota bacterium | reverse complement strand
TGGTAGAAGAAATATCGCCCACGGCCAGCAAAGTATTGTCGTTTACATTTTTTTTATACAAGTAAACGCGATTAACTCCCTTGTCGCTGTTGCGCGGAGCAAAAGTGCCACCGCCGTTATATATCTCTAGAGTAACATCTTTGATCTCGTGCTTAACATCATAGGAGAACTCCAGCATTTTAATGCCGCGCTCCCCGGATACCACATTATATGCATCCGCTGGGACAACAGAAATCAATCTGGCGTCATAATCTTTAACCACAGTAGACACATTACCCACCGGAAAATCGCCGCGTAGTTCTCCGGCATTGCCACCAATCAAACTGCAGGATAGCTGGGTATCACGGGGGATACCCTTGCCCAGTCTATACAAAACCCAGAATTTTTTTTCCGAGACCTGTTTATTAGATATTCCGCCAGAGGTGGCATAAGCACTGAGCGTAACCACCTGATTAAGCGACAATTTTATCTCATCGTGATCTCCAGTATGCGACGTTGTCAAATCCAAACGGCAAACTATATTTTCCCGGCTCAATCCGCCGTAATCGCCAATACCATCTTCATCGGCCAATAAAATAACTTCTTTAACCATCTCGTCTCCATTTGTCTGGTCCGTCGCAAAATTACCGGAACTGCTTATACTTACATAGTTAATGGTAGCCGGATATCCTTCTGCTCTTAAAGTAAATGTCAGCATAGGCACCAGCGAGTCCGGCGCCACGATATTATTACTCTGCAGCATATTCTTTACTTTATCCGGTAAATTTATCAAACCGGCGGCCCAGACTACCACGTCCACGTTACTAAAACCGGTGTCTGTCGGCTCATATGTGCCATTGGCTGTGGCCACACCTGTCAGATACGCCTTGGCATACACATAAGAACTGCTGTCTTTAGGAGTATATTTTTTAGCTTCAGCAGAAATGTTATATATAACCGCATATCTGCCCGCACCAGCAGGAGGAGAAAAAGATAAATTTAGCTCCGTGGCAGGCAGCTCATTCGTGGCAAAAGCTTTACTGGCAATAGACGAACCACCGCTGCCATCATTATCCACTCCGCTGCGCAACTCCACCCGGTCAACACCATACTTATAAAACGGCACGTCGCTGTCATTTCTCAGGGATATACCTGTAAAAGTATCACTGCCAGCAACATCAAATACCAGCACTGCCTTATTTTGCCCCATATTAATTTCCGTGGCTTTTGTCCCGTAAGTCACCGTCAAGTCCGCCCAAAGACTACACAGCAACAGCACTGCCAGCGCCAACAGTTTGAAAATTTTTTTCATTTAAGTAAGTGATTTCCCCCGGCTATTATTCTATATTATAAGCAGCGGGGAGACAAGGAGAATTTTTAACCGCCCTGCCCGCGCAGAAAAGCGTTGTTGATATTATCGACCAAAATTTTTTTAAGGTAATATTTTTCCTGCGGAGATATGCGGTCATTTTGATTGATCCGGCTGAACACTACCGACAGCGCTCCGACCGAGATATTTTTGGACCGGAAATCACCCAGCGCCGCCAGATCTTCAGGAGATAAAACGAGCTTTTTCATAAAATCCCCCCGCTGCTATATTACCCGCCCGCGCCCTCAAACATACCCGGATTATGTTATAATTTCCGAGGGGTATGGCTTTGCTAAAATTCAGTTTTTTAATTCTGCTGGCGTTTGCTTTTGCCGGGGTGGCTGAGGAGCTGGGATCGACACACGTGGAGCTGATTCAGCGCCGGGGCATACCCAACGCGATTTTTCCCGTACGGCAGGAAAAAGCTGATTTGGATGATATAGTTTTTGTTTATGAGGACAGCTACTACTACATATATAATAACCGTTTTTATCGGGCTTTTTTTTCCAAACATTACGCCAGCGAAATATATCAGGGCTTAAAAATCGGCTCGCTCAAAAGCGAGCTGACCGCGCTGTGGGGCGATAAATACGCTCTGGAAAAAGACGGGCTGGTCTGGCAAAGATCAGGACATATAATCGTGGCCAAAATATCCGCGGAAAACCGTCTGGAATCGATCTGGTTTATCAAGGAGGCGGCGCAATGAGCTGGCGGAAATTCTGGCGTTTTTTCCGGCGGACTGGACAAGCCAAAGTAGGATTGGCGCTGGGCGGCGGCAGTATGCGCGGACTGGCCAATGTCGGCGTGCTAAAAACGCTGGCTAAATATCAAATACCGATACACTGCATCGCCGGCACCAGCGCCGGTTCTATAGCCGCGGCACTTTGGGCCGCCGGGTTAAACGCGGAGGCAATCGAGGAAATAGCCCTCAGTATCGACTGGCTCAAAATAGCCCGGATCAGCTTCAATCTCCAGGGGCTTTTTGATCCGGTCAAGCTGCAAAAATATCTGGCGGAGCGTCTGCCTGTCCAGTATTTCCGGGAGACTAAAATTCCTCTGAGTATTTCTGCCAGTGATCTGATCTCCGGACAGGAATATGTTTTTGAGCGGCCGGAGGAAGAGATCGCGCTGGCGGTCGCGGCCAGCTGTTCGGTGCCCGGTGTTTTCACGCCCACCAAATACAAAGAGCATTATCTGGTCGACGGCTGTCTGGTCAACAACATACCGCTGAGCACGCTGGCCAAACACCAGCCGGATGTTTATATCGGCGTAAATGTGATTTCCCGCCAGCCGATGCCATCCCTGCCGCAAAATCTGGTGCAGATATTTTCCCGCGGTTACGACATATACGAGCTGGCCAATATGGAGCGCTACGCCAGATACAATCCCATTATGATTGAACCGCTGCGGGAGTATATCCCGCCGGCTGTCAAACCGGGCAAAGATTTTTACCACAAGCTGATCGCGGCCGGTGAAACAGAGACAGAGAGCACAATCGACCGGATTAAACGCGCTGTCGGTTAAAATGCACATCCCTGTCTTGCTGGCTGAGGTATTGTCGGGGCTGAACCTGCGTCCCGGAATGATTATTGCGGATTGCACTATGGGCGGGGGCGGCCACTCCGCGGCTATAGCGGAGAAGATTGGGGCGCGCGGCCGGATAATAGCTATAGACAGAGACCAGCGCGCGCGGCAATATGCCGCTGGCGTGCTGGATCGTTATCCAAACATAGAATTTGTGCGGAGCAATTTTTCTGATCTAGGGAAAGCACTGGCCGCCAAAAACATTCAAGCGCTCGACGGCGCGCTTTTTGATCTAGGCGTTTCATCCTTTCAGCTCGATATTCTGGAGCGAGGTTTCAGCTGGAAAACAGATTGTCCGCTGGATATGCGCATGGAAGCCGGCGGCCTCACCGCGGCGGAAATAGTAAACACTTACACGGAAAAAGAGCTGGCCGATCTTATCTACGTTTATAGCGGAGAACGTTATTCTAGGCGCATCGCCCGTAATATCTGCGCGGAACGCCGGCAAAACAGCCTAAACTCCAGCGCGCAGTTAAGAAAAATTATTATGCGTTCTGCCAGCGGCGGCTATTCCACCCGCACGGCCTCTCTGGCCAGAGTTTTTCAGGCCCTGCGCATAGAGGTAAATCAGGAGCTGGCCGTCATAGAGCAAGCCCTGACCGCGGCCGCCAATTATCTAAAACCGGATGGTCGGCTCGCGGTGATTTCTTTTCACTCGCTGGAAGATCGGCTGGTAAAAAATACTTTTCGCGGTCTGCAAAAACAAAATGTTTTGCGCATAATTACCAAAAAACCGCTGACAGCCGGCGCGGCGGAAATAAAAAACAACCAGCGCGCGCGTTCGGCCAAACTGCGCCTTGGAGCCAAATATGCCGGATAAGACACTGGCCAAAATTATTTTAACCGCCATCACTGTTTCAGTGCTGTTGGCTGTGCTGTTTCTCGTCCGGCAGATACACGTAATGAACACGAACAATCAGATCGTAGAGTTGGAAGCAGAAATCCGCGCGCTCAATTATGAGCACGAAAAACTGGAAATAGAACTGGCGCGCTACACCGGGCTAGAATATCTGGACACTCAGGCGGTGCGTCTAGGGATGATTCGCCCGCGCAATGTCCGTTTTATTCTCAAAAGCAGATCGGAGGCCAGCCAATGATTGCGTCCGGCAGAGTAAAAATTTTCAGCTGTATTTTTTTAGCGTTATTTTTAGCCGTGGCCGGACGGGTATTTTACCTGCAAATCTACCGGCAGACTTACTACAAAAAACTATCCTTGCAGCAGATCCGTCAAACCAGCGCGCTGCCGGCCAAGCGCGGCAACATCACCGACCGCAATGGCATTCTGCTGGCGTCCAGTATTGACGCCTATTCCGTGGATGTCACTTGCCGGGAAATAGCCGATGCCTCCAGCGCAGCCGAACAGCTGGCCACCGCGCTTAATCTGAAAAAATCTGAAGTGCTCGAGCAGATCAAAGACAAAAACCGCTTTATCCGCCTCAAACGCCGGATAAGCGCCCAGGAAGCCGAAAAAATAAAAAACTTAAAACTGAGCGGCGTGCATCTGATTCACGGCCAGCAGCGGGTTTATCTGCGCGGCCAGCTGGCTTCCAGTGTGCTGGGCTTTGTCGATCAGGATGATCAGGGCGCGGGAGGTTTAGAAATTTCTCAGGAAAAATATTTGCAGGGCATACCCGGAGAGCTGATTATCGAAAAAGACCTTTCCGGGCGGGAATTGCACGTCAGCGACCGCATCTTAAAAGAAGCGCGGGACGGCGACAATATCACGCTTACTATTGATGAATTCCTCCAATACACCGCCCGCAAACAACTGGCCGCGGCGCTGCGCGAAGAGCGGGCGGACAGCGGCAGCGTGATAATAATGGACACTGCAAGCGGCGAAATACTGGCGATGGTTTCTCTGCCGGATTACGATCCCGCCCGTTATTTCGCCTATCCGCCGGAAAACTTGCGCAACAGCGCCATCCAGACAGTCTACGAACCGGGTTCAGTTTTCAAGCTGATTACAGTGGCCGCGGCGCTGGACAGCGGGCTGGTCACGCCCGGCGCTGTTTTCGTCAACGGCAATACTTTTGCCTACGCCGGGCAGACTATCCGCGAATCCCATACCCTCAAAGACCCGGATAGACCGCGCCCGCTCAAGGAAATAATCAGCGAGTCGCTTAATATTTCCGCGGCCAAGCTGGCCCTCGGTCTGGGCAAAGAAAAAATGCGGGAATATCAGGAGAGATTTCAGCTTAACCGGCGCACCGGTTTGGAACTTTACGGCGAATCGGCCGGATTGATTAAGTCCCTAGACCGGACTGTTCCGCTGGATCTGGCCGTGTCCGGCTACGGGCACGGTTTCAGTGTCACGCCGCTACAAATGCTCGCCGCTGTTAACGCTATCGCCAATGACGGAGTATACGTCCAGCCTAAAATAATCCGTCATATTTCCAACAACAAAGGAGACCTGCTCAAGGATTTTTCGCAGGAGATTTCCCCACGGCGGATAATCACGCCGCAGACTGCGTGGCATATCCGCGCGATGATGCAGGAATGCGTGCAGAAAGGCACCGGTATGCTGGCCGGTATACCGGGGTATTCTATTGGCGGCAAGACCGGCACCTCTCAGCGGGTTAATCCCGGCGGCCGCGGCTATCTGCCCGGCAGCTACATTAGTTCTTTCGCCGGCATCATCCCCGGCAATAAGCCGCGCCTGACCATACTGGTCGTCATCGACAATCCTAAAAAATCTTATTACGGCGGATACGTCGCCGCGCCGGTCTTCCGGGAGATTGCCAAAGAAGCAGCGCGTTATCTGGCTATACCGGAAGACCTGTAAAAACTGCAACATTCGCGCGGAGTTTACGATAAAGACAAGGAGCTTAAAATAAGGAATGTTTATGACCGCAGTTGCCAGCACACATTTAGCCGCGCCTATAAATTATTTTGCGCCGGCGTTAGAAAAGCCTAAGCCGCAGCAGAATAAAATCAGCGCCGCGCCGCAGAGCAGTTACGACAGTTATCTGCTTTATTTAGAGGATAAAAATAAATATCAGGTTATTCCGGTTTTTGACCCGGAGTACAATTATCTGGGAAACAGCGAGCGGCTGTACAATCAGGCCAGCGACGCGCTGCTTTATCAGAGGACTGTGCCGGAGGCTTTTTACGCCGAGATAATGACCTATCAAGACCGAAATTTATTTGCTCTGTACGGGGCGCATTTCAATCCAGAGCACATCCGCAATATGGCCAGAATTTTTGGCGCGGAAAGACCGATGAATCGGCCGGAAGAATGGCTTTTCATCATCGAGGGCGTCACGCCCTACTCCTATCTCGGTACTTCCTATCCAGAGATAGAATACGCGGCCCAGTCAGCCAAAGCTTGGGATATTCCGGCGGTAAACATCATCCCCTATTACAACGACTGGCAGGTCTTTAGCGAATTGGCCGCGCAGGTCGGCTCGGAAAAAGCGATTTTTTATCTGGTGATGTTCGCGATGCAGACCGGCGATATTCCTTTTGTCCCGGGCAAAGGCTACGACAATGAACTGATCACCCAGACTATCGTCAAGTACATACTATTTTGCAGCGAACAGAATATTCCTTTTAATATCGACCGGCTAAACGCGCTGTTTCCGATCAACGACGCGAAATACGAGCAGACCGCCGCGGAATGCTGGGATATTCACCACGGCATCCGCAACAGAATCGCTAGAGAAAATCTGGACAAACTTCTGCAGAAATATCCAGAACGCAAAAACATTTTAGTCTACTGCGGCCAAGAACACATCAGCGTTTTCGGGGAATAAAAAGTTATTTACTTTGCAGAAATTCATCCAGCGCTTTGCTTTCGAGAACTTCTTTTTTGATCAATTCCGCGGCCAGTTTCTCCATAATATTTTTGTTTTTCTGCAAAATAGCCTGCGCCCGCTTGTAAGCCCCGGCGATAAACAAATTTATTTCTTTGTCAATATTGTTCGCGGTGTTTTCGCTGAAATCTCTGTCGTGCTGAACAAAATCGCGCCCTAGAAAAACATTTTCCTGCGAGCGGCCAAAAGTACGGTTACCTAAAGAGGACATACCGTACTGGCAGACCATTTGGTGGGCGATTTTTGTCGCCCGCTCCAGATCGTTCGCCGCGCCGGTGGTAATCTCCTGAAATTTCAAAGCCTCCGCCGCGCGGCCGCCCAAAAGAATAGTAATTTCTTCCAGCATTTTTTGGCGGGAAACCAGATATTTGTCTTCCAGCGGCAGCTGCAAGGTGTAGCCCAGAGCCATACCGCGCGGCAGTATGGAAATCTTGTGCACCGGGTCGGCGCCGGGAATATTGCGCGCAACCAGCGCGTGTCCGACTTCGTGATACGCAATAATTTCCTTTTCTTCTTTGGACATCACTTTGCTTTTTTTCTCCGGACCGGCGATCACCCGGTCCACCGCCGCTTCCAGATCCGCCATCTCCGCCTGTTTTTTGTCGCGTCTGGCGGCCAACAGCGCGCCTTCATTGACCAGATTGGCTAAGTCAGCGCCGGTAAAACCCGGAGTGCGTTTGGCCAGCACTTCCAGATCAATATTTTTATCCAGTTTGACTCTGGCCGTGTGGATTTTTAATATCTGCGCCCGGCCTTTGACATCGGGGCGATCCAGCACCACCTGCCGGTCAAAACGCCCCGGCCTGAGCAGAGCCGGATCCAGCACGTCCGGGCGGTTCGTCGCGGCAATCACTATGACTGAGGCCTTGTCGTCAAAACCGTCCATCTCAACCAGCAGCTGGTTAAGCGTCTGCTCCCGCTCGTCGTGTCCACCGCCTAAGCCCGCGCCGCGGTGCCGTCCCACTGCGTCGATCTCATCGACAAAAATTATCGCCGGCTGGGCGCGTTTGGCCTGATAAAACAGATCGCGCACGCGGGAAGCGCCGACGCCGACAAACATTTCCACAAAATCCGAACCGCTGATGTGGAAAAAAGCCACGCCGGCCTCGCCGGCTATGGCGCGGGCCAGCAAGGTCTTGCCGCAGCCGGGCGGCCCCATCAACAGCACGCCGCGCGGTATTTTGGCGCCGATGTCCAGATATTTTTTAGGATTTTTTAAGAAATCCACCACTTCGCGCAGCTCTTCTATCGCTTCGTCCGCGCCGGCGATATCTTTGAAGGAAGTCGGCTTCTTGCCGTCTTTGCTCCACTCGCGCGCTTTGGATTTGCCGAAAGACATAGCCTGATTGTTTGCGCCCTGCGCCTGCCGAAAAATAAAAAACCACAAACACGCAAAAAGCGCAAAAGGCAGAATCACCGTGCCAAACAGAGAAGCAAGCCAATTCGCATTGGGCGAAGTGATAGCGATATTCACGCCTTTGCTTTCCAAAAGCGGAATAAATTCCGAATACAGCACAATATGGGTATGCACTTTTTGCTGGTTTTTCAGGGTCGCGGTCACAGAGGAATCCACCGTGTCAATTTTCACTTTTTCGATCTCGCCGTTTACCACCAACGCCTGAAATTCGGAAAAAGTAATATCCTTGACCGGAGCGGCCTGCTTGTCCAAGGTGGTTTTGATAAAAGACAGCGCAATCAGCGCGACCAGCACGATCAGCGCCAGCTGCCGCCAAAAGGCATTGTAATCCGGCTTGACCGGTTTAGCGGGTCTGGCCATTTGTCAGAGTACTCCTTTGGTCGAGGGAATACCCTGAACCAAAGGATCCAGCGCCGCGGCCATTCGCAAAGCCCTGGCCATACATTTGAACACCGCCTCCGCCTGATGATGCAGATTGGCGCCGGAGAACAAATGAATATGCGCGGTAAGCCCGGCCTGCGTCACAAAAGCCCGCCAGAATTCCTCGACCAGCTCGGCGTCAAATTCGCCGACTTTAGTTTTTTGAAAATCCGCCGCAAAATTCAAAAAAGGTCGCCCGGAAATATCCACCGCGCATTCCGCCAGAGCCTCATCCATCGGCAGCACAAAAAAACCGTAACGGTTAATTCCGGATTTATCGCCCAGCGCGGTCTGGAAAGCGCCGCCCAGCACCAGCCCCACATCCTCGACTGTGTGATGGCCGTCCACTGCTAGATCGCCGCTGGCTTTGATAATCAGATCAAAATTGCCGTGTTTGGCAAATAATTCCAGCATATGGTCAAAAAAAGCGATGCCGGTGTTTATATTTGCCTGACCGCTGCCGTCCAGATTTAATTCCAGCTTGATCTGCGTTTCTTTGGTCTGGCGTGCTTTTTGCGCTATTCTCATTTTACTCCCTGAAACAAACCGTTCTGGACGCCCGGAACAGCCGGCAGAGTCTTGCCAAAATGTTCATAAGCGGCGGGCGTGCAAATTCTACCACGCTGTGTCCTATCGATAAACCCCAGCTGCATCAAATAAGGCTCGTAAACATCCTCCATAGTCAGCGGGTCTTCGCTGATCATCGCCGCGAGGGTGTCCAAACCCACCGGGCCGCCGTTGAATTTTTCAATGATTGTCAAAATAATTTTTTTATCGACTTTATCCAGCCCCAGCTGATCGATAGTTAGGGCTTGCAGACAGTCATCCACAATCTGCGGCGTTATTTGCCCGGCATTTTTGACCTGCGCCCAGTCGCGGATGCGGCGGATGAGCCGGTTGGCAATGCGGGGCGTCGCCCGGCTGCGTCTGGCTATGGCTAACGCGCTGTCAAAATCGATCTGCACATTTAAGATGCGGGCAGAGCGCTGAATGATCCGGCTCAGCTCGGCCTCGGTGTAAAACTCTAGTTTATTCAGAATGCCAAACCGGTCGCGCAAAGGCGCGGACAAAAGACCGATGCGCGTCGTCGCGCCGATCAGCGTAAATTTCGGCAGGGTCAGCCGCAGCGAGCGCGCCGAGGGGCCTTTGCCGATCATAATGTCCAGTTCAAAATCCTCCAGCGCCGGATACAACACTTCCTCCACCGCGCGGTTTAAGCGGTGAATCTCATCGATAAAAAAAATATCGCCCTCTTGCAGATTGGTCAGGATAGCGGCCAGATCGCCCGGACGCTCTATGGCGGGGCCGGAGGTAACCTTGATCGCCACGCCCATTTCATTGGCGATAACATTGGCCAGCGTGGTTTTGCCTAAGCCCGGCGGGCCGTAAAAAATAGAATGCTCCAGCGGCTCCCGGCGGGACTTGGCCGCCTCGATAAAAATACGCAGATTATCTTTGATCGTTTCTTGACCGATGTATTCGTCCAGCACGCGCGGACGGATAGACTCGGACAGCGCGTCTTCAGACTGAATTTCGCGGTCAAGCAAGCGGGAAGATTTTTCTTCTGCGTCAGGCATAATATATTATTGGATTATAGTATAAAACCATCCAAAGCGGGTAATTTTCTAGTTATGAGCATCAATAACTTAAATTTTTTGTTCCAGCAATACGCTGGCAAGGGTTTGTTTAACCTTAAGAACCAACAATTAAATAGAAATGAATTTGGAAAATTAAAAGCCGCGACTCCAGAATTATCCCGGTATAAATTTGCCGATTTTGACGCAAATAAAGACGGACAGATTTCCGCCGCAGAATTTCACCAGACCCTGGCCGCCTATAAAGCCCAGCTCGGCATTGAACAAAAGGATTTGCAAAAATTTCACTTTATAAATATTTATTTGCCGAAGCAAATCAGCGATAAGGCTTCTTTCCTGCGTTTTTTACAAGAAGCCAGCTGTTACGATGTTCCCGGCGCCGACACTTGCGAAGCTGGCTTGGCGGTTCTGGCTAACACAGATAAAAAACTGCTGGCAGAAATTTTTCAGGATAAAAAACTAGCGTTTGATTTTCTGCTGAAAACAATTAAAAACAATGAAATTCGCCAAACCGGACAGCTATTATTGTCAAATATGCGGGCAAATGACGCGCAAGAAGTTGTGATGGCCGCCAGTCTGTTTATAGAGAGTCAGAGTATCTGGCGCAATGATGCGCTTCAACCGCCGGAACAGCGCAAGTTTGACGTTGACTATTTATTTCATACTTATCAGCCGGCGCTTTCAGGCACGGATTATCTATTTTTCCAAAATTTATATCCGGATAAAGATTTCAGCGTTTATTATCGCGGTTCCCCGCCGCGGGAGCAGCTGGACAGGCTGCTGGCCGACTGCCGGGCATTGGATCCGCCCATTGAGTACGTAGAACGCTTTAGCAGTTATGCCGAATTAAGACAAATAGTAGATATGCGGAACAGGCCGCTTGACCCGGCGCAAAAAACCGCGCTGATCATTTTTAATAAAGATGATCCCAACGGCGCATTTAAGTATAACGACATCGGGGCTTTGCTGGCCAACAGCTACCAAGTTTGTTACTACGAGACAGCCAGAGATCAGGAGCTGGAAAGTTTTTTTGACAGAACCTATTATTGTCAGGACGACACCGGGAAGAGCCAGCGTCTTATCGATTTGGTCTATTTAGGCGGGCACGGTATGCCTTACGGCCTTTCGCTTTCTCTGGGCAATCTTACCGCCAATTTTGAGGAGCAAGCCGCTCTCCCGGATATAATGAATAGACTCACCGATTATTTATCCGTCGCGCCTTTTTCCCGGCAGGAGTTAGGGGAAATCTGGCTGAATACAGCCGCTGAGTCTTTATTGCAAAGATTTAATGAATTCGTAAAATTACTGGACAGTAAAACGCTGGACGTCACAGATAATGCCGAGCTGAAAAAATGCATTTCGCGCTGCGCCGAGAACTGCTCATTTGTGATACTGGCTTGTTACG
The DNA here is from genome assembly GCA_031279305.1 of Candidatus Margulisiibacteriota bacterium. GTDB lineage: Bacteria > Margulisbacteria > Termititenacia > Termititenacales > Termititenacaceae > JAISQA01. Next base: position 11,274 of record JAITIS010000078.1, on the reverse strand, counting down.
GCGGCTACGGCAGAGAGCGCGCGGTAAGTCTAGCAAACACCATAGCTATAAATTCAACCTCGCAAAAAGTTTACGCCACGACTATAGCGGCTAAGAGCAGGGAATGTCGGATGTTATTTGATGAAAATCATAATTTTGCCGGCATGCTTTATTCGAGCAACCCGGCGGACACATATATAATAGAAAAGTCCAAACTGCCGGAACCTGTCACCGCGCCGGAAAATAGCATCAGCAAAGCAGCCGCGGCCTATTTTAGGCTGTATATGCAGGATGCCGCGGCGCTGGAAAAATTCGGCCTAAAAATCGACACAGCAGTCACCGCGGACAATCCGCAGGGACTTATCCATATACAGTTCGGCGCGGACACAGAAGCGATACATTACAAAGATACGGAATATGAAATGCTGGAAACCAGAAGTTTCTTTAATCTGGGCGGGCCGCTGATAGAGCGGGTGGAGATCAGAGAAAATCCGGACGGTTCGCTGTTATTTGTAGAAATAAGCAAAATTTTAGGTTTTCATTCGCAGGAAACAACTATTCAATTTCGGGAAACAGGCCGCTAGTCCTCCGCGTACAGCGCCGCATACAGCCAGCAGCCGCGCATCACTCTTTTAACATAATTGCGGGTTTCCGGGTAGCGGATATTTTCCACGAAAGCGTCGACATCCATTCCGGCTATGCCGCCCGCTGGCTTTAGCCAGCGCCCGGCGGCCGCCGGGCCGGCGTTGTACGCCGCGAGGGCGAGATAGGGACTGCCCTCGAAGCGGTTGAGCATTTCGCGCAGATAATAAGCGCCGAGCAATATATTGATGTCCGGCTGATACAGCGCTTCCGGCTCGGGATCCGCGCTTATATTTAATTTTTGCAATATCTGCGCGGCGGTGCGCGGCAAAAGCTGCATCAGGCCGCAGGCATTGGCCGGTGAAAGCGCAAATTCATCGTAAAGAGACTCCTCTCTGATCAGGGCGTAAACATAATTTTCATCCAGCGCATAAGCGCGGGAATGCTTCTCCACCTCCCGGACAAAAGCCTTGGGGTAGCAGATCCGCCAAAGCTCCGGCAGTATTGCCGCGTAATCCGGATTGCTGTCCAGCGCATCCAGAGCAAGAAGTATTGCTTCTTTGTAATCTCCCGCCTGATGCGCGGCGTCGGCCAGATAAATTTTCAAAGCGGACAGGGTTTGTTTTTTTTGTTCTTTATCCGCAATCAGCCCGGCCTCGGCTTGCGCATCGTCGTACGCGCCGATCGCCAGAAACTCCCGCAAAGTTTTGTTCGTCCGCGGACGGACATCTTGCAATCTCAAAGAACCGGCCGGCAGCTCCGGGCTTAATCCCAACTGCTGCGCCGCGCGCCAGCCGTAAAATCTGGCGGGAAATTCCCGTCTAGCCCGCACAAAAATCTGCTCGGCGCCCGCCTTATCACCCAATTTTTGCCGGGCTTTGCCGGACCAGTAAAGCAAGGCGTCGGCATTGTCGGATTTTTTATCCAGAGCGTAGCCGGCCAGCCAGATCTCCGCCGCGGCTCTATATTGTTTGTTCTGGTAATCCGTCCAGCCTGCCTCCCAAGCGGCATCGTCAGCGTAGCGCGACTGCGGGTATCGCTGATAAAGCCGGCGGTAATAATTCAGCCGGAGCTGTCCGGAACTTTGGCGCGCTAGATTGAAAAGCGCCTGCGGCGCATAGTCAGAATCCGGATATTTCCGCCAGACTTCCAGAAACCGGCTGTCCGCCAGTTTGTGCTGTTTTTGCCGCTGGGCCAGCACGCCCAGATAATAAACCGCTCCGGCGCCGGAGCGGGATCCCAGTATTTTCCGCGCTGTCTGAGGTTCGGCACAGTACATATAAGAGCGCGCCAAGTAATAATAAGCGTCCTCCGGCAGCACAGAGAGCGCGTTGTTGGCAGAAACCACTTTGAGCAGTCTAAGCGCGCCCGCATAATCGCTTTTATGGAAAAGTTTGAGCGCTTGGCCGTAAGCGGCCAGCGGATGCACTTCTTTGTCCCTTTTGAGCTTCAGATAATTTTCGTTCAATAGTTCCAGCGCCTCGGTTTTATAGGGAATATTGGCCTGCGCTGTGTATTTTTCCAACAGCCGGGCGGACTCAGCATACCGCCCTTGTTCAAAAGCGGCGGCGGCGCGGTAATAATCACAGTAGGATTTCAGATGACGGCGATGAGCGCCGACATAAGCAAAAGTTTTAGCCGCTTCCGCATAACGCCCATCGGCAAAATATTTTTTGGCCTGCGCGTAGTCCAGTTTGGCAGCGCAGGAAAAACTACAGACAATCAACAAAACTAGAAATTTAATCATTTTTTAATTCTAACACGTCGCCAACACTTGTTAATTACTGTTCAAAAGTTGATCGTGCCTTTGGCATAAAAAGCGTTCAAAGAATAAGAATAAGAATCATTTATCTTGTCCCAGAAATGCAGTCTGGTCAGATTGATGTCGATGATCATATTGTCAATAATGACATTGGAAATATCCTGATTGACCCGGAAAATGAGCGTGTTGGTCACCTTGATGTCGTCGCGGTCGACCACCGCGGTCTGCACAAAACCGTTCTGGCTGTTTAAGCTGTCATTCTGCTCCGGGTCATTGGTGCCTTTGCCGTAAGTAAAAACATTTTCATAATTGTAGCTCAGCTCGCCCAGATTAAATTTGAGCGGCGTGTATTTGGCCGTAAATCTGGACTCCTCGCCAAACCCCAGATCAAAAACATTCTGCCGCCAGCCGTAGCGCATAGACAGCTCAGTCAGCGGCCGGTAAGTGACGCCAAATTCATATGATTTAGAATTGATCACGCCGCGGCTTTTGAGAAAAGCGCTAGTCAGCCGCCCGCTCTGTATCTCCTGTTCCACTTTACGGAAATACAGCGAGCCGTCCATAACCAGCTGGGGAAACAAAGTGTAATCTATAGTGTAGCGCTGGGTGTCGTCAAAACGCAGGAGTTTTTCATTGTACAGATCTTTGAACACGCTGCCTTTGCTGATAATGCCGTTCACATAACGGAATTGATTGTTATAGACGCGTGTCAGGCCGTAAGTCAGCCCCACGCCGGTGAAAGGAATATCATAACGCAGGCTGAAAGCGTCAGTCTGGCCGTAAGAATAGCGGGTGCCCTCTCCTGTCTTGCGCTTAAACTCCTCCAGCGTTTGCAAAGTGTGCGCGCCGGTAAAAGAGCCTAAAAAGTTGTAGCCTAACGTCATATAATTGGTGCCGCTGTCTAAATCATCCCGGTTATGCGTCGGAGCGGCGTTTAAGGCTTGGGTGATTTTGCTGATGCGCTTCTGTGAGCTATCTAAATTCCAGACATAGGCAATATTGCTAAAACCCCAGAGTTCGGTCAGCGCGTAATTCATTTTCATTTTCTGCGTGTTCTGCGGCTCCACGCTCTCCGTATAAGAATCGCCGGTTTTGTACAGCGCCTCGCTGTAACGTTCAACATTATTGCTGTTAAATTCCAGCTCCATAGTCAGTTGATCCAGAGGATTGAGCGTGTAATTCTGCAAAACATTAAAATAATTATCCAGCGAATAGGTGTGCAGGGTATCGCCGGACTCTACAGAACGGGCGTTTTCATTGGCTTTTTTCGACACCTCGACTTTGTTGACAATCAGAAAATCCGCCGGCAGGGAGCCTATGTGCTTGGCCGGATAAAAACGGGAAAATTTATAAATATTTTCTTGATAAAAATCGTGGCGGCTCATATTTTCCAGCAGACCGTAGCTGTAGCGGTCATCGTAGCCCAGCGTGATAATATCGTAAGGGCGCAGCGCGGCGTTAAAATTATTCAGGCGGGAAGTATTCGGCGCCTGCTGATGGAGGTCTGTGGCTATAGCGGAATAAGTGTTGTCATAATGCGCATAGAGTTCTTCCCACAGCGCGCTTTTTAATTCCGGCGGTCTGCGGAAAGTCAGATTGAAAACCTGCTTGCGGTCACGTCCCAGCGCGCTGGTAAAATCCGTGTGATTTTCCGCGGTGCCGCTGGAATAATCCGCGCCGGAATATTCAAAACTGCTGTCAATAGTCCAAGGATTGTATTTGATCAATTCCGTATAAGCGTGCGATTCGCTGAGAGAGCGGATATTATCAAAACGGTCATCTATATTCCGGGCGTAAGAGCTGCTGAAATTCAAGTCTTTTAACGGCCGAAAATAATTAGTCAGCTTGGCGTTGCGGTTGTACGCTTTGCTGGAAGCCTCCGGCGCATCATAATTATTCGCAAAAGCTTCCGCGTTTTTTAAGAAAACCCCTGTGCGGAAAAAATCCGGCCCGACATTTAAGTCCATCTGATAATCCTGCTGGCGGTTATTGGCGCCGGCGTCGTCCAGCGCGCCGCCCGGCGCGTCGACATCCGTGCGGTTGTAGGCCAGCGCGACGCTGTCATTCTGGTTAAAGCCGTAAGCGGCCTTGTAATTTTGATAAACCGTGTTTTGATAGCGGTCGACTGTATTATCATCAGAGTAAACGCCAACCAGCCTGTTTTGCTGCTCCACGCGCGAGTATAACTGCAGTCTGTCTGCCGGACGGGAATTGATGATGATATTTTTGGCTTCCGTGCCGGCCGGATACAGCGCCGGGGGATTGCCGACCGGATCATACTGGGAGTTTACCGTCACATAGCCGGCGGTAATATCCGTGCGTCCCAGCCGCATAGTCAGATCGACTTTGGCGGCGCTGGCTTTCTCCAGCACGGCGTCTTCTTCTCCAATGCCAGAGGCATAGTAAGAAAACGCGACCCGCACATTGTCGGACGGGCTTAAAACCAGCCCGGAGCGAAAACGCACGATGCCGCCTTTGTAGGAAATAGAATAATGATCGTTTTTGATCTGCAAACGCTCATTGATATACACCTGCTCGCTGTCCTCCACGACTTCTATATCCTGCGGATTAGCAAAACCGAGAAGTGTGGCCAAATATATCTCCTGCTGTCCGTTGGCGGTTACCTCTGCGGGCAGGACAGAACGCTGATACTGCTTGCGGCTTTCGTTGTACTCCACATCCGCGCGCAGCCAGTCCACCGGCGACACCGTAAATTTCGTGCCATAAGTCTGGTGCAGTATATCGCCGGGGTCCACCGTTTCCGCGTTGGATATTTTGTAAGTCAAGCGGAACTGATCTTCCGGCGCGAAGCCGCTGTACACATCATAGCCGGAAATCACGTTGCCGGTGATGAAAGTAATGACGCCTCTTTGCCAAGCGTCAAAATCTTCCCGCACCACAGCGTCGCCGTTGGCGTCGCGCGTGGCGATCATCAGGTCTTCGCGGTAGCCGATGATGTAATCCCGCTTGTAAACCAGCGGCACATAAAAAGCGCTGTCTTTGCCCTTCGCTTCCAGTATTATCGACTCATACACGATCGGCTTGGGCAGATTGGACATAATATCGTCCAGAATAATCGTGGTCTGGTTGTTGCCGCCGAAATGCACTTTGGGCGCCAGCGCGGTGCCGCTCTGGTCAAAAGAGGCCGAGAGATTGGCCGGCGTGTAAGCGCCGGAGATGACGATCAAGCCGTTATATTCCGAGCGATTTTTGCTGATTAAATAAGCGCTGTCCGGTATTTTGGCAGAGCCGTCATATACTTCCAGCGTGCCGGCCACGATAGGCAGATATTTTATCGGGATATTGATGGTTGCCGCGCCGGCATCGGCAGTGATCGCCAGCTCACCGGCGGATAGCGTATAGGCGTCCATTCCCTCGCTCTCCGCGGATTTGGCCTGTTCCTGCACGAAATAAGAGCTGATCACAAAACTCTCTTTTTTCTGCTCGGCAGCCGGCGTGAGCGAAACATAAAATTTATAATTCACCTGAATGGTGTCCACCGTTTTTATTTTGCGGGTAAAACTAATGGCGCCGGTTTCGGCATTCAGCTTGTAATCCTCCCCCGCGGTCATTGTTAGATTATTGACCAGCACGGATACGCTTTCCGGCACGATCAGCGTATTGGCCAGTTTGTAGGGGCCTTGGGTTTCATCGCCTTTGAGAATCTCCTGCGCGGCTTTGGTCTGATTATACGTATATTCCACCCGCAGATCTTCCGCCGCGGCCGGCACCGGACGCAGAAAAGTCACCACGCCGGTGGCGTAATTTACTTTATAATCTTTGTTAAGCTCCAACTGTTCGCCGCTTAAAAAAACTTTTTCGCCAAAAGAAAGCAGAGGATACTCTGTCAACTGTATCCGGTTTAAGTTATGCTCCTGCTGCGCGGCATAGTCCACAACAAAAGGTATTTTGTAAGTCCGCTCGTCGCCGCCGCCGTAATCCAGAGCCAGATAACAATTGTTTTCGCCGAGCGCTTCGTCGCTTCTTAGCGGCCGGCTCAGCGTGTAACCGCCTTTGTTATCATCTCTAAGCATCACCATCGTGTCCGCCTTGAAATTCACCAATATTTGTTCCGGCGCCGGCAGCTCCGGTTTGGGCTGAAAAGAAAATTCGAGCCGGGTATTGCGCGGAAATTTGGTCTGCTCAAAAAACACGTAGCCGTCCGGCAAAACGATAATATAATTATCACTTCCGGCCTGTTTTACCGTGTACCGCTGTTCCGCGGCTGGCTCCAAAGTTTCAGAAATCTCCGGGATTTCTGGCAGTTCCAGCCCGGTCTCCTCCGTCCCAGCCAGATTTTCATCAAACGCTTCCTCAGTGTTTTCTGTCGCCGTCGTTTCCACTGAAGGGCTGGAGATTATTTCCTCAATAGACAGAGCGTACATTTTGCCTACATTTAGACTTTCCGTTTCGTACTCCACGGCCAGCCACTTAAGGCCGGAAGACGACATTGGAAGACTGAGCGTCCAGAGATTATCGGTCAATCTCAGGGGGATGCGGCTATCGTCGTCTCCGATATACGCATACACGCCTTTGAATTGCTTATCCTGCACCCTGACCAGCAGGCTGCGGTCTGCGTATTGAAAATCCGTCAGCTCCCACAGGCCGTCCAGAGAGGATGAAACCGTTACTCTCTCCTCGGGCGTATAACGATAGGCAGCGCTGGCTGTGACCAGTTTAGTTTCCGTGCCGCGGTAAGTTTTATACCGGTGCTGCACTCCGCTTAAGCGCACTTTGGAGCTGATCGGCAAAAAATCTTCTATCGGGTCTAAATATTCATAAGAGCCGTCGACTCTGTCCAAACTAGAGAGAATATTATTAAAAATAATTTTGCCGTCAAAATAATCTATGCGGTAAGCGCTGTCGGCCAATTCCTCGCCGTTTAAGCGCACCTGCAAAGAACCTTCTTGAATGTTCGTCTGCCCCAGACTGTACTCGCGCTGGCCGGAGCCGTAAAAAGAAAACTCTCGCTCGTGCGAACGCTCCTCGCCGTAAATGCCTTCGATCTCAAAATTTTCAGCCAGATAATCCATATGCAGACCGTCTATGCTCTTGCCCAGCGAAAACAGCGAGCCGTTGCTCAGGTAAGCGTCATATTTGCCGAAATAAACCGAGAAATTGGCGTATTCCACGTAAATATCTGTTTCCTGCGGCAGGTCAGGGTCTTGGCTGATTTTGTAACGGACGTACAATTTTTCGCTGATCTGGCCTTCGAGATCGATCAAACGCCGGTGGCGCAGGCCGTCATAAACTTTCACGGAAGCCGGCAGTCTGGCGTACTCGGTGGTATTCTGATATTTTTCCGGCGCGCCGGACTGATCCAGACTGTTGTATTCCAGTTCCTCAAAACCGGAAATATCCACCTGCGGGTAGGCGCGCCCCGGCTGAAAAGCGGACTTGCCCCGGCCCATCGGATCTTTGGCCGACAGGGGCAGGATCAGCAAAAACAAAAGTATCCCCCAGTACTTTTTCACATAAACTCCAGCAATATTTTATTCAAAACCAGCCGGCCGGCAGCGGTGGCGCGGCAGTTTGCGTTTTCTAAAATCAGCAGGCCTTTTTTTTGCAATTCCTCCGCTTGGCATTTCTGTTCCTCGGAAAAATACTGCAGGGGTATGCCGGAGTTTTTGCGCAGGCCCAGCATTATTTTATTAAAGCTATTTTCCGGCTCCTCCGCGCGCGCGCTTTCTCCGCCGCAGATTTCAGGTTTTCCAAATACTCGCATATATTTTTTTAAGTCCGCCGTATTGGCATAACGCAGCTGCTTTGCCTGATCATAACCGTGCGCGGCCAGTCCCGCGCCGATATACGATTCATCCGACCAGTAAGCCAGATTGTGCCGGGACTCAAAACCGGCTAAAGCATAATTCGAAATCTCGTACTGCCGGTAGCCGTGCTGTTCCAATATTTTTTTCGTCTGCAGATACATTTCCGCTCCCTGTGCATTTTGAACGGTTTTTTCCGCGGCCAGCGGCGCGCCGTGCTCCACCGTCAGTTCGTAGCAGGAAATATGCTGCGGCGCAAAACTGACCGCCGCCAGCAAATCGTTCCGCGCTTCCGCCAGCGTCTGTCCCGGCAGATTGTTCATCAGATCCAAGCTGACATTGGCAAAAATATTCTTTATCCCCCGCAGGGCATTTTCCGCCTGCTCTTTAGAGTGTACCCTGCCCAGAGCGGATAAATACCTAAAGGACTGCACCCCCAGTGAAATGCGGTTGACTCCCAGAGCGCGGTAGGCCAGAAATTTTTCCGTGGAGTACGTTTCTGGATTTGCCTCCAGCGTAAACTCTATATTGTCACTTACAGTAAAGTTAAACTTTACACCCTGGATAATTTTGGCCAGTTGTGCCTCTGAAAGTAAACTCGGCGTCCCCCCTCCGATGTATATTGTAGAAATTATTATACTATCCCCGCTGTATTCCTCAAGTTCCGTGCAGATACACTTAACATATTCATCGGGAATACAATTTTGTAAGGGAAAACTTACAAAATCGCAATATTTACATTTTTGTAAACAAAAAGGTATGTGAATGTAAAGCGCGGCCACGCGGAAAATCCCCCTTGCTGTTTATTTTACTCTAAATCAGTTCCAGAAACTATTAAAAATATGGAAAAAATTTGCGCCTTGGTCTGTGTTCTTTAGCCTCACCAGAAAGACGCCATTACCTGTTTCCCGGCCAAAAGTCGTAAAAGAAATCCTTATATTGTTTGTACTCGACTGGCTTATACACATATTTCTTTTGTCCAGCGTCTCCGGTCATTTCCGCTTTTTGATAGCAATATACTGTCGTGCTGTCCAGATTCCGGCGGGACACAGGCAGCAAGGTCATTGCATAGTACTCGCCAGCCAATTGCACCAGCATATGATTTTTATGCAGATGTATTTCCGCATCTGCCGGCAAATCTATCTGGTAAAGCAAGGTGCCCAGAGGCGAGTAACGCAACAAAAAATCCTGATCTGTGCCGACCACAACCCGTCCTTTAATCTGCTCCGGATTCCCCATAATTATAACTTTGGCATTTTTTTCATCGCGCTGAATACCGGCGGCAGTATGTTCTGATAAGCGATATTTACTTTCTACCACAATATTATTTTGTTTTGATCCGCCAGCTTCCACAAAATCCATAGTATCCCAGACCTCATCAAACGCCGCCCATTTACCTGTAAAAACCCGTAATTCATTTTGCTGGCGGCTATTAACATCAATATGATATTTTTTAGCCAGCTTTAGCATATTATCCTGCACAGCCTGCCAATCCGCGGCGCTCATCAGCGCCGGCTTAAAGTTTTGCCAGAAAAAACGATCATAATGCCAAGCATTCAGGATAGTGTACCAAGTCACATCGTGTCCGGCATAAGCCGGTATCTTAATTTTCTCCCGCATTTCTCTTAGAAAAGACTGCTTAGCAATAATCACCAAAGGAATTTTGGTTCCGCCCCGCAAATTAGAGGTATAGGTAATATAGCGTTTTAAGCCGGCGGTTATGGTTCCGAGCAGAGGAATTTTAATTCCAGAATTGTCTTTATTTTTTCCGCCAATTTTATGGTTTTGCATAAACTCAGCGTAACTATTCAAAACAGCGTTATAAACGGTCACAAACAAATTTTTCTCTTGAGCGGTATGTCCGGTTAGAAAAGGCAGTTCCGCTAAAAAATCCATAATATCCGACTTAATTGTTTCCGATTGCTTAAAATATTCTATCAACTCCGGAAAGGTGCCTGGAATTAAATTTGGCCGCCGCGCGGCTGGCAAATCATAAAAAAACAAACCGGGCTTTTCGGGCAGAGAAAAGTAAGACCGGATTTTATTGATGTCCTCCTCGCTAAAATCAATATAGTTATCGGCCGCGGCAACAACCACCAGTTTTTCATCAGCGTTCAGCTTTGACAGTAAAACCGCGTTTTTCCGCTCCGCCTGGCCCTGCAAAGGAATATCATTCAGCAAAATATTTTCTTTGCCGCCGGAAGCCAGACCCAGCAGGCGGGAGCGGTAGCCTTTGCCCCCGCGCACTGTGTATAAAACATCTGCCGGAAGCGTTCCGGCCAAGCGTTCGTCTTCCAGCACCTGCCGGACTTGAGCATTGCGGCGATCTGCATATTCATTGTGCCAGCTCAAGAAAGCGCCGGCATTATCGTCTACCGAGTCTGGAGCCACCGCATAATTTTTATTGCTGGCTTCTCTTACATCCGCGCTGGCCAGCTGCAAATGCCGGTGTTTTTGCCGCCAGCGTTCTTCTGCCTCCGGGCGCGGCTGAACTTCATTTAGATTCCAATCCACTCCACGCAAAGTATACTTTATTTCTGGCTCGTCTGTTTTTTCTAAATCAGAGCCAACTTCGCGAAAAATGCTGCCACTGTTGCGTAAATATTCAACTATCTCCTCGGTCTTATCATAATTTCCGGTTAGGGCGTAGGCATAAGTTATATCTGATAAAATTTCCCTTATGTTCTCAAATTTATGCTTATAAAGATTGTGTCTAATATATTTATAGGCAGAGTCCAGAAATTCTGCCTGCGAAACGCCATAAATATTGGGCTGTTGTTTCAATACAGGCAGCAACAGGCTAATCCTTTTATGCAAAGGTATTCTGCGTCTGGCCAAAGCGTCAGCCCGCTTAAAATAATCTTGAGACAGTTTGGTCTCCCCGCACAAAGCATACTGTTCTGCAAAATTTACTAAAGAACGCGCCAGCGCTTGGTTTCCTTCCTTTCCCGAAAAACAATTCTTTTCTATCTCCCATTGCAACACCTGCGCCAGCAAACCAATCATTTTTTTATTACCTTGATAATTATTCGCAAAAAACTGCCGCACAACATCATCAAAATATTTATCAAAGTAAAATCCGGCCTTATAAAAAACTGGCATATTCTTACTAAGCAATAATTCCGCATCGCCATACCGCCCGGCGGCGCATAACAGTCGGATCATTGTGAACAAAGTTTTAGTTTT
>JAITIS010000072.1 GCA_031279305.1 Candidatus Margulisiibacteriota bacterium | reverse complement strand
ATTGAGGACTCTGTCGAGATTAAAGTCTCTGCCCAGCGTGTCGATTATGCGCCCTAGCAATTCATATTTGGGACTGTAGGGATCAAGATTGAGCCGGCGCAGGAGATTTTCTTTAGCTTGGGGGGAGAGGTTGATTTGTCCGGATAATCCAGAGTTTTTCATTCTGGTAAAAAAATTTATGGCATTGGACAGCCTGTTTAATTCCGTGACCAAATCAGGCGCGTCCTGAATTAACCTTAGTATGCGCGTGTCCGTGCCGCGTCTGATGTTTACGGGCAGAGCATTGATCGCGTTGTCCAGCCCTACTGTAAGGCTGGCGTATAAATGATCAACAGAATTATTTGAGGTATTGCTGTCGAACGCTTTTATATTTCTCTGCATAGCCAAGGCTCCTATTGGTATAGAAATACCCAGTTGCGCCCGAAAATATACCTGCTTGGGAATATACCCGTTAATTGGGCTCTGTATAGAGAGAAACTTCGTTTGCTTCCAGGCTTTGCCTGCGCAGTTTATTTTCCGTGTCGGCCGGCATATACAGCGCGTAAAGCATACTGAGCAGTTTAGTAACCGAGCCTTGCTGCACCGCCACCATCTCGGATCCGCTGTCATACGGGAGATTTACAAACTCTTTCATAGACGGCGTCAGGGTTTTGCGCAATTTTTCTAAAATTTCCGGCTTCAGCAATTCCGCGACAGGTTTATGCTCCGGCCCCGTAAATTCCGCAAAATAATCCTCGTACTGCGCGTCTATTTTCCGTCGTATTTCGATGGATTTGCCTTTTTCCGCAAAATTGGTGGAGAATATAAATTTATTCAGCTCATAATATTTTTGGCCTTTTTGCAGGCTCTCTATATAATCAAAAGGATTGTCGGTTGTGACGTTTTCCAGCGCGGCGTTTTCCATATACGCGGTGAAATCCCGCTGCAGCTGCAAAGAAGTTTTGGGGCCGAGTTTTTCTATTTCTTCCTCTGCGCGCAGAGCCTGCTGTTCTTTGAAATAGTCATAAAAATCCTTGCGGAGCTGGAGCAGTTTTTCTTTTTCAGACTGCTCGGTCAGCTCCTGAAGTTTTTTATTAGCCATCTCGGTAAAGGCTTTTTTGTATTCATCTATTATTTTGCGGCGGGGCAGGCATCTATTGCCCACCTGCTCGAAGAATATATTGAAATAAGTTTTGTGTTCCAGAGAGCTCTGGAGAAATGTCTGTTCCAGCCCCAGCCCGGCGAAATTAGCCAGAATAGTCTGCACATCATCAATGTTCTCATAATAAAGCAGTATGTTGGGGATCATTCCGTAATGCTGTGGACCGATGTAGGAGAGATTGTTTATAAAAGGCCGGCGGGAGGCGCGCAGGTAAGTGTGCAAAAAAGCCTGCGCTACTTTGCCGGGCGCGCCGTCGCCGGATTTGGACAGGATCGACTGGCAGTCGCCCAGACCTTTGGCTCTGATCAATTTTTCGATCAGCTGTATTTCCAGCTTGGCGATACTTTGTTTGGTTGCATTGAGTTCAATATTTACCCTGCGATTGGCCAACAGGTTCTTGGTTTCTTCTGTTTTTTCGAGCTGGGCTTTATATTCTTTACATTTCTTGGATATTTCATCGAGCTTAGCTTGGGATTCTTTATATTTAGTAGATGTTTCATCAAATTTAGTTTGGTACTCTTTATATTTATTAAATATTTCATCGAGCTTAGCTTGATATTCTTTATATTTAGTAGATGTTTCATCGAGTTTCTCAATCAAATGCTTAATGTTGTTGGTCGTGCTGCGCAGGCGGCAGTAGCCCTGGCGCGGCACCAGCGGCGGTTCAAAGAGTATATGACGAGCGTCCGGAATGCCCAGCTCCCGCATAGCGTTCTCCACATCCGTTATGAGGAAAATATTGCGGTAAGCTTCTATATTTATACTGCCGGTGACCTCTGCCAGAATGCGCAGGTCGTGGAGCCGATTTTTCAGCCTAAACCATTCTTCGCGCAGGCTTTTTAGCTTATTGGTCTGTGCATTCGCGTCCGCTATTGTTTTGCAATGCGTAAACATAACTTTTCCGGTACATTATCGGCAGTTTGATGTTTTTGTTGCATTTAATTTGCCTTAGAATAGCTTTTATTCTGTTCCGCTAAAAAATAACTTGCTTTTTGCTTTTTCGCTGTGCTAGAGTACGGCAACTTTTCGGCGGGCGACCGCCCCTTTTTATTGAAAGGATGTGTTTTATGGTCAGTTACGGCTACTTTGATGATAAAAATAAAGAGTATGTTATCACCGATCCCCACACGCCGATCAAATGGATCAATTATATCGGCACGCTTAAATTCGGCGGTTTTGTTGATCACACCGGCGGCGCGTTGCTTTGCAAAGACGACCCGGCCTTAAACCGCATCACCAAATATATCCCCCAGATGCCGGCTTCGGAATTCAAAGGCGCCACGCTGTATGTGCGTTTTAAGACAGAGTATGGTTACAAAATTTTTTCGCCGTTTTATGTGCCGACATTAGATAAATATGATTTATACGAATGCCACGTGGGACTGGGTTATCAGAAAATTATCTCCGAGTTTTACGGCATCCGCGCCGAGATAACTGTTTTCGTGCCGCCGGGCGCGCCGACCGAACTGCGCGACCTGCGTCTTACCAATAAATCCGGCCGGGAGCTGGAGATCGATGTGATTCCGGTGGCGGAGTACACGCATTTTGACGCGCTGAAGCAGCTGACCAACGCCGACTGGGTGCCGCAGACTATGTCCGCCCGGGCGCGCGATATGGGCAATGGTTTTTTAATTCTGCGCCAGTACGCTTTTATGAAGCGGGACAATGTGGTCAATTATCTGACTTCCAATCAGCCGGTTTCTTCTTTTGAAACCGACCGGAAAAGATTTTTGGGCGACTATGAGTACGGCACTTGGGCGGCGCCGCTCTCCCTGCAGGAAAAAGAGCTGTCTAACTACGAGGCGGTGCGCGGCAATTTGATCGGCGCGCTAATGCACCATCTAGGCGCGGTCAAACCCGGCGAAACCAAACGGCTCATAGTGCAGCTTGGCCAGGCCGAATCTTGGGAGCCGGGCTTGTTGCCGACGGACAAAGCTTTGCCTTTGATCCGGAAATTTCGGGAGGAGAAAAATGTTGACGCGGCTTTTCAGTCTCTGGCCGCTTTCTGGGAAAAATATCTGTCCGCCCTGCAGATCGAGACGCCGGAGCCAAGCTTCAATTCGATGATCAATATCCACAACCCGCGCCAGTGTCAGGTGACCAAAAACTGGTCGCGCGATCTGTCTTACAACCAGCTGGGTTTCGGCGGACGCGGCATCGGCTACCGGGATTCCGCGCAGGACGTGCTGGGCGTGATGCCCCATATGCCGGAAGAGGCGATGCTGCTCATCAAAAAAATCTTAAGCGTGCAAAAAACCGACGGATCGGCTATGCATCAATTTTATGCCTCGACTATGGAAGCCAATGAAGGCGACAGCCGTGAGGAGCGGGACGGTCATCGCTGGTATTCGGACGATCATCTCTGGCCGGTGTTCTCGGTAGCCGCTTATATTAAAGAAACCGGCGACGCCAAAGTGCTGGACGAAATGGTCACTTATTATGACAAAGAAAAAACTCTGGAGGCCCGAGAGTCTGGGACGATTTTTGACCACCTGCAGAGAGCTGTCGAGTTTACCCGCGCCAATGTCGGACAGCACGGTCTGCCCCTCTTAGGTTTTGCCGACTGGAACGACACGGTCAATCTCAAAGGCGCGGCGGAGTCGTGTTTCACCTGCTGCCTGTACGGGCGGGCGCTTTGGGTGTTGATCGAACTCAGCGCTTTCTTAAAAAAAGATGACCTTGTGCAGAAATACAAAAAATACTATGCGGATATGCGCCAAATTTTTAATGAGCAGGCTTGGGATGGCGAATGGTGGGTGCGCTGGTTTGAGGCGGACGGCAGGCCGGTAGGCTCGCGGGTCAATGAAGGCAGCAAAATTTTTGTCGAAGTGCAGGCTTGGTCAGTGCTGTCCGGTTTTGCCACGCCGGAGCGCGCGCTTAAAACTCTGGAGTCTGTGCGCAAGCACTTGAACACTAAATACGGCGTCAAAGTCAGCTGGCCGTCTTACAACGGGTTTGACTGGCGCAAGGGCGGGGTGACCACCTATCCGCCGGGCGCCAAAGAAAACGGCGGCATTTTTCTGCACACCAATCCCTGGGTGATGTACGCCGAGACTATTCTGGGGCACGGTGACCGCGCTTTTGAATATTACAATCAGGTCAACCCGGCGGCCAAAAACGAGATTATCGAGATTTTCGAATCCGCGCCCTACAATTACCCGCAGAATATTCTGGGCGATGACCATCCGCAGTTCGGTCTGGGGCGCAACGGCTGGCTGTCCGGCACAGCATCTTGGATGTACACGGTCAGCACAAGATATATTTTGGGCGTCGAGCCGGTCTATGCCGGCCTGCGGATCAATCCCTGCATACCCAAAAACTGGCCGGAATTTAAGGTCACCAGAATTTTCCGCGGCCAGACTTACCGCATCACGGTGAAAAATCCGGAAAAAGTAAGCAAAGGCGTGAAAAAAATCTTGGTTGATGGACAGGAAATAAGCGGCCTGATCATTCCGGTGCAAAATCAGGATGTGAATGTCGAGGTGATCTTGGGCAAAAACGGCGCGCTGGACGAACTGTCCCGGCAGTATCAAGGGCAAGAAGTGACAGCTTAGATAAGGGCGGCTATTCTTTAGGGACGTCGTGTTTTTCTACAAATTTCTTGATGTCCTCGACAGCCTCCAGCACTTTTTTGGCTTTGGCCAAACCAAAAGAAAAAGGAAAACGGTCTTTGTCATCGTTTTTTAAGACCAGCATCGGCTTGCCCATATATTCGGACTCTTCGATTAACATAACGCCTCCTTAGTAATATAATTATATATAAATAGAAAGGCGAATACAACTGCCCTTGCGTGTTTAATGACGCTGTGATATAGTTTGCCCAGTTCAAAGTTTATTCCCGATTTTTATTGTGTCTAAAAATTTCAAAGGAGAGAATATGACATCTAAAAAAACTGCAGATAATATGCCCGAAGCTCCGGCGGAGCTGGGTAAAATAGAAAGCAATGCCAAAATAGAGGCCGCCAAACAGCTGAATAATGAAAAACTGGTGGCGGCGCTGGACGTCCCCGCCCTGCAAAAAATGAAAATTTCCGAGCTTTACGCGATCGCCAAAGAATTAAAGATCGAGGAAATGACCACGCTGGAAAAAAGCGATCTGATTTACAAGATAATGCAGCTCAAAACCAACGAAGAGGGCACGGTGGCCTGCGAAGGCATACTGGAGCGCCTGCCCGACGGCTACGGCTTTTTGCGGGTGAATAATTATCTGCCGTCCAGCGAGGATATATACGTGTCCTCGGCGCAGATCCGTAAATTTTCCCTGCTGACCGGCGACAGCGTGACGGGGCTGGGACGCAAACCTAAAGAGGGCGAGCGTTATTTCTCGCTGGTGCGCGTGGACGCTATCAACGGCCTGCCGCCGGATGTGGCGCGCAAGCGGACTTTTTTTAGCAATCTGGTGCCGATATTCCCGGATCGAAAAATCAGCTTGGAGTTTGACCAGAAAAACATTACCACCCGCCTCATCGATATGGTCGCGCCGATCGGCTTCGGCCAGCGCGCGATGATCGTTTCGCCGCCCAAAGCCGGCAAAACCAGCATTCTAAAAGATATTGCCAAGAGCATCGAGATCAATCATCCGAAGGTTACTATTAAAGTCCTGCTGGTCGACGAACGGCCGGAAGAAGTGACCGATATGCGCCGTTTTGTCAAAGGCGAAGTGGTGGCCTCGACCTTTGACGAGCCGCCGGAACAGCACGTGAAATTGTCGGAGCTGCTTCTGGAGTCGGCCAAGCGATTGGTCGAGCACGGCAGAGATGTGGTGATTCTGCTGGACAGCATCACCCGTCTGGCCCGCGCGCATAATATTGTCGTGGCGCCTTCCGGTCGCACGCTGTCCGGCGGTCTGGATCCCGCTTCTCTGCATAAGCCTAAACGTTTCTTCGGCGCCGCGCGCAATATCGAGGGCGGCGGCTCGCTGACTATCATTGCCACCGCGTTGGTGGACACCGGCAGCCGTATGGACGACGTGATCTATGAGGAATTCAAAGGCACCGGCAATATGGAGCTGCATTTAGATCGCAAACTGGCCAACCGCCGCATTTATCCGGCCATCGATGTGGTGGCCTCCGGCACGCGCAAAGAGGAGCTGCTGCTGCCGGAAGATGTGCTGAAAAAGACGGTGCTCTTGCGCAAGAGCATCGATTCCGAGAACGCCACCGAAGAGCTGGTCAATCTGCTTAAGAAAACCAAAAACAATTCGGAATTTTTTAATTCCGGCATTTTTGGCTGAAATATGCAGGCGCTCATCGTTGGCTGCGGCAGGGTGGGTTCGGAGCTGGCGCAGATTTTGAGCGCTGGCGGCCACAATGTGGTGGTGCTGGACAAAAACGAGAGCTCTTTCAAGCGGCTGGGCGATAGTTTTAACGGCGCGACCATACTCGGCAACGGCATTGATACCGAGAGTCTAAAGCTGGCCGGTGTGGAGCGCGCCGCTGCCGCTGCCGTGGTGACCAACGGCGACAATACCAATCTAATGTCTGCGCAGATCATAAAAAAAATTTTTGGCGTTCCGCGAGTGGTTGCCAGAGTGTACGATCCGCGCCGGGCTGCTTTGTACAGGCAATTTGGCTTGGAAATTATCAGCGGCACGACGCTGGTGGCTTCGCTGATGCGCGATGTCATAATGGAGAAAAAATAAAATGTTTGTGGTTGTGGCTGGAGCGGGAAATGTCGGCCGCCAGCTGGCGCGCAATCTCCTGCGGGAAAAGCATACGGTGATTATTTTGGACCGCCAGCCGGACGTCTGCGGGCGGATGTCCCGTCTCTTCCCGGCCGCGCTGGTGATCTGCGGCGACAGCTGCGATCCGCAGGTGCTGGAGCAGGCTTATCTGGACCGCGCGGATGTGATCGCCGCGCTGACCGGCGATGACGAGGACAATCTAATCATCTGTCAGCTGGCGAAGGAGCGTTTCAAAGTCAAGCGTGCTGTCGCCAAGGTCAATGACTCGCGCAACGCTAAAACTTTTGCCGCGCTGGGCGTCGATGTGCCGGTGGACAGCGGCTCGATCATCACCAGCCTGATCACTCAAGAAATATCCACCTCGGAAATTTCCACGCTTTTCACGCTCAAGCGCGGCAGGATGTCCATAGTGCAGGTGACGGTAGCTCCTTCTTCGCCGGTAGTGTCTAAAAAAATTATGGAATTGTCCCTGCCGCAGGATACCGTGCTGATTTCTATCCTGCGCGGCGAGGAAGTGATTATTCCCCGCGGTTTCACGGTGCTTCAGCGCGGCGACGACGTGATCGCCCTGACTTCCGGCGGCAGCAGGCAGGCGCTGCTCGATCTGCTCGGAGCCAAAAATGCTTAAACCCGGACGGAGTTTTGTGGCCGGCTTGACCGGCATTTTGGCTGAATTGATTTACGCGGGGATTTTGCTGGCTGGACTCTGGATATTGGCGGCTGTTCTTTATTTCTATGCTCATTAAGCCGCGGCGGGAAGATCACAGGCTCATCGGTTTTTATCTGGGCACAGTGCTAAGCGGCGTAGGTCTGGCTATGTTTATTCCGCTGGGCACCGCTTGGATTTTTCAGGAATGGCAGCCCTTTTGCGATTACCTGCTGGGCGCGGCGCTTACTTTGAGTCTGGGTTTTCTGCTGCGTATTCTCTGTTTTACCAGAAAAGAGCCGGGCTGGCTGCACGGCCTAGCCGTGGTGGCGCTGTCTTGGCTCTGCGCCGCCGCTGTTTCCGCCCTGCCGCTTTATCTATCCGGCTCCTTTGGCTCATATCTGGATGCTTTTTTTGAGGCGATGAACGCTTTTACCACGACCGGCTTTAGTCTGGCGCGCGATCTGGATCATCTGGCTTATGCGCATAATATGTGGCGGCACCTGATGATGTTTCTCGGCGGGCAGGGCATCGTGGTCATCGCTTTGAGCGTTTTGATCAAATCCGGCGCCGGTGGTTTTAGGTTGTACTCTGGCGAGGGGCGGGAGGAGCGCATTCTGCCCAATGTTCTAAACACTTCCCGTTTTATCTGGCTGGTCAGCTCCCTATTTATGCTGATCGGCACGGCGGCGCTGACCCTGATCCTCAAATCCGCGGGACTATCCTGGGCGAGAGCTTTTTTGCACGGTTTGTGGCTTTTTATGTCCGGTTTTGACACCGGCGGTTTTACGCCGCAGAGCCAGAGTATTTTGTATTATCACAGCTGGCGGCTGGAGACAGCACTGTTATTTGTTATTCTGCTGGGCGGCTTAAATTTTCATCTGCATCACGCTGTTTTGAGCGGCCGCAAAAAAGAATTATGGCGCAACATAGAATTAAGAACCTTGGCATTTTCTTTTTTTCTAGCCGGATTTTTGGTGTTTTTTACGCTGGCTAAAAAACAAGTTTACTCAGGCCTGTCCGCGCTTTTCCGCAAAGGCGTTTTTTTGCTGGTGTCCGCGCACACCACCACCGGCTACACCACGCTGGCCGCCGGCCGGCTCTGGCAGGAATGGGAGCCGCTGGCTGTTTTGGGACTGCTGATGGCGATGGGCATCGGCGCCAGCATCTGCTCCACGTCCGGCGGTCTAAAAATATTCCGTTTGAGCATTATCGGTCAGGCCCTGCGGCAGGATATTAAGCGCCTGCTTTTGCCGGACAGCGCGGTGCTGGCGGAACGTTTCCACCATATCAAAGATGTGTTTCTAAACGACCGGATAGCGCGCTCTGCGGCGCTGATCGCGCTTTTGTATTTGGCGACTTTTTTTATCGGCGCGGCGGCCGGAGTGGCTTATGGTTTTCCTTTTTATGCCGCGCTTTTTGAATCAGTGGCGGTGGCTTCTAATTCCGGCCTGTCCAGCGGCATCATCAGCGCGGCTCTGCCCGCCGGCTTAAAGCTAGTTTACATACTGGAGGCTTGGGCCGGCCGGCTGGAATTTACCGCGGTTTTAGGTCTGCTGGCTTACGGCTGGTCCTGCTGGCGGGGAAAATAGTATGCGAAAAGCCATATTTATTTTTATGCTGACAGTTTGGGCTTTTGCCGCGCGGGAGTATTCATCCGGGGCGCTGCTCAATCTGCCGCGGGAATACGATAATATCCCCGTGCTGTACCGAGGCGAGGTAATCGGCGATATTATGCCGCGCGGGGAGAATGTCTGGTTCAATGTCAGTGACGGCGGGCACGCGATCGGTATTTTCGCGCCGCGCGAACTGGCGGCGAAAATCCGTGTCGCGGGCAGATACCAGCAGACCGGAGACACCGTGGAGATACTGGGTGAGTTTCACCGCGCCTGCGCTAAACACGGCGGCGATCTGGATATTCACGCCACGGAGATCACTGTTCTAAATCCGGGTTTTGCCGCGCCGCAAGCAGTGGATAAAAATAAAATTATTCTTGCTGGAGTTTTGAGCGGGCTGGCGCTGGTTTTATATTTTTGGCACCGCCGGTTAAAATGACGCTTGAATTTCGGCGTCTAACAGCGCTTCTATGGTTTCTTCTTCCGCCAGCAGTTCGGACAGGCCTTCGATCGGCGGCAGGCCGGAGCGGGAGTCCCGCACATACTTGATCCTTCCCAGTATTCTCGCCGCATCCAGACGGGACAGATAGGCTCCGGGTATATAATGAAGCGTGTCTATGCCCTGCGTCAGATAATACTGGCGGGTCAGATTGATGTCCTTGTAGCCCCAGTGTTCCAGCGGCACATCAGCGTAGACATCGGTGTTTAACAGATTGCGTCCGGCAATCTCGTAATATCTGGCAAAAGCGCAGGCCGCCTCGTCACGGCGCGCCGGATCATCCAGACGGGCTAGACCGTCTGGATAGCCGACCAGCAGGCCGTATCCGGCGGCTTTGTCCGTCAATTCTTTGTTGCGGGTAGTGGTGTCAGGGAAGACAAGCGGCGCGCCCTCAGGATGACGCTCCGCGCTCTCCAACAGCCGCACCAGCACTATCATCAGCTCGCGGCGGGTCATCGCTTGATCCGGCGCGTAGATGCCGCCCGGCGGATAGCCCTGCACAAAACTTAAATAACCCAAATCCTCAAGGAGTATCTGTTCTCCTATCCGCAGATGCGTGGTGTCAAAAAATATTCTCTGGCGGCGCGGCGGGACAACCGGCGGCGGCTCTGGTTCAGGTTCTGGAACCGGCTCCGCTTTTTCCGGGAAACGGTAAGACAGCGTGAAAAAATGCGTGATATTTTCGGCGAGATCGTCGCCCGGATTGTAAGCATAGTCGATAAAAATGTTGTGCCAGTTGAAACCTATGCCGGCGGTAAATCTGGTGTGCGCGGTGTATTGATAAGTGTCCGTTGGTTCGCTGGCTGTTTGTTTGAACCCGGCGCGCAGAGCGATATATTCGCTGGGCCAGTACTCCAGCCCGCCGTTCCAGAAAGCGTCGAGAGTTTTTAGCCGCACATCCAGATAGGCATTCAAAGGCTGGGCTTCCCTCCAGAAGCCTTCCGTCCCCAGCAGTTTTAACTGAGCGCCCAGTCCTAGAATGACCGGCTGGGTTTCCTGGAACCCGTCCGACCAGATTAACGGCGCGGCGAAAAGATTATTTATTTCACCGCCCAGCAGTAAATGCTTATTTAACCGGTGCAATCCGGAAACGTCCAGCGCGAAACCCTGCGCGGAACTTTCCACTTCTGAAAAAGCGATGTCATGATATTTTAAGCGCAGGCCTAAACGCAGATCCGGCCTGATCTCCCGGCCGTAAGCTCCATACAAAATGCTGTTCCGGTAGCCGATCTGGCCGCCGCTGACATTGTTGCGCTCATCGCGGACATAGCCGCCCGTGTCCGAAATATTCAGCAGGCCTATGCCCCAGCTGTCCTGACTGTAGGCCGCCGCCAGATAATTGATCTCGCTGATCAGCTTGAAAGCGGTCAATGTGACGCGCGGCGCGGCCTGACCGCCCAGCAGGGAATAATTCTGAAAAACATAGCTGCTGTTATCTTCCGCGGCCAGATACGCGCTGCCGCGGCCAAAACTGTCCGCGCCGGCCAGCAGATCGTCCAGAGCGTAAGTTTCTTTATTCTCCGCGCCGAGAATGACAAGCAAAAATAATAATATATACAGACGTTTAATCAAGGAGAGTCAGCCTCCCTCTGCCGGTGATTTTTTTCTGTTCATTGGTTAAGAACAGTATGTAGATGCCGTTGGGCGCGATAGCGCCGCGCGGCGTGCGTCCGTTCCAGATGACCGTGTTGGCGGCGCCCTGCCGGGCAAAAGTTTCTGTCGACCAGACCCGTTCGCCGCGGATATTGTAAATATACACTTTGACCCAGCCGTCTTTATCCGCCAGAAAACCGATTTTGGCTTCTTCATCGTCGGACGGACTGAAGGGATTGGGATAGGACCAGATCGGCTCGCCGGTGCCGCCGTTGCCGGGCGTGCTGCCCGCGGGCGGCGGAATGTCTAATAAAGTAATGTCGTCGGTGACCGGAACGTTGCTGATATTGCCGGCGCCGTCTTTGAGCCAGACATAGATTGTTTTGTCGCCGCTGACGGTGTCCGCTAAATTATACTGTTTGGCCGGATTGTAATTTTGCCAGGCGCCGTCGGATATACTGCCTGTTTCGTTGATGAGTATTGCGGCTACCATATAATTATCCGTGGCGTAAATTTCCAGCGCGAGCGCCGCGCTGTTGGCGGTCGCCGCGCCGCTATTGATCGTGACCCTGCCGCTGGGCGGCGTCCAATCGAGAATAATTGTGTCCGAGCCAATATTAGAAGTATTGCCGGCCAGATCCTGATAGCGCACGTACACAGTTCGGGTGCCTTCTATATTATCGAGCGGCCAGTTGCTGCTGGCGGTTTTGTATGGCTCCAGAATACTGCCGCTAAAAGAAGTGTCATTGCTGACCAGCATTTCGTCCGCGCCGGCGGCCAGAAATTCCAGATCGACTATATTGGAACTGGTGTAGACCGCGCCGTTATTGATCCGGATGCCGCCCACTATGCCGCTGCTGTCTATAGGCGGAAAAAATGGGCCGTCCTTGTCGAACCAAATATAATCCGTAGCGACAGACGATTCATTGCCGGCGGCGTCGCGGAATTTTACATAGACATTTTTGGTGGTCTGATTGTTATCGAGCAATGTCCAGCCCGGTATTTCTTCCTGATAATCCTGCCAGTTTCCAGATACAAAGGTCGTGGTGTTGCTGATATTCATCGAAACCACACCAATGTTATCTGTGGCGTGTATATTCAGCGTGACGTTGAGCGTAGTTGTCCACAGCGCGCCGCCGTTGATCGTCACGCCGTAGCTCTCGCCGCCGCCGCTGCCGCTGGCCGTGGGCGCCTGTCCGTCATAGAGAATATCATCGGTGACTATATTGGACGTGTTGCCCGCGGCGTCCATAAAGA
>JAITIS010000055.1 GCA_031279305.1 Candidatus Margulisiibacteriota bacterium | reverse complement strand
GCCAGCGCCTCTTGGTTTTTCAGATATTCTTTACTGGGAGTTAATGCGCTGGTCGTCGTGTTCGTGGTCGTTGTCGAGTTGTCATTGTCCGGTGTCTTATATCTGTAGCGCGCCATTGTACCCCCCTAAAAATAAATTGCCGCCCCTAATCCGTTCTTAGTCTAAACATTACATTAATTTTGAGCGTAATTTATTTTGTTCTCTATTATATAACAGATTGGCTGGAATTTGCAAGTAAAATACTAAGCTTAATGAAAGAACAATGTAGTTTCTTGCATATATTAGGACGACGGATCAGGTCGGCCCGCGAGGCCAAAGGGATCAGCCTAAACAAATTTGCTTATGAAAATGATTTCACCAAATCTGGTTTGAGCAAAATAGAAACCGGCCAGTCTGATCTGCGGGCGACAACCTTAAAAAAAATCTCCGCAGGCTTGGACATCACCTTAAGCGAACTGGTTAAGTATCTATAAACTTAAAAATATAAATGCAGGCCTCCTGAAAAAACCATACCGGTATATTCACGGCCGTTTATATCTGGATCTTGGCCGGTCGAGAAACGTTTTTCCAGTCCCAGTTCCGCGCTTAAAAATAGGCCGTTCACGCCCAGCGGCGAAAATTCCACGCCAAAGCCAAAATTGCTGACTGAAGTGCGAATATTATTGTAAGCGTCCGCTTTATCCGCGTAGCTGTCCGTGCCGCCGCCCAAGAAAAGGTAGCCGGAAAAAGGCGCGTTAAAAACCACTTTGTCCGCGATCCAGACTAACAATCGGCCGCCGGAATAAGTGCGCGTGCCGTCCAGCCAGCCGATAGCCTGCAAGCCCACCCGTTCGCCAAACCATTTTTTGAGGGACACGCCGCCCAGCGAAGCCGTTTCGGCGGTGAGCGAACCCTGCGCGCCGAGGGCAAAATTGCCTCTGGTTTCACGGATGCGGGCGGCCTCCACATCCACGGCGCCGCGGTTGGCCACATTAGTTTTGAAATCCACAAAATGCGCGGTCGGGATCGTTCTGATCTCGCCGTCGCCCACAGCGTAAGTCCGGGCAAATATTTTTTTGCCGCGGTAATTCACCATCACATAATGCTCGCCCGGCTCGACCTCGTAATTTTGCACAAACTCCGCGCCGGCCAGCGTTCCGTCGATATACACCTGTGCTCCGGGCAGATCGGTGATGACATTGATCCGCCCCGGAGCGGCCAGCCCCCAAGCCAGCAGCGCCGCTGCCAAAATCCACAAACTTTTTCGCATAATTTCCTCCTTGAATTTATTAAAACTTAAAAATAAACGTGGAACCCGCCGCTTGCTTTGACTGCCGTGCGGTCAGCGAACTTTGCTTCAGCCGCCGGCAGAAAATAGCGCGTCGCAATATGCTCCACGCCCAGTTCCAGAGCAATATGACCAAATTTTAACAAGCCTTCGCCGAGGCCCAGCGCAATCTCCGTCAAAAGCGTAATATACGGAGAAATATTTTCTTTGCCTTCTTTAATAATAACATATCTGGTGCTCCGCTCCGTGGCGCTGAAAAAATCCGCGATCTTAAACTCAATGCCGAGCGCCAGCTCCTGCAGATCATACATTTCATTTTTTTCGTCATCGGTCTGGTTGACCAAAGTAGAACGTCCGCCGCCTAACGCCAAAAAAGTGGTAAAAGTGCTATTTTTATAAACAGATTCATTGAGCGAGATTAACAGCCGCGCGCCCAGCCGGGTGTCCCGGTTGCCGTCAAAATTATTGACATAACCGATGCCCTGCAGACCAAACCGCTCCCAAGGCCACCATTTGAGGCTCAAACCCGAAGCCGGCGAACCGCCGTAAACGCCAAAACCCAGATTGCCGCGCGTCTCACGCACCCGCATCGCTTCGACTTCGATGGCGCCGCGCGAAGCGGCGCCGCTGCGGTAATCCACAAAATCGTCCAGCGCCACTGTCTCTGTTTTGTTGTCTTGAATATGCACCGTTTGGGCGCGGATAATTTTGCCGTTTTTCTGCACCTGCAAATAATGCGTGCCGGCCGGCAGAGAATGACCGCGCACCATATCCCGTCCCGCGGACTCTCCATCAATAAGAATTTCCGCCTCTTTATCCCCGGTAAAAACATTCAGGCTGCCGTTTGCGGCAAGCAGAGAAAATAACAAAAGAACCGGCCAAAATTTTTGCAAGCGGCGCTCCCGGATTGGTAAATTAAATTTTACCACATTTTGGCCGGAGCAGTGGTTGGGCACACCGCGGATTTTTCGGATATAATAAACCCTATGCGGCGCCTTTTTATCTGTCTGTTTGTCTTGCTGGCCTTATCCGCCGCGGCGGGCAGCATATTGCCAGAGCGGCTGAAAGGCACGGTCACGCATATACTGGAAGACTTTTCCAGCGCCAATCCGCACCGGCTGGTCAAAGTGCGGACAGCTAAAAGCAAAGATTTCATTCTCATCGAGATGCCGGCAGATCGGCGCCTTAACGTTGGAGACCGTATTCTGATTCAGAAAATTGATGAAAATTACAACTACGGGTTGGACAGTGCTTTTGAGGAAAAATTTAGTTTTGCTGATTACGCCAGAGACAGCGCAGTCTGGCTGCCGCTGGCCGTGTTCGGCCTGCTCGCCCTGCTTCTGCTCAACAGACCAACCAGTCTCTACGCCGCGGGGCTGCTGTTAAACGGTTTTCTGCTGGGCTGGCTGCTGCCGCTGTGGCTGGAAAAACAGCTGGCGTTGAGTCTATTTACCCTGTTATTTTATCTGCTCAATACTGGACTGGCTTATTTTTTACTGCCCGCGGCCAAATTCTTGCCGGCGGCGCTGTCCGCCAGCGCCGGCTCAGCTTTAAGCGGCGGTCTGTACGCTATACTCTGCGGCGCCTGCCGGTTGACCCCTTTTGAACAGCCGGGATTGCCGTCTTTTTTTAATTTTCCGCCGCAGACCGACGCGGTAGTCTTGTGTGTTTTAAGTTTTTACTTCTGTCTTTTTGCGTTAATTCTCATTGCCAAAATTTCCTGGCGGCGTTCGGTGCTGGCCAATATTCGTTTATTTTTTTTCCAGAGCCTCTATCTATTTGCTTTCTTAAATGCCGGACTGCTTTTGCCCTATATACTGTTTTTTCAGCTGAATAATTTAAGTTTGTTTACGTTGTTTAATTATCCGCCGTTTGTTTATCCGGCAGTCAAACTGCTGTTTTGTCTGCTGGCGGTAAACAGCGGCTGTTGGTTTTATGCCGTTTACTGCTATGTCCAGCACAGACAAAATTTTGACCGTTATGCCACTTTGCGCGCGATGAAAACCGCCCCAGCGGACAAATTACTGAACCTCCAGCAAATCCTGCAGGAACATCGGGGCGCAGGAAAATCTCAAAAACGCAATTCTTAATCCGGGTCTGCGCCGACTCCGACCAGCAGCAGTCTGTTCACCGCCTCCGCCGTCAAGGAAGCCACGACTTGATTAGTAGCGGCGCCTCCGTAAAATATCAACAAAGTGTCATTTTCCGTCTGCCAGCCGAGATTTAGGATATTGCTTTCGCAGCCCGGCGCCAGAAAATGCCATACCAATCCGTACGCGGTATAAACGTAAATGTTGTGCTCCACTGCCAGCAAAAGACGGCCATTGCGCCTGTCCACTGCCGCCCCGCGCAGCTGCCCGCAGCTCTTGTCCAGAGCGACTCTGGCTATCAGGGTCCCCTGTCTGCCAACCAAAGCAAATTCATTCGAAGGCTCCCGGGAATTAAAATTTTGCACCGGCTGCGTCAGCGCGACCAGTTCGGACAGGGGAGGCAAATCGAACAGAAACGGGCAAAAACGCATATCGTCTATTTTATATTCCGCATATTTTTCTGATCGGCCGTCCAGACCGGACACATATTCGCCGGTGTCTTGGCGGTACATACCAATCCGCCCTGAAGCCACGTTGCTCACATACAAAAGATCTTCGGAAACAGTCATAAAATCCACTTTGCGGAGGATAAATTGTTTTTCTTCCGGCGACTCCACGGGAGAAAATGGCTCGCTGGCGGTCCATTCCAGCTTCTCCTCAGAAACATCGGAGAGATTAAATTTGCGGATCACTCCTGTATAGTCATCCGCGACATACACCCGCTGGTCGGCGGAGAACAGCGTCGAGGTTCCGCCAAATTCCCGACCACCCAGCGTGCGGATAAAACACCCCTTCTCCGCAAATATCTGCAGGGGTTTATCATAAAGCAGGCTGGCTATCACAAAATATTTCTGGCCGGCGGCGGAAAAGAACGGCACGGCCGCGATCGGGCAGCTTAACTCGTTCAATTTATTGCCAAACTTTGTCTTAATGATCTTGAGATCCCCCGTCTGGCTTAAATCAAGGATAGCCGGCTCATACCGCGCGTTCTCATTTCTAATTTTCCGTAAAAGCAAAATCCTGCGGGACTGATAAATCTGGGTATAAGAAAAATCGCTCAACGCAAAATTTTGGGAGGAGATACACTGCAGGGCTGCCAGTATGTCCGGGTCATCTATTTTTTGCGGCTCAGACAGGAAATCTTTCAGCCGCCGGGCTATGGATTTGAGGAAAACTGTATGTTGAGCATCTTGAAAAACTTTTAATGGCCTGCCGTCCGCGGTCTGCGGTCCGGGGAATTCCAGTTCTGTTAATTCTTTCGCTTCTTCACTCTCGGCAAATTTGATCAGTTTACAAAACAGCCGCATATCCTGTCCCCCCAAGATTATTTTTACCGACACCGTCCGCGCGCAATTTTCTCTCACGCACAGACCGCTCGCGCATTGGCGCGTGGCGGAGAGGGAGGGATTTGAACCCTCGAAGGGGCTTCCCCCTTACCGGTTTAGCAAACCAGCGCACTCGGCCACTATGCGACCTCTCCTCTGCCAAAGAAAACCAAATCCGCGGTTTATTATAAAGGAAAACCGCCCCGGCTTAAAGACTAAAACTTAAACCTCTGCTGTCTCAGCGCCTCGTACAGAACTATCGCCACGGAATTGGAGAGATTAAGAGAACGGACATTATTTTTATCCAGCGGGATAGCCGCGGAATTTTTCGGATTACTAAAAATCAGGCTTTCCGGCAGGCCTCGGGTTTCGCGGCCAAAAACCAAATAATCGTCCGGCTGGTATTTCAGATCAGCATAGCGCTGTCTGGCTTTGGTGGAAAAAAAGAACATGCGTTTAGAACTATTATCATTCAAGAATATTTCTAAATTATCCCAGCTGATCAGTCTCACTTTGTCCCAGTAATCCAGCCCCGCGCGTTTCACCGCGCGGTCAGAGATATCAAAACCTAACGGCTTGACCAAATGCAAAGTCGCGTTTACACCGGCGCACAAGCGCGCGATATTGCCGGTGTTCGGCGGTATTTCAGGCTCGACCAGAACGATGTTCATTTATCTAGCAATAATCAGCGCTTCACGAGAAAATGCATTACTCAAAACATATCTGTATTCTAGTTTTTTTATCTCGATAGATTGCTTATACTTTCTTAGCATTTCCACTAAAATATCCACAGAAGGCAATCCGTCATCACGGTATGAAACAATCAATATCGAATTTTGAAACTTACAAAATAATCGATCAAACGCCTGGCATATTTCGTTTTTACTACACCATTCATTTCGGCCATTTTTCATTTTCTTGTGTTTCGAGTTCTTATCAATCAAATCAGGCCATTTTTCATAAAAAACCAGCCCTTCCAAAAAATGATAAAAATCAAAATAATTAACTCCAGTCCCCTTGGCTGAAATATATGGAGTATCAATGTAAACTAAATCAGCTTGAATGTCTAAATCAAAAACATCGGCGCATACAGCTTTATTATTCCATTCATTAGAGAATACTGCCGCATTTGCCTCCGTGACAAACTTTAGAAAATGAGCGTCAAAAGATGCATCCCAGGTCTTTTTATTCCCAAAACTCCTCTCCACATCAGCGGTTCGAATGTATAAGTTTTTCCTATGAAATAAATTGTATGGCCGTTTTATTATACAAGCCTGAAAAAGCGCATAATAAGCTAAAGACTGTTTGTATTTATCAGTCATATTTCCAATATTAGTAACCACTATATCCAGCCATTTATTTTCTTCGTCAGCGAAATAGATGTTCTTGAATGTGTCATAAATAAAGGTGGGGTAATGCCTCCCCGCTTGTTTTCGCAAAACACACTGTACATCAGATTTTGTTAGCACAGTGCCTTGATTTTCTATTAAAGCTCGGCCAATATAAAAATTAAATTTTAGATAATCATTGTAAAATATCTGCTTGTTTTTTTTCTTATACATATATCCGACGCATCCAGTTCCGCCAAACGCGTCTAAGACCGAATTAAACCGTAATTCTTTAGTATTCCAGTCTATCCACTGTAAAATTTTATATTTACTCCCTTGATAACGAGTGGACGGAAAAACATCATTAGATGGAATATCAAAAAGCCGGGATTGTTTCTTTTCTTTAGCAGTGACAACACTAGACATTTTTTATATTCCTGTATTTTAAATACTCCTTTAAGTTAGTATAGGGGGGTTTTATTAACTTGGCGTTTCTGGCCATTTCCAAAGTCATATAGTTCATCCAAAAATCGTCAAATATTCTTACCCCTAATTTAGCAAATACTCCATTGCCGCTTTTAAGTTCTGAAATTTTTACACAAGAACCTATATTTTTAGCATCACCGCCGCTTGGGTGGTCTTTAGCAATCTTATATTTTTCCTGCACAATAAAATCAAAGTCCCTTATAACAGACAAAATATCTTTAAGTTCATCTATAGAATACACTTTACTTTCATCCATCAATTCATTTTGCTGCGTATAAATAACACCCAAAATATAATGCTTGCTATACTCTCCATACGGGAAAGTTATATTCTTATTTGAATTTCTAAAACGAAAATATCCAGTAAAAGCCCCTAAAGTAAAACCAGACACCATATTTTCGTTTTTACGGCATGTGCTTTTAAGATCTAATGCTATTTTAGCTCCGGATTTTGATATAAAGGTAATATCTGGATAATGATTTTGTCCAGCACAAAAACGCATTTCATAATCATTTTCTTTCGCAAACTTTTGCAACACAGGAAACATCATCAACTCTATTATTTTTGAAATAACTTTTGTATCCACAGAAATAGTATAGATATTTTTAGCAATATCTATAAATCCTTTAACAGACCAGTCTCCAGAAGAAGTGGCTAATAACTTTCTAAAATCTTTTGTATGTTTTAATAAATTTTGCTGGAAGTCATCAAGCTCCATAAACACAAATTATAAACTATTTTTGAAATTTCTTAAAAACAATCACCGCGTTGTGCCCGCCGAAGCCGAAAGAATTGGACATTGCGGCGCGCACCGTGCGCTGGACAGATTTGTTCGGTGTAAAATTAAGCCGCGGAAAATTCGGGTCCGGCGTCTGGTAATTCAGCGTCGGCGGCAGCTGGTCAGTTTCCACAGACTTGGCCAGAATGACGGCCTCTAAACCGCCGGCCGCACCCAAACAATGCCCCAGAGCGCCTTTGGTTGAAGAGATATTGACTTTAGTGTCCGCGCCGAAAATACCGGCGATGGCCTGCGCTTCAAATTTATCATTTAATTCAGTTGATGTGCCGTGGGCGTTAATGTAATCAATGTCCTCCGGTTTTAGCCCGGCTTCCCGCAGAGCCATTTTGACAGCCCGCGCGGCACCCTCGCCGCCCGGCGCCGGGGAGGTAATATGATAGGCATCTCCGGTCGCGCCGTAACCTGCCATCTCAGCATAAATTTTAGCCCCGCGCGCCAGAGCGCTTTCTAATTCCTCCAGAAAAACCACGCCGGCGCCCTCGCCCATCACAAATCCGGAGCGCGTCGCGTCAAAAGGCCGGCAGGCTTTTTGCGGAGTATCATTGGAATCAAAACACAGCGCGCGCGCCGCGCAAAAACCGCCCAAACTCACCGGCGTGATGCAGGCCTCCGCGCCGCCGGCCAGCACCGCTCTGGCCTGCCCGCGTTTAATCCACTCAAAAGCTTCGCCAATCGAATGCGTGCCGGAAGCGCAGGCAGTCACCACGGCGATATTCACGCCCCGGGCGCCGGTTTGGATCGAGACACTGCCGGAGGCCGAATCCGCAATCATCATCGGCACCACAAAAGGCGAGATTTTGGCAGGACCTTTCTCGAAAAGCGTTTTTTGCGCTTCTTCGATTATTTCCATACCGCCGATGCCGCTGCTGACAATAACGCCGACATTTTCTGAATCGGCCTTAATGTCAAAACCGCTGTCCCTGGCCGCTTCCCAAGAGGCGGCCACCGCGAACTGAATAAACCGCGCCATCCGTTTGGTTTCTTTTTTATCCACGCCCCAGCCGGCTAGATCAAAATTTTTCACTTCGCCGGCGATTTGCGCTTTGAACTCCGAGGTGTCAAAAGCCTGTATCTTAGCGATGCCGGTCTCGCCGGCCAGAAGTTTTGGCCAAAATTCTGAGGCGCTGCCCGCCAGCGCGTTCACTGTGCCGAGTCCGGTGATTACCACCCTTTTGCTCATTATTTAATTCCTTTACTCCGGCACGCTTTCGATCTCGCGCACCAGATTTTCCATAATTTTCGCCGCGGGCAGTATATCATTTAACCGCCAGGCGCCCGCGCCGGAAAAAACCAGCCCGTTTTCCACATCGCCGTCCATTGCTTTGAGCAGGCGGTCGGAAATGCAGTATTTGCGCGAACATTCGCGCAGGCACTGGTTTTTACAGCCGTCAAAACGCACCGTGCCGGCCTCTATTTCGTCGATCAATTTATTGCGGATAGCCCGTCCCGGCATACCAACCGGGCTGTACATCCGCACTATATCTTCTTTCCGGGCGTTGAGATACATCTGTTTGTAAGCCGGGGGGGCAGAGCATTCATCCGAACAGACAAAACGCGTGGCCATCTGCACGCCGTCCGCGCCCATTTTGAAATAACGGGCGGCGTCGTAGCCGTCAATGATCCCGCCGGCGGCTAAAACCGGAATGCTGGTGACCGCGGCGCGCACTTCGGGAAAAATCTCATCTATGGAGCGGTCAGTGCCCAGATGGCCGCCGGCTTCCGCGCCCTCGACCACCAGAGCGGAGGCGCCGCAGCGCTCGGCCAGCAGAGCCGCTTTGACAGAAGAAACAATCGACACCACTTCGGTTTTGGTGCCTTCGATCAGTTTATATATCTCCCGTGAAAAACCGGCGCCCTGAAAAATCAGGTCTACGCCGGCCTCTAAACAGAGCCGCGCCGTTTCGGTAAACCGCTTAATAGCGTACATAATATTAACCGCTACGATACCGGCAGTTAGGCGGCGGCAGTTTAGAATATCCCGCCGCAAATCCTCATTGTCTATGGCCGAAGCGCCAATCACGCCTATGCCTCCGGCGCTGGACACCGCCGCGGCCAGCGGCGACATTGAATTACGCACCGACATACCGCCCTGCACTATCGGCAGCCGGGCGGTGAATTTTCCTATTTTAAGTTCTTTCAAACGCATTAAACTCTTCCTCAAATGTTTAGATAAAGAGGGGTAGCCTTTAGGCTATCCCTCTTTATGGTTTTTTTAAGCTCTTGGCCGCATCTATTGGCCGGAATGCTGCAAAATATAAGAAACAGCGTTGCCTACGGTAGAGAGTTTTTCCGCATCCTCATCCGGTATCTCGGTGTCAAAAGCCTCTTCCAGCGCCATCACCAGCTCCACCGTGTCCAGCGAGTCCGCGCCTAGGTCATCGACGAAAGACGCTTCTTTGGTCACCTCGCTGGGATTTACGCTTAACTGCTCCACCACTACGGATTTTACTTTTTCAAAAATTTCTTGTTCTGTTGCCATTCAATTCACCCCCTCCTTCTATTAAATTTATCTGCTTATCCGCCAAGCCCGCTAATTAAAAGACAGCCTATTTATTATGTCAACGCCTTTAAGGACCAACCGGCAGTATCACGATTGCATTGTCAAGCCGCCGCAAACTGCGATAGTCTGGCCGGTAATATAGGATGCTCGTTCGGAAGCCAGAAAAAGCACAGCGTCGGCAATATCTTTGACCTCGCCCATCCGGCCAAACGGTATTTGCTTATTGATATTTTCTTTTATCTCCGCGCTCAGCTTGTCTGTCATAGCGGTGACGATAAAACCCGGCGCGATGGCGTTGACATTGATATTGCGCGGAGCTAATTCTCTGGCCATAACTTTGGTCAGAGCCACGACACCGGCTTTGGATGAAGCGTAATTAGCCTGCCCCGCATTGCCGAAAAGCCCGGAAACCGAAGCGATATTTACAATTTTGCCGGAGCGCTGTTTCAGCATTACGCCGGCGGCGGCCTGCGAGGCCAGAAATGTGCCCTTGAGATTGATATTAAGCACCAAATCCCAATCCTCTTCTTTCAGCCGGATAAACAGCGCGTCGCGGGTCACTCCGGCGTTATTGACCAGCACATCGACAGAACCCAGCTTTTCTTTGGTCTGCTTAACCAAATTTTCAACTTCGGATTTGACTGTCACATTAGCGGGAATAGCCTCCGCCTGCCCGCCCAGCGCCGCGGCTGTTTCCGCGCAGGCTCCGGCGTCCACATCAGAAATAACCACCCGGGCGCCTTCTTGAATAAACGCCGCGGCTATTTCCCGGCCTATGCCGCGCGCCGAGCCGGTGATGATTACCGCCTTGTCCGCAAACTCGCCCATTTTATTATCCTCCCCGAATTTTCTTAAGCAGCCCGGTCAGCGCTTTGCCCGGACCGATTTCTTCGATACTATTTACACCGCTGGACAGCATTTTGGCCATCGACTGCGTCCAGCGCACCGCAGAAAATACTTGACGATACAAAAGCTCTCTGATAAAAGCCGCAGCGCGGACATAATCCGCCGTAACGTTGGCCACCACCGGTATTTGCGGATCCCGCAAAACTGTTTTGGCCAGTCTTGCCTGAAATTCGTCGGCGGCCGGACGCATCAGGCTGGAATGAAAAGGGCCGCTGACCGCCAGCGGAATAATGCGTTTTGCTCCAGCGGCAGCCAGCTCCGCGCAGGCTGTATTCAACGCCGCGTCCGCGCCGGAGATGACCGTCTGCCCCGGACAGTTGTAATTGGCTATTTCCACCTGCCCAGCATATTCGCGCAAAATCTGCTCGATAATTTCGTCAGCCAAACCCAGCACGGCGGCCATACCGCCATCGGGAGCCGCGCGCTCCATACATTCGCCGCGGAAGCGCACCAGACGGACAGCTTCAGAAAAATCCAGAACGCCCGCGCACACCAGCGCGGAATACTCGCCCAGCGAATGACCGGCGACTGCCTCCGGCAAAATATTTTTGGCGCGCAGCAGCGCTATAGAAACCGTCAAAATGGCCGGCTGGGCATTGACGGTCTTTTGTAAATCCCCGGCTGTGCCGTTAAAAATCAAATCCGTCAGGCTAAAATCCAGCGCCTGATCGGCCTGCTGAAAAACCTCTTTGGCCGCCGGAACGCCGTCATACAGATCTTTGCCCATACCCGGCGACTGCGAGCCTTGACCGGGAAAAATAAACGCGGTCATAATCCCCAGCGAAACAAGTTCGCCGCCCAGCTCAAACCCGCGCCGAAACCGCAGGCCGCCACCAGCATACCTTTTTGCAAGCGGCCGTCCTGACAGGCCTCGTCCAGCGCCAGCGGTATGGAAGCGCTGGAAGTATTGCCGTATTTCTGAATATTGACCACAACTTTTTCCGGCGGCAGGGACAGCCGCTTCATCGCCGCGTCAATAATGCGCGTGTTGGCCTGATGCGGCACAAAAAGATCTATATCCTCCGGTTTTAGTCCGGCTTTTTTCAAAACTTGCTCGGTCGCCTCGCCCATAATCTGCACGGCAAACTTAAAGACGCTCTTGCCGTTCATATAAATGTATTTATCCCGGCTCTGAATATTACCGGCAGTCAAAGGCTCGCGCGAGCCGCCGGTTTTCACAATCAAGTCCGCCGCGCCGGAGCCGCGCAGTCCCAGCACAGAAGCCAGATGACCGCCAGCGCCGGCGGCTCGCGCGAGCACCATAGCCCCCGCGCCGTCGCCGAACAGCACGCAGACATTGCGGTCTGTATAATCCATATTTTTACTGAGGGTGTCCGCACAGATTAGCAGCACTTTTTGGCACTCGCCGTTTTCGATAAACTGCGCCGCTGTGTAAAAAGCGTAGCCAAAACCAGAACAGGCGGCGGAGAGGTCAAAACCGCCGGCCCGCGCGCAGCCCAATTTTTCCTGCAAAAGCGCGGCGGTGGAAGGAAACACCGGATAATCCGGAGTCGTCGTCGCCACTATGATCAATTCGATTTCCGCCGGAGCAACACCGGATTGCTTCAGGGCTTTTTGCGCGGCGGCATAGGCCAAATCGGAAGCCGCGGTGCTGTCATCGCAGAGGCGTCTTTCCGCTATGCCGGTGCGCGCGCGGATCCATTCGTCGGAAGTATCGACCAGCTTTGCCCAATCGTCGTTGGTCATCACTCTATCTGGCACAGCGGAGCCTATACCGGCGACACCCGCCCGGAATTGTCGTTTAAGCAACGGGAAGCTCCACTTTTTTGATCCGCGCTATGGCATCAATCAGATTTTGCCTGACCGCGACAGCCGCGGCCCTGATAGAGTTTTTTATTGTTTTGGATTTTGCCCGGCCGTGGGTGATGATGACCACGCCGTTCACGCCCAAAAGCGGCGCGCCTCCGTATTCCGTGTAATCAATTTTGGCTTTCACGCTGCGCAGAGCCGGCAGCTGCAAAAAAAGGCCGATTAGCGAGGGCCACCACTGCAGGAATTGCTGCCTGAAAAGTTTGGCCATCGAAAAAACCAGCCCTTCGGCAAATTTCAGCACCACATTGCCGACAAAACCGTCGCAGACCACCACATCAGCCTCATTTTCTAAAATATCCTTGCCCTCGATATTGCCGATAAAATTTAAGCCGTTAATCACCTCGCCGCGCAGCAATTTGTTCGCGGCAGTGGTTAGCTCATTGCCTTTTTCGTTTTCCTCGCCGATATTAAGCAGAGCAATCCGCGGATTGGCCACGCCGATGACTTTTTCGATGTAAGCCTTGCCCATATAGGCAAACTGCACCAGATGGGCGGGACGGCAGTCAGAATTGGCGCCAATGTCTAACACCACCACGTGGCCTTTGACCGCCGGAAAAGCGCTGCAGATCGCCGGGCGCTCGATGCCTTTGACGCGTCCCAGACCGAACAGCGCCGCCGCCATCACCGCGCCGGTATTGCCGGCGGAAACCACCGCGTCCGCTTTGCCTTCTTTGACGAGGCGCATACAGACATTGATCGAGGCGTCTTTTTTGACACGCACCGCTTCGACCGGATGCTCGGACATCGCAATGTCCTCGCTGGCGTGCACAGTCTCGATGTTATGTTTTTTAGGATATTTTTTCAGCTCCAGCCCCACTCTGGCCTGATCGCCAACCAGAATTATCGTGAGGCTTTCGTCTTTGGCGGCTTCCACCGCGCCTTTGACCACTTCCACCGGCGCATAATCACCGCCCATAGCATCCAGCACAATTCTCATTTGACCGCCCCTTTGCAAAACTTATTTTTTATTTTCTTCAGCTTTGCGCGCTTGGCGGGCGTTACGTTTTTCGAGCTTAGTTTTTTTAACTTTGCGCCCCTTGTAATAACCGCAGACCGGGCAGATCACGTGCGGCAGGACAGGCGCGCCGCAGTTTTTGCAGACACCGGCGGCTTTAACCTGCGCCCGGAAATTATAAGCGTGATTGGTCCGCGTGCGGGAATGCGTGCGGCGTTTTTTAGGTACCGGCATATTTTTAACTCCTTACATTATTAAATAGCGGCTAATTATATCGGTGCGGTGAAAAATCGACAAGCAACAAAAAGGGCAGGAAATCTTGTCTTTTGTTTTAAGGAGACAATATTTATTACTCGATTTCTATTTCAACCATAGTCCTTTGTATAAGGTCATCTTCGGGAGCGTTATCATATGCTTTATCTATCAGATTAGCTAGTTCTGGATATTGTTTCTTAATTTCCTCAAGAGAGTTATCTCTAATCACCGTAGCACCATTTATAGTTATTCTATATTTGGTATTATCTTTATCTTTCCAATCACTCTCAACATCTATGATATTACCTGTCGACTTTTGAGTCAGGGTAAATTTCTTTCCAGCTCTACTAAGAGTTCCGGTCAAATCAAATATTCCACGAAAGCTAATTCCTTCAGGTATTTCACTAATTGGTGTTATATCGATAGATATTCTTTCCGGATCAGGGGTATATTCAGAACGCTTACGTCCAACCTTGTCTAGTTTGTCTAGCTCTTCAGGAGTAAGTTCATTGCTTCCTTCTTTACCTAAAATATACGGCAGCCTGCTCTCATCCGATGAGACGATAACATAGTGCGGGCACTCCCAGTTACTATCATTTTTATACACCTTAATATTGCTATTCTCCTCTGTTACTGACAACATATTTTCAGCTTCCTCTTTAATACCAATCTTATAACACGCTGATTCAGACTGCTCGCTAGCGCGCAGACTTGCTTTCATTTTCACTTTCATTGTCACTGTCACTGTCACTTCATCTTGCATTCCTTCAGCTGAAAAATGTCCAAGGATTTTATCAACTATATCCTCTACGCTGTGACCGTCAACCACTTTTCCGTTAATGCTCAAACTATAGGATGCGCTGTTAGCGTCATCCTCCCGTATCTGTTTTATCAACTGTTGTCTAATATTATTTGGTATGCCAATCTCACTCATAAAAATTCCCCTCTCTTATTTTTTATTTTTTCTTAAACGGATTGTAAGTCAAATCACCATTCTCAACCGCCGTCAGATACTTGATAAGCAGCTGCCTTGTCCGCGGGTCTTTGCGGTCAATAGTTATCGCGCCGAGGTCAATGACCTCTTTTTTATTATTCATTATTCACCCCCGCCACATAATTGTTTGGGAAATGATTGAATAAAAATATTTGGAAAATTTAAGAAATTACCTGCTGGTAAAGGATATGTATTTCGTATTTCGTATTTCGTATTTCGTATTTCGTATTTCGTATTTCGTATTTCGTATTTGCATAAATATCTCCCCGGACTTATTCCTTACGCCAAAACTATGCCCAGTTTTTGGGAAAAATATACCTTAAATTTTATGCTTCAAAACACAAAAGCGACAGGTCATCATTAATAGTTTTGGCCGCCCGGTCCAGCGAGGCGTAAAGTCCGGTTTTTATTTTATCCAGCGGCTTATCAATTATTTTCTGCAAAGCGTCAATAATAAAATCCTCGCCCAGTTCTGCGCCGGAAGCGGCGCGCGCTTCTGTAAAGCCATCAGTGTAACAAATGAGCCTGTCACCTTTTTGCAGTTTAAGATTTTTAGCCGGAAATTTTTGACCGGCAAACATACCCAGAATACTGCCGCCGGTCTGCAGCCTATCCGCCAGAACGCCGCCGCAAAACAGCAAAGCCGGATTTTGTCCCGCGGTAATATAGGTCAGCTTTCGCGCGCGCGGGTCATAACAGCCGTAGAACAAAGCCACAAAACTGGGCGTGTCGTGAATATAATCATTAAGCGAATTATTGAGCGCTGCCAGTATCCGCGCCGGGTCATCCAGCTGATTGATCAGCTCCTGCAGCAGGCCTCTGGTCAGCGCCATCACCAGAGCCGAGGAAATACCGTGGCCGGCCACATCGCCGAGAAAAAAATGCGCGCGGCTGTTTTTCAGCTGGACGCCGTAAAAATCCCCGCCGATTTTCTCCGCCGGACGGCAGGCCGCGCAGATCTTGCAGC
Source organism: Candidatus Margulisiibacteriota bacterium (assembly GCA_031279305.1). GTDB lineage: Bacteria > Margulisbacteria > Termititenacia > Termititenacales > Termititenacaceae > JAISQA01. The sequence continues at coordinate 7,517 of JAITIS010000055.1, read as the reverse complement.
CTTTGAGCCGCGGTATTTTCTGTTTGAGCAATCCCTGCTGCACATTGCGCGCCATAGACATATCCCGGTCGATATGCGCCTGCCGGACTTGCAATTCGCGGTATAACCTGGCGTTTTCGCGCAGCACAGCTGTATGTTTGTACTGCGCCAGCAGCGCGACGCAAAGCACCACCACCGCGACAGAGAGAATGACGGTGTGATTATAATAAATAAAATCCGAGATCGCCCGCGAAAAAAAAGCGAGCGCGCAGACGGCCAGAGTTAAAAGCAGACTGGCAGCGATAATTTTTCCGGCGCGCAAAAATCCCCCTTATGCGTTAAAATTAACTTATGCGTAAAAGTATAACATACAACGCCACCGGGGCCGCTCCTCAGGAGGCCGGATTTATCGAGTATGTGGCCGCCGCCGATGAATTGCAGATCATTGATGTGCGCGTGGAACCAAAACACCGCAGACAGGGGCTGGCGGAAAAAGCTCTGCGGGAACTGCTGGCGGAAAATAGAAAACTGAACAATGCTTATCTGGAGGTCCGCGCCGCTAACACCGCGGCGTTAAAGCTGTACAAAAAATTAGGATTTGCGCAGATTGGCATTAGAAAAAACTATTACCGCGATCCGGCGGAAGACGCGGTGCTGATGAGTAAAAAATTAACAGTCTCCGCTAAAAAAGTTATGCAAGAGCAATAAAGCTTTTTATTATCCTTATGGCACAAAATCAGGGCTGCGCGGGAGGCTATTGGATATTTCTTGCAGCGAATCGGTCAAAGACCTGTAGCGTTATCTCTTGCGGTAGGTATAGCCCTTGCGCGCTTTTTTACGTCCGTATTTTTTGGTCTCTTTGACGCGCGAGTCGCGGGTGATGAGGTTCTCGTCTTTTAGTTTTTTCTTCAAACCCGGATTGATGACCACAATAGTTTTGGCGATGGCGTGCGCCAGCGCACCGGCTTGGCCAAATTTGCCGCCGCCGTGAAGCTTGGCAAAAACGTCGTACTGATTTTCCAGCTCCGCCACCCGGAAAGGCCTCGCCACCTGCATCAAAACAGTCTGGCGGTTGCCGAAATAAGCTGGCAAATCATAGGCATCATTGATAAGAAATTTTCCGCTGCCCGGACGCAGCACCACGCGGGCGGTGGCGTTTTTACGCTTGCCGTAGGCGGAATGCTGCAGGCCTTTGGCATAAATACTACCGCCGCTTTTACCCGCGGCTTTTTTTACCACCACAGCCGCCACTGATTTATCCGCGGGCTTGGCAACTTTCTTGGTTTTTTCAGACATCAAATTTCTCCTTTTATATTTCTAGCTTCACCGGTCGCTGGGCAGAATGAATATGCTCGGCGCCTTTGAAAACCTTGCATTTAGTGAGTTGTCTGTCAGCCAGACGGCTTTTGGGCAGCATACCTTTGACCGCCGCCAGCACGACTTTACGGGAGTCTTTCTGCATTTGCTTGCCTAACTCCACCGCGCTCAAGCCGCCGGGAAATCCAGAGTATTTATAATAGACTTTTTCCCGGCCTTTGGCGCCGGTGTAATGAATCTTATCCGAGTTTAAGATCACCACAAAGTCACCGCAGTCCACATTGGGCGTAAAGGTCGCTTTATTTTTGCCGCGCAAAATTTTAGCCACAGCGGCGGCCAGACGGCCGAGGGTTTTGCCCTCCGCGTCGACCAGATGCCATTTGCGGTCGACTTGTTCTTTTTTCAGATTGAATGATCTCTTAAAACTTAACATTATTTTCTCCTCTAGTATTGCACGCCATACAGGGTCAAGCCCTGCGCTGGAGCGGTCGGAGCCGCCAAACACCGGCGGTCATTGCCCAGCTGTATGCGGCGCAATTCCTGCAGAGTCAGCCTGCCGGAACCCACCGCCACCAGAGCGGCCACGATATTGCGCGCCATCCGGTACAAAAATCCATCGGCTTTGATACGGTAAGTCCAAAGCTCTCCCGCCGCCCGCCGCCCGGAACCCGGCCAGTCCGCAATTTTGTGCCGGCTCAAATCCGACACGGACACGCGCCGTATTTTATTCACCGCCGCGCTGCCAGCCGCGCAAAATGCCGAGAAATCATGCTCGCCCCGAAAAAGCCGGGCGGCCCGGCGCATCAAGGCAAAATCCAGAGTTCTTGGCCAGTGCCAGACACAATGCTGTAAATACAACGGCGGTTTTTCACCGCAGTAAATATTGTACAAATACTCTCTGGACTTCGCCGCATAACGCGCGCCCAAAACCGGAGCCTCGCGGCTGACCGCGCTGACCCGTATATCCGGCGGCAGCAGACTGTTTAAGGCTGTCTGTATTTTAGCCGCCGGCATAACCGCGGGCAGGGAAGCTGTCACTGCCTGCCCGCAGGAATGCACGCCGCTGTCCGTCCGTCCGGCAAAAACAGTTCTGATTTTCGCCCCGCCGCAGATCCGGCTCAAAGCCTTATCTAAAAGTTCCTGTATAGTTATACCGTTTTTCTGCGCCTGGGAACCGGCGTAAAGCCCGCCCAGATATTCCAGCCGCAAAAATAAATCAGGCGGCATCCACTAGTTCAAGCAAAACCATTTTAGCCGCGTCGCCCCGGCGCGCGCCGGACTGAATGATCCGGGAATACCCGCTGTTTCTGGTTTTGAAACGGTCTTTGCCGGCGTACAGCCGCTTGACCAGCTCTTTGTCGGAAAGCAGCAGATTGATCACTCTGCGCCGCGAACTCAGATCGCCCTTTTTGACCAGAGTGATGATCCCGTCCACCATTTTGCGCAATTCCTTAGCGCGAGCTTCTGTCGTTTCAATGCGTTCGTAGCGGAAAAGCGACACCGCCATACTTTTGAGCATAGCCAAGCGCTGGTCGGTCGGCTTGTGCAGTTTATTATATCCATATTTATGCCTCATTTGCTTTGTCCTTTTATCCCCTGTTTATTCTTCGTCTTCTTCGAGGCTGAAATCGTTGATGTCGCCTTTCAGGGCTAGACCATACTGCGCCAGTTTGGTGTTGATCTCCTCGGCTGATTTTTTGCCAAAATTTTTGATCTTCAGGAGATCTTCCAGAGGCTTGTCCACCAGTTCGGAAACGGTGTTGATATTGGCTTTTTTCAGGCAGTTGGACGAACGAGCGGACAGCTCCAGATCATCAATAGTCAGGGACAAGCCGCTGTTTTTTTGTTTATTCACTTCCGAGTCGTGCACATTGTCGGAATCGGCCGGCTTTTGATTGAGATTGAGAAAAATATCCATCTGGTTTTTTAAGATCTGCGAGCTTTGCTTCACGGCCTCTTCAGGAGAGATAACGCCGTTAGTCCAGACTTCCAGCGTCAGTTTGTCATAATCAATGCTCTTGCCCACACGGGTCGGCTCAACTTTGTGGTTGACCTTAACTACCGGCGAAAACGAAGCGTCGATCGGCATCGTGCCGATCGGAAATTTTTTGCTCTCATTCACATCGGCCATAATATAGCCGACGCCTTTTTCCACGGTCAGCGTAACATTCAGTTTGCCGCCCCGGCCAATCGTGGCGATATGATGATTGGGATTGATGATTTCCACTTCATTGTCGTGCTTGATGTCGCGGGCGGTGACCAAACCCTCGCCTTTGGCCGTCAGGGTCATCTCAACCGGAGCGTCCGAATAAGACTTCACGGCGATATTTTTAATATTGGCGATAATATCCAACACATCCTCTTTGATGCCGTCGACGGTGGAAAACTCGTGGTCCACGCCGTCAATCTTGACTGTGGTGACCGCCGCGCCGCCGATCGAAGATAAAAGGACGCGCCGCAGAGAGTTGCCTAGCGTCGTGCCGTAACCCCGCCCCAGAGGCTCCGCCGTAAAAACTCCATAGGTCGGGGACACTTCTGTATATTTCACCCAAGGATTTGTCATATTTTTCCTCCTTAATTATTTCGCGTAATGCTCGACGATCAGCTGTTCGTCGATCGGATAATCTATCTCTTCGCGGGACGGAATAGACAGCACCAGACCGGCGTTTTGGGCCGGATCAAATTTCAGCCAAGCCGGATACTGCGCTTCTTTGGCCCTGCTCAACGCCGCCTCAAAAGATTTTTGCGAAGACGGCTTAATGGATATTTTGTCTTCCGGCGCAACCAGATAAGAAGGCAGATCCACTTTTCGGCCGTTGATCTGGAAATGACCGTGCTTGACCAGCTGTCTGGCGTGCTTGCGCGAGGCCGCGAAACCCAGACGGAAAGCGATATTATCCAGACGGCGCTCCAGATACTGGAGCATTAAAGTACCGGTCACGCCGGGCGTCCGGTGGGCGTTTGCAAAATAATGCCACATTTGTTTTTCGGACAGGCCAAAAATCCGGCGCAGTTTTTGTTTTTCGCGCAGACGCACCGCGTACTCGGATTGTTTTTTCACCGCGGCGCCGTGCATACCGGGAGCGGTTTTGCACCTGAGCAAAGCACAGCGCTGGGAATTGCAGCGGTCGCCTTTTAGCAAAAGCCGCTCGCCTTCCCGGCGGCACTGTTTGCAATCAGCCAGTTTATGTTTTCCCATCAAAGTCTCCTTACACTCTTCGCTTTTTAGGCGGGCGGCAGCCGTTGTGCGGCAGCGGCGTCACATCTTTTATAGAGAGCACCCGCAGTCCCGCGGACTGCAAAGCGCGGATAGCCGTCTCGCGGCCCGAGCCGGGTCCATTGACCTCCACGTCCACCTCGGCCATACCCTGCTCGATAGCCTTGCGCGCGGCGGTCTCGGAAGCCTGCTGGGCGGCAAACGGCGTGCCTTTTTTGGAGCCTTTGAATTCCGCGCAGCCGGCCGAACCCCAAGAGACCACATTGCCTCGCTGGTCGGTGATCGAAACTATCGTGTTATTAAAAGTAGATTTGATTTTGGCTATGCCTCTGGCTATGTCTTTTTTCAGCTTTTTTTTAGTCTTTTCTTTTTTTACCGCTTGTTCTGTTTTTTCCGCCATCACTGCTCCTTATTTTGTCGCGACTTTTTTATTGGCGACAGTTCTTTTCGGCCCCTTGCGATTAGTGCGCGCGTTGGTGCGCGAACGCTGGCCGCGGCAGGGCAGGCCTTTGCGGTGCCTCTGGCCGCGGTAAGAGCCGATCTCGATCAAACGCTTCACGTCTAGGGTGACTTTGCGGCGCAGGTCGCCCTCGATCACATAATCACGCAGAGCCTGCTGCAATTTCACAATATCCGCCTCGGCCAGATCTTTGACCCGGATCTCCGGTTTCACGCCGGTGTTTTTTAATATTTTCGCGCTCAAGGACGGGCCGATGCCATAAATGTAACGCAAAGCTATCTCGATCCTTTTATTATTCGGCAAATCCACTCCGCCCAGCCGTGCCATTTTACGCTCCTTACCCCTGTCTTTGTTTGTGTTTTTTGGTCTTACAGATCACGCGCAAAACACCCTTGCGCTTGATGATCTTGCAGTCTTTGCAGATTTTTTTTACCGAAGCCCGCACTTTCATTGCTTAAAATTTTTCCTTTATTTTTCTCTAAACGTTATCCGTCCGCGGGTCAGGTCATACGGAGACAATTCCACCTTGACTCTATCGCCCAACAAAATGCGGATAAAGTTTTTTCTGATCTTGCCGGAAACGTGCGCCAGCACTTCCTGACCGGTTTCCAGCTTGACGCGAAACACAGCGTTCGGCATCGACTCTGTCACTACACCAGAAACCTCGATTACGTCGCCCGCCATATTTCTACTAATAACTCCTCAAAAAGGCGCAAAAAGCCCCTTTTCCCTAAAATGGGCGTCTATGTTACACTATCTTTGCTAAAAAGAAAAGCCCCTTGTTTAGGGGATATTTGTTATAATCCGCCCTATGTCTATACAAGCGGAAATTAGCGGTTTATTTACCGCGGCCGCGGGCGGTGCGCCGATCGCGCTGGCAGAGCCGAAAAATCTGCGCTACGGCGATTACGCGACCAACATTGCCCTGCGGCTGGCCAAGCTCCAAAAAAAAGCGCCGCCGCGGATAGCGCAGGAATTAGCCGCCCAGTTAAATGCCAAAACACCGGATTTTGTTTTCACGGAAATCAACGGTTTTATCAATATTAAAATAAATGACCGCCGGCTTTTTCAGGAGCTGGATCAGATCACGCCGGACTATGGCAGGCCGGATTATTCGGCAGCGCCAGACATCCGCCAATCCAAAATTCTGCTAGAATACGTTTCCGCCAATCCGACCGGACCGCTGCACATCGGACACGGGCGCTGGGCGGTTATCGGCGACATTCTCGCCAGAGCGCTAGCCTACTGCGGTTATGCCGTCACCAAAGAATTTTACATCAATGACGCCGGTCGGCAGATCGCCAATTTTTTGAACTCTGTGAACGCGGTAAAAAACCGCCAGCCCCTCCCGGAGGACGGCTATCACGGCAGTTATATCAATGAACTGGCGCGGCTGGATGCCGATCCCGTGCAGGTCACGCTCGACCAGCAAAAAGAAACCTTAAAAAATATCCGCTCGGAATTTGACAGCTGGTTCTCGGAGAAAACCCTGCACCAAAGCGGCGCGCTGGAGCAGGTCTTAAACGAGCTGAAAAAACAAAACGCCGTTTACACAAAAGACGGCGCGCTGCTTTTCAAGTCCACAGCCTACGGAGACGATAAAGACCGCGTGCTCATCAAGAGCGGCGGCGAGAAGACTTATTTCACCGCCGATATCGCCTATCACCGGAACAAGCTCGACCGCGGATTTACCAAGCTTCTCAATATCTGGGGCGCCGATCATCACGGCTACATACCGCGCGTGCAGGCGGCGCTTCAGGCGCTCACCGGAAAATCCGACACCAGACTAACTGTTATTCTCGGCCAGCTGGTCAATCTCTACCGCGGCGGCGAGCCGGTCAAAATGTCCAAGCGCACCGGCGAATTGATCACGCTGAAAGAAGTCGCTGAAGAAATCGGCGTGGACGCTCTGCGTTATTTTCTAGCTATGCGCTCGCCGGACACGGCGCTGGATTTTGATCTCGATCTGGCCAAAAAACAAAGCAGCGACAATCCGGTTTACTACGTGCAGTACGCCCACGCGCGCATTTGCTCGATACTCCGCCAGAATATCCCGTCTCTGCCGGAAGCAAAATTTCTGCGGCTGGAGCCGGCGGAAAGACTGCTGCTACTCAAAATAATCCGCCTGCCGTCTGAGCTGGAAACCATCAGCCAGACCTACGGCATACACCGTTTGTGTTCCTACGCGCAGGAATTGGCCGCGCTGTTTCATAATTTTTATCACGAGTGCAAGGTAATCGCGGAGAATATGCAGGTCACGGCTTACCGGCTGAAAATAATCCGGGCCGTGCAGACAGTGTTAAAAATCATTCTGGATCTGCTGGCGGTCAGCGCGCCGGAGAAGATGTAAAAATCCCACTTAAAAAAATACTTTCAGACAACAACCTAGAATATTAAGGCCGGTGCACGTCGGCTGCTTCGTGGCCTTGCGGACAGAACTTAAGCGCGTAGCGCGCTCTTGTGCTCAAACTTCGCGCTTACAGCGCTTGTTGGGTTCTGTTAATTCCAGACCGCGCCGTAAACTTTATTGGCGCTGACCATACC
>JAITIS010000046.1 GCA_031279305.1 Candidatus Margulisiibacteriota bacterium | reverse complement strand
CGCAGTTTACTCAGGGCTTTACGCTCCAGCTGGCGCACGCGCTCTTTGCTGATGCCCCAATATTCGCCTATTTCGTCCAAAGTGAGGCGCGGGCCGTCATTCAAGCCGAACCGCCATTCCAAAATTTTCCCTTCCCGGAAGGGCAATTTCGCCAGATGCCGCTGAATATTATCTTTAAGTTCTATGCTCATAACCGTTTCTTCCGGACTGAGGTACTCCTCATCAGACTGCAAATCAACCAAACTGGTTAAATTGTCTGCTCCTTGAGCATTGCCGACCAGCGCGTCCAAAGACACGCAAGTCTGCTTCAGCAAATCTATGTGAAGGCGTGTTTTTTCCGGCGTCCAGTTTAGATACTCTGCCAGTTCCGTTTCCGCAGGCTCACGCCCCCAAGCCCCTGTTAAAATCAGCCGCGCTTCCTGAAAAAGCTTGAGCGAAGCATTCCTATGTATCGGTATACGCACCATTCTGCCTTTCTCGATCAAAGCTTTATGTATAGCCTGGCGTATCCACCAAGCGGCGTAAGTGGCAAAATGAAAACCTTTTTTATAATCAAAACGTTCCACGGCTTTGAAAAGGCCATTGTTTCCTTCGTTAATCAGGTCAAGCGTTTCCAGATTATCGCCGCTATATTTTTTGGCGATAGAGACCACCAAACGCAGATTGGCCCGCACAAATTTATCTCGTATTTCATTTATATCTCGATCTATTGCCGCTTTGAGAGAAATATTGCGCGGATCTTTGCGGCTCGCGATTTTTTCGGATAATTCCGCGCTCCTTTGCCGGAGCTCCAAAAATGTTTTATTCAAAAAAAACTCTTCGTCGTGAGTTAACAGCGCGTAACGCGAGATGTCCCGGAGGTATATGCTCAGCAGATCCTCTCCGCCAGCAGCGTATTTTTGGGAACGTCCGCGTTGCTTAAGCGTCGTTTCAGATATAAACTTACAGACCAGCAGAGGGCTGCCCTGACAGTCAACTCTGGTCATAGCCATTTCCCTTTAGTTTAGATATTCCAAAAGCCGCTGATTCCGCGACGGATGACGGAGTTTTTTCAAAGCTTTGGCCTCGATCTGCCGGATGCGCTCGCGGGTGACATTGTAGACCTTGCCGACTTCTTCCAGCGTGCGCGGACGCTCATCGTCCATACCGAAACGCAGGCGCAGCACCATACTCTCCCGTTCAGTCAGGGTTTTGATGACCTCGTTCAATTCTTCCTTGAGCATTTTGATGACCACTTGATCATCCATATCAAGATTGGATCCTTCTTCCACAAAATCGCCCAAACGCGAGCTATCCTCGTCGCCGACCGGCATTTCCAGAGACAGCGGCACCTGCGCGACTTTGACAATCTCGCGCACTTTGTCGATAGGTATGCCGGAATGTTTGGACAATTCCTCGTCAGTGGGCTTGCGCGAAAGTTTTTGCAAAAGCATCCGCGAAACTTTGCGCAGTTTGTTAATCGTCTCCACCATATGCACCGGTATGCGAATCGTGCGCGCCTGATCCGCGATAGCACGGGTGATCGCCTGCCGGATCCACCAAGTGGCATAGGTCGAAAATTTATAGCCCTTGCGGTGGTCAAATTTTTCCACCGCGCGGATAAGCCCCAGATTGCCTTCCTGAATAAGGTCTAAAAACTGCATACCGCGCCCGGTGTATTTCTTGGCAATGCTGACCACCAGCCGCAGATTGGAGTTAGTGAGCGTCTGCTTGGCCGCTTCGCTGCCCTGTCTGATCCGTTTGGCCAGTTCCTGCTCCTCCGCAAAAGTTAAGAGGTCGATCATCCCGATCTCCCGCAAATACATCCGCACCGCGTCATCCACTCCGGCGGACTCGCTTTTTTTCAAAAGCTGCGCCTGTTTTTTAACTTCTATTTTACCGGCGACGGTTTCGATATTGGTGGCGTGGTCGGCGATCAGATCGTCGTCGTGGCCGACTGGAATTATTTCTTCTTCTTCCTCTATGCCGCCGGCAATTTCGTCGTCTTTGAGTATCTCGATGCCCTGGCTGATGAAATCATCGGTGATCATCATTGCTTCTTCCGGGTCGTCAAAAACATTGAGAATATCGTCCGGGGTCAGGCCGTTTTTAGTCTTGGCTTTTTGCTCCAGCATTTTTTTCTTGGATTCATAATCTTCTTTTTTCTGCCGGCTGGCCTGTTCCGGATCGGCAGTCAGGACAATGCTGGCCGCTAAATCCTGCAGAGCGTCTTTACTGTAAGAAATCGTCTTGGGCTTTTTAGTTTTCTCCGGCCTAGTTTTCTTGGCTTTGAGCGGCTTGGTCTTTTTATGTTGACGTTTTTTGGCCGCGCTGTTTTTAGTTTTTGACTTTTTTTTCATCAAATCTACCGCTCCCTATTTTAATTGCTGCAAAGTCTGCAAGATGTCGGCGGCTTTGGTTTCATCGCCGGCGGACTCCGCGGCCTGCAGTTCTCCGCGCAGCTCCTTTTGCTGCTTGGCTTTTTTCCGCTCTTCCAGCAGGCGCAGGCAGTCTGCGCTGGAGAGTCTGTCATCCTGTCTCAAAAGCCCCGCGCTGACCAGCTCTTTGACCGCCGCCATTTCCGGACGGTTTTCCAAGTCATCAATGAGTTTATCGTCAACAAACTCATTTTGTTGCAAATATTTCAGCGCGTCTCTCTGCCTCTCCGGCCAGTCCGCGGCGTCAAACTGCGCGAAAAAACTGCGGCGCAGTTCCAAATCACCGAGCATAGCCGTCAGAAGATGATCCTCAGCCTTTTCGTACTTATCTTTAGGCGGAGGCGTGTATTTACGGGAGGCGTAATCCCTTCCCCTAAGGCCGGTTATTCTAGCACTTTTTTGACTCTCGCGCAAAATTTCCGGCGGTATGTTTATTTGGCGGCTCAGCCAGCCGGTGTATTCATTTTCCAGCACCCGATTGTCCAGGGCGGACAAGATTTGCAGGCATTCACCCGCCGCCTGAGATTTTTGCAGGCGGTCTTTGAGATCATATCCGGCCAGCACCCGCCGCAGGCGGTACTGCACATAATCCCCGGCCTTTTCTATGGCCTGCCGGAGCGCCGCCGCGCCATACTGCTGAATCATCTCGTCCGGGTCTTTGGCCGGTATGTCCAAAATGCGTATTTGAAAATTCAGAGCCGCGAGCGCCTCGATAGTCTTGTCCGTGGCGGCCAAGCCGGCCTCGTCTTTGTCATAGGCAATCACAACATTGCTGCTGTAGCGCGCCAGCAGTCTGGCTTGAGCGCTGGTAAAAGCCGTGCCGAGACTGGCCACCGCGTTAGCAAACCCGGCGGAATGACAGGCCGCCACGTCCATCTGCCCCTCTACCAGCACCGCTTGTTTCTGCGCGGCGATTTGTTTTTTAGCCAGATGCAGGCCGTAAAGATTGTGGCCTTTATGGAACACCGGCGTCTCCGGCGAGTTTATATATTTGGCCGCATCGCCCGGCTCGATGAGACGTCCGCTAAAGGCTATAGTCCTGCCCTGCGGATTTTTGATGGGAAACATCAGGCGCTTGTGGAAACGATCATAATATTCGCCGTTATCTTTTTGGATTATGAGGCCAGCCTCCGTTATTTTGGCCGGATTAAATTTAGTTTTTAGCTCGTCATAGAGAGCAGACCAGCTGTCCGGCGCAAAGCCCAGTTCCAAAGCCCGCACTGTCTCCGGCGTCAAGCGTCTGGCCTGCACATACTGTTTGGCCTCTGGACTGGCGGCTAACTGCCGCGCAAAAAACTGCGCCGCCGCGGCGTTGATTTGGTGCAAAATTTCATTTTGTTCATAACGCTCATTTTTTATTTCCGCTATTTCCACTCCGCACTGCTCGCCCAGTATTTTCACCGCCTGCACAAAATCCACCTGCTCCACTTCGCGGATAAAAGAAAAAATATTGCCGCTTTTGCCGCAGCCAAAACAGCGGTAAATGCCTTTCTCCGGCGAGACGGTGAAAGACGGCGTTTTTTCTTTGTGAAACGGACACAACCCCAGATAATTGCGCCCGCGTTTTTTGAGCGGCACATAACGCCCGATAATGCCCACCAGATCGGATTTGAGTTTGATCTCTTCTATAGTTTTGGGGTCGATCATAGGGGACAGGAATTATAGCACGTCCGCCGGATTTATATGCCCCATTCATCCTCGCCTAGCGGTCGGCTGCGTTCGCTCAGTTCCCGCGGTGAAATTTTAGTCCGCTGCAGTTCCCGCAAAAACCGCTCTTTTTGCGTTCGGGAAGGAAAAACATAAAAATAATCTATGTCCGTCAAATTATCCGGTATCCGCAGGCCGGGCAGTTCTTCCGGAGAGGTGACGACCAACGCCTTGAAATTCCTGGCTCTGGCCAGCCGCAGAGCCGTAGAATCCGTGGCGTTATTCAGCGTGTCGATGATGACCAGCGGATACGCCGCGTCTTTATATTGCGCAAATTGGGCTTTCAGCAGGCTTTCCTCATAATCGCGCTCGATCCAGCCATTCTGCCCCGCGCTCACCACGATCGGCAGACTGCCTTTGAGCGTAATATCCAGCGCGCGACGGTCTAGCAAAGCGATGCGCTTCAGCTCGTCGGCGCAAGCCTGCGCTTCTTTTAGAACGGAATGATAGGTATCCGCTTCCTGACTCAGTATCTCCACGTGCGAGCCGGGCGTTTTGATATTGAGTATCGGGCCTAACAGCGCGGTGTTTTTGTGTCTGGTCGCGTCATAGCGGCTGATATTATAGGCCAGAAAATGCGCGTATTCGCTCCAGGAAAAAATTTTTTCGTGATCGATATAATCTTTCAAAAAAACCATCTGCTTAATATTTTTACCGGTCAGATATTTATCGATGCGCGCCAGCATCGTTTCTGGAGCCGGATTGTTATAGCGGGTCGGCCGAAAACGCCAGTACAGTTCTTTTTCCGCCGGGCGGTGAAAGGCAGTGTTTTTAGGTTTCAGCGGGGTTTCACCCAAAGGTCCATCCAGCCTAGCGATGATTTTATCTAATTGCGCCCGGCGTTTATCGTCGACAGCCAGCGCGCGGATGCCTTTCCAAACCGCCGCGTGATATTTTTTGATGCCGGCGGGCGTTATCCGCCAGAAATATTTGCCGATAAACGGAATATTTTTGGCGATTTTTACCGGCAGTTTTTCATTTTCCGTCCAGACAGACATCACTTGCAGCTGGCGGTACAGATAAGCGGTCAGCAAAAGATGTTCCGCCGCGCTCACCGGACGCGACAGATCTTTTTTCAGCAGCTCCAGATACAGAATATCGATCTCGCTTTTGGCCAGCGTATGCGCCGGATTAAAACCAGCCGTCTCCGCGCCGCCGCTGGTAAAACGCCCGCGGTTTTTGCGCGTGCCGGTGATACTGCCGATATTGAGCGACTGATGCCCCTGCGCGTCTTTGATCTTGCGGTCCAGCCACATCAGCGCGCCGCGCAGCAGGGACAATAGATCCGTGAAAAAAGCCTCGGCGTAGGCCGCCATTTTCAGCCGGCGCGCCACCCGTGACATATGCTCTTTTTCTTTGTCTGCCAGCATTGTGCGCAGTTCGAAAATAACTTTGGGCGGCAGATGTTTTTCTTTTTCCTGCAGGGCCGCCGCCAGTCTTTCATTAAAAGAATCGCGCGCGTGCGGACGGCGCAGGCCGGCAAGCCGCATAAAAGCCCGGCCTAGCGGACGCAGGACACGGCCGGAGAGATTGATCAGCGGCCAGATCAGGAGAAAAGCCGCTGCCAGCGTAAAAATCACGCTCGCGCCAAAAATATACAGTATAGTTTTGGCGACAGGATTATTAAGCAGCGACGCGGGATTAAGCATAATATCCGGGAAAAACAGCACCGAGAGCTGGACATCGCTGTGATTGCGGATAGCCGACCAGAGGCCGGCGCATAATTCTTTGAGCAGGCGGTGATTGAGCGTGGGCATAATATGCGTCTTCACGCCAAACAGCCGGCCGCGCTGGAGCAGAGAGGCTTTGGCGCTCTTGAGTTCTGTTTCGTCCATTCCGGGCGCGCTGCGCAGTATGTCCGCGATGATATATTCCGCCTGCCAGCTCTGGGCTTCGCTGATGACCCTCTGCAAAAAAAGCGCCGTTGTCGATCCGTTATTGTAAAAAGTCAGATAAGTTTTGCGCGTCTTGTACACATAATCCGCGACGCTCAAAATCAGATTATTGATTGCCTGTTCGGCGGGCGGAGCGATTTGATCGCCTTTATTTTCCGGCGCCACGCTCAGCGCCGTATTGGGATTTAAGCTCACCGTCAGCGTCGAATCCCGGTACTGCCGGCCTGTGCCGAGCAGCCGGCCGTATCCGTCATAAATAAAACTGCCGCCGGCCATCAAAATATTGTCATAGCCGCCCAGTGAATTGATATACATAAAAGGCGTGCCGTGATGCGCGGCGATGGTGGAAATAAGCTCTTTGCGCGTGTCCGAACGCGGAGCCTCAAAAGTATAAGCGCCGCCTTCCAGCAGATAAAAATTCGGCGGCAGATTATTCCAGTCGACAGTGTCCAGCCGGCGCGGGATCAGCCTGCCTGTCTGCTCCGGCGAAGCCGAAACATTGAGGTCAAATTCCGAGCCGGTACAAAGCTCGTCTTTGAGCAGCGGATCCTGCACCAGTCCGCCCGTGGCGTGCTGGAGTTTGGCGATAATTTTTTGGCTGCTTTCCTGCCACATATCCTCGCAGTCCGACAGGCCGATATTCCAGCCGCGCAGCCGGAATACGTATTTTTTATTCGGGTTGCCGGGCTTGAAAATATGCTTTTCTATAAAATAGGTGCTGGGGTCATCAGCCAGTCTCTGTTTTTCCATCTGCAGAGCTAACGTACCATCCGCGCGGAATACGTAGGCGCCGTTGTAGGGCTGGCCGCCGGTCGGCAAAGCGGCCGGCAGGATACAAGCTATGCCCAGATCAGCGTAAATGTCCGCGCAATACCGGAGCAGTTCGGCCCGGCGCGGCAGCTTAGCCGCCAGTTTATCCAGATGCTTGAGCAGATAATCTTTTTTCAGCGGCAGATTGAGCGGCGGATAATCGCCGTTCGTCCAGCCGAACCGCCGGTACTCTTCATCAAAAAGCTCCGCCGCATCCCGCATCCGCTCCGCAGTCTCCGCCGCGTGTTCTTTGAGCAATCCGCAGTTCGAGAGACAGCTATGCAGATCCTCATTGAACATCCGGCTCTGCGCGCCGTGAATAAAAAGCACCGCAGCGGATTGTTTTTCCAGATAGGCAGGGCGGGTGATCGAGTCCAGCACCTGATAAGAACTCATTATCAATTCCGGGAAAACCGCCAGATGTACTCCCTCTTTTTTGGCTCTGTGCAGGGCTTCCAGTATCTTGGCCGTATTGCCGGCAAAATCCCCGGATTTCACATTCAGCGAAATGCCCTGTATTTTGAGCGGACGGCGGGCGGCGGCGCGCGCGGTTTGAAAATTTTTGTAGGCCGCAAGCGTTTCGCGCGCGGCTGAGGCCAACAGTTTCGCCGACCTGTTGTCTCTCTCAAACCGCTCCGCCGCGCCAGCTCCGGCCAAAGCGCCGATGATACAATGTTCGATTATCCGCTCGGCGTATTTGGTGTGTTTGTGCCGGCCAAAACGCGCGTATTCCAGATAATCCAGAGACATAGTCAATTCCTGCCGGCGCGGCTCGTAAAAAAATAGCGGATACAAGCCCCTGTCGTGAATCAGGCTGAATTTTAGCCCCCGCATTTTCTGCGCCGGCACATAGCCGGCCAGATCATTATAGGCGCTCAGCGGCAAAATAACGTGATCGGGGTAAATATCCGGATCGGTGTAGCCGTCTCCGCCGCGGTTAAAAGTCAGCGTCTGTCCCGGCGCAAACAAACGCCGGGCTTGGGCATAGTCCGCTGTTTTTACTTCTTTGGCCAGCGCGGACAGCGAAAAAACCTTGCGGTGCATAGCCTGCGTCCTTTGTTATTTGCTGTCAGCGCGTTGCTCTCGCCCCAGCAGGCGGCAGAGCATAAGAAACAGGCGTCAGCCGCTCCTCGCCGGCAATTATTTTTACCGGCCCGGGCACGGCAGTTTCCGGCAAGAAAAACTTTTGCAGTTCACCGCCGAGCGCCGCGGCCAGACGCGCCGGGTGCGCCTCAAAAAATCCCGCGGCGCCCGACACTCCGGTGTTTTCCAGAATATTTACCGCGGTTGTTTTTTTAGGCGGCGCTTTTGCCGAGAAAAATTGCACCAGACCTTTTAAGCCGGTGTTCACGTACAGATTATGCAAAATATCCATTGCCTGCCTCCCTTTCTAATTAAAATTTTGAAGTGATTTGTTCAAAACTTCTAATTATACTTTGCCCTTACTTTACAAAATAAATGCCAAGGGCTGCGCTAAAATAAAATTTAGGCTGTTGAAGGCAAAAATACAGATCATACAAATCAGTAATTATTACAAATATGTATTATATAATATATAATATTACAAATACGTAATATATTGACTAAACAAAGAGAGGCTGGGCAGCCTCTCTTTTTGGACAAAATCAAACTTTGGCTTTATTTTTTTAACGCGGCGTGGGCGGCGGCCAAGATGGCTAACGGCACGCGGAACGGCGAGCAGGAAACATAATTCAAGCCGATCTTATGGCAGAACTGCACAGTGTCAGGATCGCCGCCGTGCTCGCCGCAGATGCCAATTTTAAGGTCCGGGCGCACTTTACGCCCGTGTTCGATGGCATAGCGCATCATCCGTCCGACGCCGTCCTGATCTAGCGTCTGAAAGGGGTCTCTGTCGTAAATGCCTTTGGCCACATACTCCGGCAGAAATTTGCCGCTGTCGTCGCGGGAAAAACCGCAGGCCATTTGCGTCAGGTCATTCGTGCCAAAAGAGAAAAATTCCGCCTCGACGGCGATCTCATCGGCGGTCATTGCGGCGCGCGGCACCTCGATCATCGTGCCGATTTTATAGGTCAGCTCCACGCCGGTTTCTTTTAGCGCGCGCTGAATCACCGCGATGGCGTTATCCTTGAGTATTTTCAGCTCTTGGATATGGCCGACCAGCGGGATCATTATTTCCGGTATGACGTCCTGCCCAGATTTTTTGAGCGCGGCGGCGGCTTTGATAATAGCCTCGACCTGCATATTAAATATTTCCGGGTAAGTGATGCCCAGCCGGCAGCCGCGGTGGCCTAACATCGGATTAAATTCGTGCAGCTGCTTGATCTTGAAATTTAGCTGCTCGACCGTCGCGCCCATTTCATTGGCCAGCTCCTCGATCTCCAGCTCTTTGCTGGGCAAAAATTCGTGCAGCGGCGGATCCAGCAGCCGGATCGTCACCGGCAGGCCGCTCATCGCCCGAAAAAGTCCGGTAAAATCCTCCACCTGCATCGGCAGGAGTTTAGCCAGCGCTTTCTGGCGGCCTTCGGCATTTTCAGACAGGATCATCTCGCGCACGGCCTTGATCCGGTCGCCGCCGAAAAACATATGCTCGGTGCGGCACAGGCCGATGCCTTCCGCGCCAAAAATCAGCGCGTCAGCGGCCTGATCGGGCTGGTCGGCGTTGGCGCGCACGCCCAGTTTTTTCAGTTTGGCCGCGGCGTCCATAATAGTTTTGTACTGCCGGTACAGCGCGGATTTTTCCGGGGCCAGAGATTTTTCCCGCAGCACCTGCAGTATCTCCGACGGTCTGGTCTTGATCTGCCCCGCAAAAACTTCTCCGGTGAAGCCGTCCACCGAAATATAATCGCCCTGCCGGATAGTCCGGCCGCCGACAGTCATCAGTTTATTGGCATAGTCGATATTCAGCGCGCCGCAGCCGGCCACGCAGACTGTGCCGAGCTGTCTAGCCACCACCGCGGCGTGCGAAGTGGCGCCGCCTAAAGCGGTGAGAATGCCCTCGGCCACCAGCATACCTTTGATGTCTTCCGGCGTGGTTTCGATGCGCACCAGCACCACTTTTTCTTTGTTTTTATCCGCCGCCTCGATCGCTTCTGGAGCGCTGAAATACACCCGGCCGCAGGCCGCGCCGGGACCGGCGTTTAAGCCTCTGGCCAGCACGCGCCCGGCCTGAGCCGCCGCGTCGCGGTCGGCCCTGTCAAACACGGGACGCAGCAGCTCATTCAGCTGATCGGGCTGCACCCGGCTCACCGCCGTCGGCTCGTCGATCAGGCCTTCCTTGAGCATTTCACAGGCGCAGCGCACCGCCGCGAAACCCGTGCGTTTGCCGTTGCGGGTCTGGAGCATATAGAGCTTGTTTTCCTGAATGGTAAACTCCATATCCTGCATAGCCCGGTAATGTTTTTCCAGCATAATTTTGTAGCTCAAAAGCTGTTTGTATGTTTCCGGCATCAGCTCTTCCAGCGAAGGATATTTAGCCCGCCGGTCTGCTTCGGAAATATCATTCTGCCTAGCCCATTCCCGCGAGGCTTCCAGCGAGATTTTCTGCGGAGTGCGTATGCCGGCCACCACGTCTTCGCCCTGCGCGTTGAGGAGAAATTCACCGTAAAATTTATTTTCGCCGGAAGCGGGGTTGCGCGAAAAACACACGCCGGTGGCGGAGCTGTCGCCCATATTGCCGAAAACCATCGCCTGCACATTGACCGCGGTGCCGAGCAGGCCTTTGATATTGTATTTCTGGCGGTAGATGATGGCGCGCTCGTTGTTCCAGCTGTTAAACACGGCCTTGATCGCCGCCCAGAGCTGGGCTTTCGGCTCCTGCGGAAAATCCTCGCCTCTGGCTTTCTTATATATAGCCTTGTACTCGCCAACTAATTTTTCTAATTCCTCAGCCGTAAGGTCTGTGTCTTTCACGTCTTTTTTATCTTTGCCAGCGCGCCCGGCTATGGCGTATTTGGCCTCGGTCAGCGCGCGCTCGAAAAGATGCTTGTCGACATCCATCGCCACGTCGGAAAACATCTGGATAAAACGACGGTAAGAATCCCAAGCAAAACGCGGGTTGCCGGTCTTTTTGATCAGCGCCGCGACCACCCGGTCATTGATGCCTAGATTGAGTATCGTGTCCATCATCCCCGGCATAGACTCGCGCGCGCCGCTGCGCACGGAGACCAGCAGAGGATTATTTTCATCGCCGAGCCGCATACCCATCGCTTCCTCCAGTTTGGCGACGTTGCTGTTGACTTCGTCCTCCAGACCGGCGGGAAACCGCCTGTCATTTTTGTAGAATTGGTCGCACATCTCGGTGGTGATGGTAAAACCGGCCGGCACGGCCACGCCGCTATTGGTCATCTCCGCCAAGCCGGCGCCTTTGCCGCCCAGCAGGTCGCGCAGCGCGCCGCTGCCCTCGGCCCGGCCCTTGCCGAAGAAATATACCTTTTGCGTTTTGGTCGCGGTCGTTGTTATCATCTGATAGCTCCTTTTATAGTGTGATTAAAACCGCTAGATACTAGCGCAAAAAGGTTTTTTAGTAAACACGGAGAATACGCTGGCCCAGCAAAATTATTGCAATGCCGCTTCACAACTGACGATATATGGCTGTATGTTAAGCAAACTGATCCAGCAGCCGCAAAAAACGTCCGGCAGAAATATTTCCACGTCTTGGCCGTCCAATGAAAAATACGCCCGCATAAGAACAGAGACCTATGCCTGCTATCTGGAAAAGCTGAAAACAATGGCTTTTGTAAATATACCACTTGATCCGCTGGTAAAAAAACTTGGCGTGAGTGAAAGCTCTATATGCTCCGCTTTCGGAATTAGTCCTAAGAATTATGACAAGAGCAAAGGAAGCAGAACTGAGCAATCACAGCAAGCTATTCTCGCCGGACTGCAAGAACATATCAACGATTTACAGAAAAAAGGCACAGTCATAGATCAAATCGCGCTGGATAACCTAAAGATAGGAGATGTCCGCAGCATAAGAACAGAGACCTATGCCTACTATCTGGAAAAGCTGAAAACAAGGGCTTTTGTAAATATACCACTTGTTCCGCTGGCAAAAAAACTTGGCGTGAGTATATCGCAAATATATACCGCTTTTGGAATTAGTTATGTCAATTATGACAAGACCAAAGGAAGCAAAATTGAGCAATTACAGCAAGCTATTCTCGCCGGACTGCAAGAACATATCAACGATTTACAGAAAAAAGGCACAGCCATAGACCCGGTCGTCTTGACCAATCTTCAGATAACCAACGCTTCGCACACCGCCGGAGCCAGCCGCGGATACTATCGCCTAAGTTTGCATCTAACCAGTCCCCGCGCAAACTGGTTCGAGACCCGCCCGGTGTATATCATTAACGGCAAAAGTTTTAGCCACGCTCAAATCCAGCGTTTCGTCAAAGCCAATCAGCAGCAGGTCTATGTGGACAATGTCTGGGTGGATATACCGCTGGATATTTTTAGGTATATGCAAAAATGTCTGCGCAAATGGGCTAAACAAATAGACGAAGACGCCTACGGCCTTCCCCCTCCCGGCGCGGCTTCCCTGCTCGGCGGCATGCCGAAGAAAATGACCGATATTCTGCAAAAAGAAGAGTATTTAGAGGAAATACTGGACGGATTACATCGCACGGGCAAACCCGGCGTCGTATCTCTGCCCAAGGGCTTGGCTGAGCCGGTGCACACCTATCAAGAACAGGGCTATCAGTGGCTGTATTTCCTCCAGAGGCACGGCTTCGGCGGCATTTTGGCCGATGATATGGGCGTGGGCAAAACCCTGCAGACATTGCTGCTCTTGGCTAAACTAAAACAGACCGGCCGGCTCGCCAAACCAGCCCTGATCGTGATGCCCAAAACCGCGCTGAGCTGGCAGATTTGGGAAAAAGAAGGCGCTAGATTTTTACCCGGCCAGTTCAAAATACTAACTATTTCCGGCTCAGCGCGGGAACGCGCGGCGCAGATTAAGACCAGCGCCAAATACGATATAGCGGTGACTTCGTATCCAGCTCTATGCGCCGATCGAGAAATCTACAGCGCGCAGGAATTCAGCGGCCTGATCTTGGATGAAGCACAGACTATCAAAAATCCCAAGACCAGATACGCCAGAACTGTTAAAAATCAAAGCCTAGTCAAGGCCTCTTGGCGGCTGGCCCTGAGCGGCACGCCGATCGAGAATAGTCTGTACGATCTGTGGTCTATCTTTGATTTTCTGATGCCGGGTTTTTTAGGCGACAATAAAAATCAGTTCGCGAAGCTGTTCGGGCACGAGGATGCGAACAAACTGAGAAAAGTTATTTATCCTTTTATCCTGCGCCGCACTCTGCCGGACACCAATCCCCATCTGCCAGCCAGCCGGACAATTCATCTGCCTTACGCTCTCTCGCCGGCAGAAAGCAATATTTATAACGGACTGGTAGACAAACAAAACAAGCTGAAAGGCATCGACCAAGTAAAAGAATTTTTCAAATACAGCATGCTTCTGCAGCAAGTATGCAATCACATCGAATATCTGCCGGAATATTTCAATAAAAAGGCAATGGTAAAATCCAGCAAATTTCAGCTGTTCAACGAATTGCTGCAGAAAAAACTGCGCAATCCGGAGAACAAAATAGTCATTTTTTCCAAATGGCCGTCCACGCTGAAAATCATCGCCAAATATCTGCAGGAACAGCGGATTGATTCTCTGCATCTCTATGGCGACGATGCTTCCGATGACAGAGAAGCGGCGATCCGCAAATTCAATGGCGACCCCAAACAACGGATATTCCTCTGCTCCCTAATGGCCGGCTCCACCGGCATACCGCTCACCGCGGCCAATGTGGCGATCCATTATGATCTCTGGTGGAATCCCGCTGTGGACAATCAGGCCACCGCCCGCGTCCTGCGCCCCGGCCAAACCAGAGAAGTGGAAATATATTATCTATACGCCAAAGACACTATAGAAACGAACATCTTGGTCACCCAGAAAAGAAAATACGAGTTGATCAATAAAGTTTTAGGCAAAGACAGCCTCGACGGCAAAGATTTTACGCAGGAAATATGGGAATCTTTTTTCTGGGATAAAAACGAAAGCTCCGACAATCCCTAGTTTCAGACGACTGTCCAGCTATAATATCTAAAAACGATCCGCTAATGTTATTGTTTGCGCGCAGGCAATAATATTTGCGGATTATCTCACTTTTGCGAATATTTTTTTCTGCGTATATAATTTAAGCATGCGCAGATCGTTTTTTCTCCGGCTTGTTTTTCTGGCCGCGCTGAGTTTGGCCGCGCCGTTGACGCTGGAAAATCCGCGGCCGATCAGCGAACTGGACAAAAATTACCGCGACTATGCCCGCCGCCGTACATTAGTGCAGGTGCGGGGCGAGATCACCCATCAGGACAAAGCGGCGAATAACTGGGCTTTTCTCGAAGACAGCAGCGGAGCGGTTTTGCTAGATTTTAGCAGCGCGCCGCCGGACGTCCGTCTGCCGCGCCAAAAAATCGGCAGTATCTTGATTGTCGAGGGGCGCGTCTCGCTGGACGAGACCGTGTTAAACGGCTACGTCCTGCTGCCGGAAGCTTATAAAACAATGCCGTAGCGCCGCGCGGCAAGGCGGCGCAGTTTACGCAGCATATTCAAAGCGGTCTCCTCGACCGCGGCATAATCCTCCGGCGCAAATTTTTCCGCGGCAAAGCGTTTATAAAATTCAATAAGACTTATTTTATGCCGGTAAAAAATTCCTATCTCCCGCAAAACCGCCGGACTGCCCCGCCTGTCGTCTATCCGGTGTTTAAAACCAAATCCGGCCAGCACTGCGGCGGCCAGATTGCCCAGCGCGTAAGACAGGCCGTTTACCGAACAGTAATCGATGATGCCAAATCCGGCGTCCCGGTCATAGAATAAATTGCCCGGACTGGTGTCGATTAAGATACCGTTTTGATAGGCTTGAATCAAATTATTCAGCAGCGCCGCCAGCTGACCCGGAGAAATACAGGCCGCGTCCTTAGCGCTGAGCCAGGAGATCAGCCGTCCGGGCATCAAGCGCGAAATAGTGACGCCGTCCTCCAGAGACGCGGCGACGATCTGCTCCATACCATCCCGTCCGGCGTTCAGGCTATACCCGCAGAGACGCGAATAGAAATGGTGCCAGCCATCATCCGCATATATCAAGCGCACCGCGTATTTCCCGCTGTCAAGCTCCAGTCCAAAAACCCGCACCGTGCGTCCAGCCGCCAAGAAAGCCGGATGTCGATTAGGTTTGATCCGGCTTATTTCTGTTTTTAATTGATCGACATACGGCAGAAAAGCCGCGTAATCATTTAAGACAGCGTTCAAGGGCGCGGCCTTGTGAGGGTCTGTAAAATATATATTTTTGGCCAGATACAACAGCATATACACATATATCGTAAGCCAAAAAATATTTTTGCACGAGTGGGCGTTAGTGGGATTGAACCACTGACATCCTGCTTGTAAGGCAGGCGCTCTCCCGCTGAGCTAAACGCCCTTCAGAATATCAGAACAAATTATTTTTTATCGGCTAGTTTTTGGATATTCTTATCAATGTTAAAAAAAGTCGCCAAAACACCGCCAAACAAAACCACCCAAAGCAGCCCAGCAAGAGTTCCAATGATTAAGCCGAACAAAGCGCCAAAAAATCCGCCGGCTCCGGCTCCTCCCACCAATCCTGTGACGGCGCTAAATACTAAAATTACCCATAGTAAAATCTCAAAGAATTTCTGAATGCCGTCTCTAGCTAGTTTTAACAACATAATTTTGCCTCCTTAAAATTATTGCTATTCTTTGGCAGCCCTAAGGAGAATCGAACTCCTATTATCGGCTTGAAAAGCCGGTGTCCTAACCATTAGACGATAGGGCCGGACAAAAAATAACCCCGCCAAAATGGGAATGCATCATATCACAATTTTGACGGCGGTAAAAACTAGATTTCTATGTTATCAATCAGCCGCGCGCCGCCGACATAGGCCGCCAGCAGTATAACCGATCCTCCCGGTTTGTATTCTGTCAGACGGGTTAAATTTTTTCTGTCCAAAATCTCCGCATAATCCACTCTGGTTTCCGGGGTGTTTTCCAGCAAATTTTTAAGAGCGGCCTTTGCCGCGGACAGCGCCGACCCGCTGCGTAAAAGTTTGGCCGCCTCTTGCAAGCCGCGGCTTAAAGCTAGGGCGTTTTTTCGCTGTGCCGGCGCAAGATATTTATTCCGCGAAGACATAGCCAGTCCAGCCGATTCGCGCACGATCGGGCAGGCGATGATCTCGATCGGATACTTTTCTACCGCGGTCATTTTTTGAATAATACGCAGCTGCTGGTAATCTTTTTGGCCAAAAAAGGCTTTGTCCGGCTGGACCAGATCAAAAAGCCGCGCGACCACTGTCACCACCCCGTCAAAATGTCCCGGCCGGGACAGGCCGCAGGCTATGCCGCTCAAGCCCGCGTCCGCGCGCAGCAGCCGTGCGCTGTTGTCCGGCGGATAAATCTCCGGCACATCCGGCGCAAACAAAATATCCGCGCGCGCGGCGGACAATAGCGCCGCGTCCCGCTCCAGATCGCGCGGATATCGGGCATAGTCCTCGCCCGGAGCAAATTGTTTAGGATTGACAAAAATGGAAACTACCGTGACATCACAAGCGGCTCCGGCCTGCTTGACCAGCGCTAAATGCCCGGCGTGCAGACAGCCCATCGTCGGCACAAAACCAACAGTCTTGCCGCTTTTTTTCAGCCCAGCAATTTTGACGGCGAGCTGGTCTGCGGCGGTCAGCGTCAACATCAATTAAAACGCACCAAAGCCCAGAGCACCACCGCGATGAATACGGCCAGAATTTTTAGCTGCGTGTTATTGGTCAGCAGTTTTAACATTTTCTCCTTCTTTATTTTCCTCCGGGTGTTCAGCGGAGGCGGTCTGAATATTATTTTTCACATCACACATTATACACAATTTCACCTGCTCGCCGCTGGCTTTGTCTTTACGCTCGATCAGAAAAGCGCCACAGACCGGGCAGAATTCCTTGAGCGGCCTGTCCCAAGAA
>JAITIS010000009.1 GCA_031279305.1 Candidatus Margulisiibacteriota bacterium | reverse complement strand
GTTCTTTCACATCTTTCGTATTGTTCTCGTCATCGTTGTATACGCCGGTGACTGAAATAAAAGAAGTGTCCAGCGTTTCGTTCTGGTAATATTCTGTTCTATCATTAGCGACGATTATGCCGGTCAGGCCGTCCGACCATTCCGGCGGGGCGACCACAACAGGAGCTGGCTCCGCTCTATCCCTTACCTGTTTCGTCGTCCCGCAGCCGACCATCAGTGTCAGCAAAAACGCCAGAGAAAAAACCAATAAGCGGCAGGTAAATTTTAGTTTACCCCCCCCCCAGTTTAGTTTCACTTAACATATTGATAACCATAAAATCCCCAAAAATTTAGTCGGGCACAAGGCCTGCCAGAAATATATGCCCGCTTCCGGCCAAAATATACCTGCCCCGGCGAATTGACATAAGCGCGGATAATATTGATAATAACCCAAACCGCAAACAGCAGGGGACAACGCAATGAAGTTTCAGGACATCATAAATAAAATCGGGGCAAGCGCGGTGCACAAAAGCTCGCGTTTTGACAGCGTCGAGCTGAAAAATATCGTCGTCTCGGATATGATGAGCGAAGTGCTCACCGTGGACAAAGAAGAAATATTTCTCGTCACCTCGCTTTCCTCGCATCAGACCCTGCGCACGCTCAACAATATCGGCGGCGCAGGCGCCATCATCGTCAACGGCTCGCCCATTCAGGCCGGGCTCAAAGAGCTGGCCAGAGAATTTGACATCACCCTGCTCAAAACCGCGAAGCCGGCTTTTGAAGTCTGCGTGGCGCTGGGCAAACTGCTGGAGGGCAAATGATATGGCGATCATCAAGGCGACGGATTTTCTCAAGATACAGCAGAATGAATTGACGCTCGAAGAGCTCAAGGCCAAAGAAGAACAAGAACGTTTTTATCTGCGGACGCAGGCGCGCATCAAAGAAAAATTGGTCGAGGCGGATGCGGCCGCCTCGCTGTCCCTGCAGGATGAGCTGCGCGGCGCCAAAGAAAAAAATATTCTGCTGTCCGCCAGTCTGGAAACCGCGGAGAATGAAATACAGCGCCTGAAGCAGGACATCGCCGCAAACAGAGAAGTTTCCCGGCTGAACGCTGTGCTGGCGGAAAAAAACACCCGGCTGGCCGCGCAGGATCAGGAAATAGCCGCCCTGCAAAACAAACTGCAGGAGCAGGTCATCCGCGGCGCCGCTTTAGACACGGAGCTAAATCAGGCCAGAAACGCGCTGGAGGCCGTCCGGACGGAAAACGCCGCGCTTAAAAACTCCGCCGAAGCCGCCGCCAGACGCGAGACCGGGTTAAGCCTAAAAACCGAAACCCAGTCCCAGACCATCGCCAATCTGGAAGCGGAGCTTAAAGAAACCAGTGAGTGCCTGCAAAAAATCCTGCAGGAAAACAAACTGCTAAAACAGACCGTGGACACCACGTTAATCCGCGACAATGAATTGGAACGTCAGGTTTTCGCGGTCAAAGAAAGCAATTCTCTGGCCGCCAAAGAAAATCTAAATGTCCGCACCAGCCTGCAAAAATCCGAGCAGCAGATCAGCGATCTGAACAGCGCCATCGCCAAACTCCAGCAGGAAAACGCCGCGCTGTTCGAGGCCAGAGAGCGCGCCCTGCAGGAAATGAACCGCGTCATCGGCTCCTACAGCGCCGAGCAGGAAAAAAATATCCAGCTGGAATATAAATTCAAGCGCGCCGAGCAGGAATTCCGCGATCTGCAAAGCGAATTAAAAATAGCCAGAGACACGATCGTCTCGCTGGAACAGCAGTTCTGCGTGCCGCAGAAGTTTTTAGGAAAATAGCTTTCAGCCTGTAAATCCGAACACCAGCCGGTACACCGGCCGGCCGCGCTCAAGCTGGTATTTTTCGATATCCGTGGCAATCCCGGCAAAATTTTCCGGCGCGTACAGCGCGTGTTTATTCTGATATTCCGGCGCGGCCAACAAAGCGGCGCGCATATCCTCCGCCAGCTCTTTTTGGTCGGTGGCGATATGCAGTTCGGCGCCGGGTTTTAGATGCTTGGCCAGTCCGGCCAAAAAATCCGGATTGACCACCCGCCGCTTGAGATGTCCGGCCTTGCGCCACGGATCGGGAAACATTATGATCACGCGGCTCAACGACCGCGGCGCAAATAATTTGGCCAGAGCCGTGCCGGCGTTGGCCTTGAGCGCATAAGCGTTAGTTAGGCCTGCCGTGGAAATTTTATTTTTAACATATTCGATAAATTTGCCGCGGATCTCCAAGCCCGCGATATTTCTTTCCGGAAAATTCCGCGCGTACCGCAGCAAAAAACGGCCGGTCGAAAACCCGATCTCCAGATCCAGCGGCTGCCCAGGATTGGCAAAAACTTTTGTCCAGTCCGGACGCTCCGCCGGCTCGCGAACGTTAAAAGGATTGCAATGCGGGCGGGCGCGCATAAAGCGGATTATAACATTCTTAAGCCGGGCGAGAATTTCAAAGCTGGCCGGCGCTTAGCCCCTTTTTGTCCGCGTACATTTTCTCGTCCGCGGCTCTGGTCATCTGCTCCAGCGTCAGGACCGCGCCGCCCGGAACAAACACCTCCGCGCCAAAACTGGCGGACGGAATGATCTCTTGATATCCGCGCAGGGGTTTGCTGACCGCCGCGCGCAGTTTAGCGATCACCGCTTCCGCGTCAGCCGGTCGGCTCAAGCGTATGACAATCAGAAACTCATCGCCGCCCAGCCGGACAACAATGTCCTCCGCGCGCAAAACGGCGGCTATTCTGCCGGCGGAGGCTTTGAGCGCCTCGTCGCCGGCCTCGTGACCGTAAGTATCATTGATCTGCTTAAACCGGTTGAGATCACCCATAATCACCGCGAAACATTTTTGTTCTTTCTGATAGCGCTCGCTGATCCGCGGCAGTTTTTCAATATAAAAATTGCGGTTGTACAGACCGGTCATATTGTCCCGCAGGCTTCTGGTGAGGTCTTCGTCCTGCACAAAATAAAAACACTGGCCTTTTTTCTCCGGGGGAAGCTCCTGAATTTTTCGGCGAATATCCCGGCCGCCGGCATTTTGCAGAGTCAGCTCAAAAGATTTTATTTGGCCTGAGCGCAGATCGCTAAACCAGCTCTCTATCTGCGGCGGCGTCAGATTTTCCGGGTGCAGCGCCACGCTCCGGCCAATAATTCTCGTGTAGCTGTCAACACCCAGATATTCAGCGGCGCGGGGATTGGCAATAAGCACCTGCCCCGCCGCATCGGCCACCATAAAACTATAGGGCAGCGAATTAAAGGCCTCTTCCATCACAAAACCCTGTCTTTGCAGCGTGTAAAAATATTCCTCCGGGTCCTCTGGCGCGTGTATTTCTTCTATAAATTCAATAGCCTTGCCGAACATTCAGCCAGAAATCGTCAGCGCTGTAAATCTGTTGCAAAATATTTGCGGCTTATTTTTTTTCCGGCGGCCGTTCTCCGGATGGATGGGGCGGGCGGCCAAAATCTTTTTGGAATTGCTTTTCCTGCCGTTTGCGCAGTTTGACAAACTGTTCTTTGGTAAGCATCTGTTTCAAATCTTTGGTGCTCCTCACCAGCGCGTCTATGCGGGCGGATTCCAGATCGAGCAGCGTCCGTTTGCGCTTGGCCAAAACAGCGGTGTTTGGATTATCTTTGTCCAGTTCGTCCAGCAAAGCTCTATGCGCTTTTTGCAGCTCTCTTTTTTCCGCCTGAAAACGCCTGTTATTTTCTTTGCGGTGCGCTTCCAGCAGTTTAGTCTGCCCGGCGGTCAGCTCCAAGTCTCTGAAAGCCGACCGGTTGCCTTCCGCCGGCGTTCGGGCTGACAACGCCGCGCCCAGCAATGCCGCCAGCAAAATAATTTTTAGCATTTTCATAATTTTCCTCCTTAAAAATATATTTTAGCTCCTAAATAAAAGCGCCAAAGGCCTCGGCATAATAAGCGTGCTGCCAAGACTGCGCCAGATATTTATCCAGCCGGTATTCTTCATAATAATTGCCGCCGGCCAAAACCGCCAGACCGAACACCGTCAGCAGCGCCGCGGAATAAGCCAGCCGTCTGACCGGAAATACCGGCGGGCGTTCCAGCGTTTCCTCTATGCGCGTCCACAGCCGCGCGTCTGGCGCGATATCCTGTTTTTTTAAGGTTTTTAATGCTCCGCTAAAATTTTTCATCCTGTTCTCACTTCCTTTGCATACATAGCTTTCAAAAGCCGCCGGCCGCGGTTGATCCGTGACTTCACGGTGCCGGCTTTGAGCTTTAAGAGCGCCGCGATGTCTTCGTAAGTCCTGTCTTCTATATCCCTGAGGATCAGACAGACCCGAAAATTTTCCGGCACTTTTTGCAGGCATTTCTGCAAATCCTGTCCGGTCTCCGCGTCCAGACAGCCGTCCAGCTCATCGCTGGTTTGGCCGCCGCTCAGACGGCCAAAAATCCGCGCCAGATTGCCACCGAGCCATTTGCGCCGCTTCAGCGTATTGAGCGTATGATTGACCGCGATGCGGCACAGCCACGCGCGCAGATCGGACAGCTCCGGGCGGTAGGATTTTCTTTTTTCGTAAGCGCGGATATACACATCGTGCAGAATATCCTCGGTGTCTTCCCGCGAGCCGGTCATCCGAAAAACCACGCGATATAATAAAACCGCGGTGTCTTTGTACAACCGCTCCAGCGCGGCTCTGTCGCCGGCTAAAAATTCCGCGCTGTATTTTTCGGGTTTGGCCATTAACATATATTATACAAATAAAAAGCTGGAAAAGTTCCAAAAAAAAGACCGGATACGACTCCGGTCTTTTGTTAAATTGATTTATTCGTCCGCGCCGACGGTAATAAAAACTGGCGGGATAAACAAGCGCCTTATATATGTAATAAACTGCGGATAATCTGACTCAAATTTAATAACATCGCCTTTATTTATTATAAATGGCGTAGACCATTCAGTCTAGCCAGTTACGAGCGGGAAACGATGATGCCAAATGCCCACATTATTGAGATAAAATGTTGCATTAGCAATGCCATTCGCTGCTGCGCCAAGCAAAATATATCCAGCTCTATCTGCTGTCCAAGTTTCACCGTTATTAGAGATACAGTCAGTCGTGTCTATATTCGCATAATCCGGCGCCATCACCATCTGACCGCGCTCCTGCACTGCCACCAAAAAACAATCCTTGAGGCCGCCGACGTCTATCGTAATGGTTTGACTGCCGATAGTGTCCGCGGAATAGCCGGTTATTTCCAGTCCGGCCGGTTTTTCTGGAAGATAATAAACAATTTCTCTGGACGGTTCCGGCGCGATCTCTTTGGTCGTGCCGCAGCCGGTCAAAGAAAATATAACAACTAGAGTGAAAATCAGAAAAATAAAAATTACAGGATACAAAAATTTATGTTTGCCCCCCAAGTGAAGCATTGCTTAACATTTTATTATTTGTATCAAATTTTTTTGAAGTATCACTTAATTCTTTATTATCCATTATTAACCTCCCCAAAAATATTTCCTGACTGGAAAACGTTACCCGGCTTGGGAGAAAATATACCTGAATTTTCTAATAAACTTATTCGGAACTTTTTTAGCCCCTAAATTGTATAAATCTAGTATAATAATGAGGGGGACATTTTGCGTAAGAGCATCCTGTTTAGCGTTATTCTATTATTTTGCGCGGCTGCCGCGCAGGACGGAGCCTACAGCTGGGAGCAAGTTTTACAAACTGCCAAAACCCACAGCATCGACCTGCAAATAGCGCGGGAGAAAATTCAGCAAAAAGAAAATGATCTCGCTTCCCTGCGCAGCGCGCTGCTGCCGCAGGTGGGGGCTAGCCTCGGCCTGAATACCGGAGCCAGCGCCGGACAGGATGAGGAACTGCTCAAGCAGGATCCGCATTTTTCGGAAAACGCGCGTCTGTCTGTGCAGCAGCAGGTCTGGGACCCGCAAACCAGCCCCAAACTCAAACAGGGCGAGCTGGCCGTGGAAACCGAAAAATTAAATTACGAAATAGCTGAAATAAATCTCCGTTTGCAGCTGCGCCAGGAATTTTGCGAACTCCTGCGCACCGGGCAGGCGCTGGAGCTGGCCCGGACAGTCACCGCGCGCCGCCGCCAGCAGTATGAGCTGGTGGAGCTGCGCTATTCCGGCGGACTGGAGCACCGCGGCTCGCTGCTCACCGCCAAAGCCAATCTGAGCAAAGCGGAGTTTTCCGAAAAACAGCTGGAGCGCAGGCTGGAGCGGAACAGACAGCAGCTGGCGCGGACAATGGGCGTCTCCGGCAACGCGGAAATAATCCCCGATCTGTCCCTGCGCACCGATCTCAGCCAGAGGCCGGACGTCCGCGGCCTGCTGGAAAGTTCGCCGACGCTCAAAGCCATAGCCGCGCGCTTGCAAAACGCGGGGTTAAACACCGCTATCGCCCGGACGGCGTATATACCGAGCGTTTACCTGAGCGGTTCTTTAAGCAAAGGCTGGTCGCAGAGCCGGACAGACGGCGAAACTGTAAACGGAGAAGACTCCAGCTGGTCGCTGGGCGGCAGCTTGAGTTTTGATCTGTATGACGGCGGGAAAAAAAATCTGGCCGTGGCCAACGCCAAATCCAATGAGGCAATTCAGGAACTGGAGTTAAGCGCCGGACAGAGGGATACCGCGCTGACGCTGGAAAAAGCTTGGGATAATCTGCTGGACGCCAGAGACAGCATCCACGCCGCGCAGGAGCAATTGCAGGCCACGACCGAGCGCTCGACTATCGCCGCGGAACAATACGCCAACGGTTTGATCTCTTTTGACAACTGGATCATCATCGAAGACGCGCTTGTCTCCGCCCAGCAGCAGGAATTAAGCTCCAAAATAGACGCGCTAGTGCAGGAAGCAAACTGGCTGAATGCCAAGGGAGGAAACTTAGATGAAATATAAATTGGGGTTAATGCTTTTTATCCTTATTATTCTGAGCGGCGGCTGGTGGTTTTACCGGAACAAACAAGCCCAAAATGCCGTGATAGCGCACCGCGAGGTGCGGCCGGTATACGGCACGGTGCGCGAGATCATCACGGCGATCGGCACAGTCGAGCCGCAGAACAGGCTGTCAATCATCCCGCCGATCAGCGGCCGCATCGATCAGATATACGTGCAAGAAGGCACGGAAGTCCGGGCCGGCCAGCAGCTAGCTATAATGAGTTCCACTGACCGCGCGGCGCTGCTCGATGCCGCCAGCGCGCAGGGACAGGACAAAGTAAACTACTGGTCGGAAGTTTACAAACCCACGCCGATCCTCGCGCCGATCTCCGGGCGGGTGATTGTCCGCTCCATAGAACCCGGCCAGACAGTTAACTCCAGCACCACTCTGCTGGTGCTGGCCGACGTGCTCATCGTCAAGGCGCAGATAGACGAGACTGACATCGGCAAAGTGGCGGTCGGCCAGAAAACGGTCATCTCGCTCGACGCCTACCCGGAAGTAAAAATCACCGGCACGGTCAAGCGCATCTCTTATGAATCGAAAGTCATCAATAACGTAACTATATATGAAGTGGAGATCACGCCGGACAATGTGCCGGCTATATTCCGCTCCGGTATGAGCGCCAATATCGAAATCATCCGCAGTCAAAAAGACCGGGCGCTGCTGATCCCGGAGCTGGCGGTCAGTTATTCCGGAGACAGCGCCTCGGTGCTGGTCAAAACTCCGGCTGGACAGCAGGCGGTCGAAATTAAAACCGGCATAGCTCAGGACGGCAACATCGAAATAATATCCGGTCTCAGCGCGGAGGATACTGTGCTGGCGGCAGACAGAAACGGCGGCCAAACCAGCGCGGCGGCCGGCGGCTCGCCCTTTATGCCGGCGCGGGGCGGACGCCGCTAACTTTATGCTTGAGCTGAAACATATCAACAAAACCTACGCCAACGGCAAGATTAGTTTTCAAGCGCTGAAAGATATTAACCTGACTATTAAACAGGGTGAGTTTGTGGCGATAATGGGCGCCAGTGGCTCCGGTAAATCCACGCTGCTGCATATACTTGGTTTTCTGGACAACCCAGAAAACGGCGAGTATATGTTTCTCGGTAAAAACGTCGCAAAAATGAACACCGAACAGCTCTGCCGCATCCGCCGGCATATGGCCGGCTTTGTGTTCCAGCAGTTTCATCTCCTGCCCGGCATCAACGCGCTGGGCAATGTAAATGTTCCGCTGATCTACGCCGGCCAGAGCAAAGATAAAAACAGAGGACTGGCCAAACTGGCCAGCGTGGGGCTGGCTGAACGCGCCGCGCATAATCCCAATGAAATGTCCGGCGGCGAAAGACAGCGCGTGGCCATAGCCAGAGCGCTGATGAATGATCCGGTGATACTTTTCGCGGACGAACCAACCGGCAATCTCGACACGAAAAGCGAGGAAGAGGTCTTAAAAATCCTGCGTGATCTGAACAAAAACGGAATGACTATCGTAATGGTTACGCACGAAAAAGAGATCGCCGGACAGGCCGGACGCATCATCACGATGCGCGACGGACAGATTATCAACGATGAGCGGCGCGCGTCCGCGCCGGGCGCCGAACTGCCGGCGCGGCTATCATTTAGCGAGCACAAGAAAACCGGAGCGGAACTGTTCGATCATCTCAAGCAGGCCTGGCATTCCATCACCGCCAACAAACTGCG
>JAITIS010000112.1 GCA_031279305.1 Candidatus Margulisiibacteriota bacterium | reverse complement strand
ATACCAGAGAGTCAAAATCGTTTTTCCAGCTTGTTGAATAGTGATGATCTGCAGGTCTTCTATGTAATTGTAATCATTCCAGTCCTCTGCGCTAAACTGCTCCACTTTTTTCTGAATATAAGTCTCGTCCGGTTTGTGATAGCGAAATTTGTGCTCGAAACTCTGGGTCAGACCGCCCGCCAGCCCTGAAGAGCCGCTGGTATAATTCCAGTGCGGAAATTCGTCGTCAAAATTTATATCCTGCGCGCTCAAGCCCGCGGCGGCGGCAAAAGAGTCCGAGCTGGCTTGGAACGCACTGGCCAGCTGTCTGGCCTGTGTTTCGTTTAAGGGCAGGCCTTCGCTGGCGGTCAACCCCGCGCTGTAATTGCGAAGTATATCTTTGATGGAGTAAATGAATTCTGCGGACGAAATTTGTTCCGCGGCCGGCTGGGAATTGTTGGCGGGAGGCCCGTCATTTCTGGACAGCACGCTGTTGCCGACTTTGCCGCAGCCTCCGCAGAGGATTAACATTGCCGTGAATCCCGCCACGCTTAAATAACCTAATTTTTTCAGGGCTGATTTTTGCATAATAATTCCTCCCATTTCTTAATTGAGGCAGCTCTTAGTAAGTTTTGCTGCCCGTATAATCTCCGTTTGCATCGTAGCCGCCGGTGAAACCGTTTTTCTCCGGGCTCCACGCCCCGCTGAAAGAGCACTTTGTAAAAGTGATAGTGCCTTGAAAATTAGTCTCTTTAGGCAGGTATATATTTTTAATATTTAAGAAAGAAACGTTCTTGAAGGCATTATATTTGACCCTTGACTTCAATCCAGCGCCCTGAGTATTCACGAGATTATTAAATGTGACATTTTCAAAATTACCGGCAGAGCCGGCTATGGCTAGAGCAGCCTCTGTGTCTTTATTGCTGTCGCTGGTAATATTATTGATAATAGTGTTTTTTATCGCGCCGCCGTAAAATACCACGCCAAAGCGTGTTCCTTGGATGTTCTCCAATACCGCGTTATTAAGCGTGCCGTTTGCTATGGATATTCCAATGTCAGCAGAATTTACACCCTTGATATTCAAGCCATCTATACCGGGTTGAATATTATTTATATATATTCCAAACGCCGGGCCGGAAATATTGCGAATGGTTAGGTCACGTAGTAAATAATCCGTTCCGCTAGCGAAAGAAATGCCTCTGTCTGTTTCACTGTGGATGTTTTCTATTGCTACTTTATCTAATCTGCTGTTAGCCGCGATATCCAGTCCATTGTCGCCGTTGTTGTTCACGTTGACTATCTGGCCGCCGGACAACTCAACATTCTCCGGAATAGAAATGTGTTTATAATTATCAAAAGTGTAATTTTTCACCGGAGAATATACAGAGCTGATGATCAACTCAGTCCCTGCGCCATCCAGTCTGGCGATAGTATTATTCTGCACCTCTGTGCAATCGCCAAAATTGCAGTCCAGAGTGCCGATGATTAAACTGTTATCCAGATATAAGCCGTCGATTTTGTTAAATCTTAAACTGCCGGTCAATTTAGCCGTTGCGGGAGCGGCCTGCAGACGGATATTTTTTAATCTGCCGCCGTTAGCCGGCAGTCCGTCCGCGCCGTTGATGTTTACATTGGCATACTCCGCGCCGTGCAATTCTATGATAGAGTTGTCCTCCAAACCGCGGTATATCTGGCTAAGAGAGGCATAGCCGTAGCCCTCGCCAATAAAATATTTGGTCAAAATATTCTCTCCGGCGGCGGCCCGGTAGCTTAATTCAGCCATTTTTTGGCCGGCATTGTAAAACGTGCCGGCATAGGTTGCCGTTCCCCCGGCGGGGGCGTTTATTTCCAGAGTGCAGGTGGAGTTGTCGGCGGCCAGCCCGATGGTCGCGTTAGACCCCGAATTGCCGGCGGTGGCGTTAAAATCGGTGATTTTCATTAGTACCGGAATTTGTGTATCAGGATACACATAATAGACATATACCGCTTGGGCATAATCACTATCGTCCATCAGTTCATACGTATAAGTTTTAGACGCTTTGTCATAATAAACTTTATTGTGATACCAGAGGGTCAAGATTGTTTTTTCGCTCTGCTTGATCGTGACGATTTGGAGGTCTTCTATATAATCGTAGGCTTCCCAGTCAACCGCGGTAAATTGTTCCGCTTTTTTTTCAATGTAAGTCCCGTTCGGTTTGTGATAACGAAATTTGTGCTCAAAACTCTGGGTCATATCGCCCAGCTGGCTGGCATTGCTGGTGTAATTCCAGTGCGGGAAGTCATCCTCAAAATTTATAGCCTGCGCGGCAAATCCGCCGCTTGACGCGCCGAAAGAATTATTGGCGGAGTGGGTTACATTTGAGGACTGATCTACCGCCAGACCGGCTGGGTCGGTGAGCTGTTCGCCGTTTTGCATAATATATTTCAAAGAACGTATAAAACCGCTTATTTCCGGAGCCGTTTCCGAAAACGACGGATTATTCTCAAAGGCCGGTTGATTCTGGCCGCCGGCAGATAAAACATTGTTGCTGACTTTACCGCAGCTGGAAAGCAGCGCAGTGATTATGATTAACACTGCGCAGTCCAGACTTTTTTTTATACTCGGCATATTTCCCCCGTATCCTGATTGCTTCCCCTGCCAAAGTAAACAGATTTTGTGCCAGAAAATAAACCAAAAAATATCGATGTATGTTCAAAAAAGCGCAGAATTTTATCCTCCCGCGGAGTGGACTTGCGGCCTGTTTTAGAGTGATTGACGCCAAAAAAGCGCGAAAATTTGCTTCTATAGATCCGCTTTCTGGTATAATTATTCAACACTTAATGGGGGTATCCTATGGAAAAATTTATGATGACCGAACACTGGCGGGTCTTCAGGGTGCTGGCGGAGTTCATCGAGTCCATTCAGTTTATGGCCAGCGCCGGGATTTCGGTTTCGGTGTTCGGCTCGGCCAGATTGAAACCGGGCAGCAAGTATTACAGGATTGGCGAGCGGATCGGCAGACTGCTGGCCGAGAAAAATATTTCGGTCATTACCGGCGGCGGCCCGGGTATTATGGAAGCGGTCAATAAAGGCGCCAGCGTGGCCGCCGCCCGGGGGAAAGGACGCTCCATCGGACTCAATATAGAGCTGCCTTACGAACAGGCGCCGAATAAATTTGTCACGCACTTAAAAAGTTTTCATTATTTTTTTATCCGTAAAGTGATGTTTGTCAAATATGCCAAAGCAGTCATTGTCCTGCCCGGCGGTTACGGCACTATGGATGAATTTTTTGAAGTGATCACGCTGGTGCAAACCGGCAAAATAAAAAAAATACCGATCGTGCTGGTCGGCAGCAGTTTCTGGCTGCCCTTCATTCATTTTTTTAAGGCGCATATTCTCAAAGAAGGCCTGATCGAAAAAGACGATATGAAACTTTTTACAGTGGCGGATACCGCGGAAGACGCCGTGTCTGCGGTGTTAAAACATATCGGACGGACGACCAAATCTATCACAGACAATCTGGAATATGCCGGCTCTTAAAATATCATACGCGCAGGCCGTCCGCCGGCTGGAGACCTATGTTCGCAGCGCTGGCGTGAAACCGGGTTTGGCGCGGATTGCCGCTTTGTTGCGTCTGCTGGGCGCTCCGCAGGATACTCTGCCGGTTATTCATATTGCCGGCACCAACGGCAAAGGCTCCGTGGCGCTGATGACCACCAATGCGTTGCGCGAGTGCGATTACCGGACAGGCACTTATCTCTCGCCCCATCTGGTCGATTACACCGAGCGGCTGCTGTTAAACGGTCGGGAAATTTCCCGCCGCGCTTTTGCCGCGCTTTTCGCGCGCGTAGACCGGGCGGCGCGCCAAATTACGGGCGTTACCGAATTTGAAGTTTTGACCGCGATGGCTTTTGTGTATTTTCGGGAAAACAAAGTCGAGATTGCGGTGTTAGAGACAGGGCTGGGCGGTCTCTACGATGCGACCAATGTCTGCCGGTCAATACTGGCGATTATCACGCCGATCTCTTACGATCACGAGGATCTGCTGGGCAAAACGCTGTCCGCTATCGCGCGGGAAAAAGCCGGTATTATCAAACCGGGCGTGCCTGTGGCCTGCGCCGCGCAGGAGCCGGCGGCTCTGGCGGAAATTTTGCGGCAGGCCGAAAAACAGGAAAATGAAATAAAGATAGTCGGCAGTCCGCTCAGATTTAAGCTCAATCTCTACGGCCGGCATCAGGCCTGCAACGCCGCTCTGGCGCTGGAAGCGATGCGGCTTTTGCTGACTAAAAATTTTTATATACCGCGCCGCTTGATCTTAAACGGCATTCAAAAAACCGTTGTGCCCGCGCGTGTGCAGAAATGGCGGGATAATCCGCCTTTTTTTCTCGACTCCGGACACAATCCGCAGGCTCTGCAAAATCTGCTTAATGCGCTGGAGACAGAATATCCCTGCAAGCCGGTGGTGCTGGTTTTCGGTTTGCTCAGGCGCAAAAACCTGTCCGCAGCGCTGGCGATCTTAAAACCGCGGGTGGAACTGCTAATCGCGGTTGACCTGCCGGCGGCAGATGCCTACTCCTCAGAGGAGATAGCGGCCGCCGCCGGGACAGCCGGTCTGGCTGTCAGCACTGCGCCGGATATTATTTCCGCCTGCGCTTTAGCCCGCCGCGAGGCCAAGAAACGCTCTGCCGTGGCCGCGGCAGCCGGCTCTTTTCGTCTAACCGGAGCTATTTTTCGCAAATACAAACTGTCCAGAAATATTTCTGAGGTGTGATATAATTTTTTTAAGAAAAAATATGAGACGGGGGTTTACACTGCTGGAATTATTATGCGCGCTGGCTGTGCTGGCTGTGCTGGCTGCCGTGACTGCGCCCTCTATCAGAGGCATACAGGAGGAGGCTAGGCTGGCCGAAACCAGAACGAATTTGGCCGTCCTGCAGTCTGCCGCGGAAGCCTATTATTCTAAATTTGGCGCGTATCCAGCCGCCGGTGATTATCAAGATGCGTTGATGGAAACCGGAATTTTTACCCGCAGGCTGCGCGATCCGCTGACCCAAACGGAATATTTTTTCTGGCAGAACGGACGCTATTATGTTTTGGCTTCTCCGGGCTTAAACCGCCGGCTGGAAATTAGTCTAAACGCCGCGATTCTGGCGGCGGGCCGGCTGGACAAGAGATTGATCGGCGACGATCTGCTTGCGACCAATCTGCGGATGACTGACTGATGCGCGGATTTTGCGTGGCGGCCCTGCGCCGGAATAAAATCACCGTGCAGCTCATTGCTGAGGATGGCGCGGCGCTGGAAACGCGGGATAGCGCGTTTAATTCCCCAGCCGCCGCCGCGGCTTTCTTAAAAAACTTGCTGGACAGGCAGGTCTCAAAGCCGGAAGCCGTGCTGCTGGCTATAGATGCGCCGGCTGCTTACTGCCGCCTGCGGACAGAGCAGGAGCGCACTCTGGAACAGCTGCGCCAGTTCTGGGACGTGCCGAAACAGGATTATCTGGCGGTCTTAAGCGCGCCCTTAGCCGGACAAAAAACTTATTACGGCCTGCGTTATGCCGCGGAGGCGCTGGAAGCTTGCCTCTATATTCTTAAAAAACTGCCCGGTTTTGACGGTGGCATAGCGCCGTTGGATTTTCTTTATTATCAGCTGTACCGCCCTGGTTTTTTTGTGCAGGCGCAGGACAGGCGCACCGCGGTGCATATTTTTGACGGGCGCGGCGCTTATTTTTATCAGACGTTTTTGACTCCGCCGCAGGCAGCGGACAAAATGCTGGAGCGCCTGACTATGTACGTCCGGCGGGAAAAAATCGTCTCCGCGGTGCCGGAGAGAGCGGCAGAATACGCGCTGGAAGGCGTTTTAAGCAAGGCGCTGGCTCTGCCCGCCGGCGCTCTGTTATACAGCCGTGATCGCCGGACAGATCAGCTAAAGAAAATTAAGCTGAATATCTGGCAAAAATCCGCGCTGGCTTTTGCTCTGGCCTTGTTGGCCTGTTTGTTGCTGACCGCCGGCTGGCAGGGCCTTAAGCTCTTTGGCTTGGCCAGAGAGCTTCAAGCCCTTGACCGGCAGTACCGGCAGATCGCCGCGCGCGCGCAGGAGCTGCGTTATGTCGAAACAGACTTAAAAGACCTGCGCTCCCGCCGCCGCGCGGATGGCGCGGCCTGCCGCTTTATTCTGCGTTGTGCGGCGGCCAATCAAATAGCGCTCAAAGAAGTTTTTTACGCAAAAGACAAACAACTGTTTTATATGATCGGGCTGGAGCGCGGCGGTTACAACGCGCTTCTGCGCGAATTAAAAAGCAGCGGCTTTTTCAGCGCGTTAAATCCAATCTATGCTGTGCCGGTCGATGAGACGGCTACAGAGTTTAAACTGATGCTGACGGTGAAACAATGAACAGCTGGCTGGAACGTCTGCGGGAGGAATTTGCGGCG
Source organism: Candidatus Margulisiibacteriota bacterium (assembly GCA_031279305.1). Lineage (GTDB taxonomy): Bacteria > Margulisbacteria > Termititenacia > Termititenacales > Termititenacaceae > JAISQA01. Next base: position 4,711 of record JAITIS010000112.1, on the reverse strand, counting down.
GCGCCGCTCTGGCAAAAAATTGTTCTGCCGGGGCTGGCGGCGCTGTTAGTTTTTTATTTCACGCTGTATCCGCTATTTAGTTTTTCCGCGCGCCGGCTGGCTGCTCTGGAAAAACGCCGGGCGGTTTTGAGCGCGGAGCTGCGTTTGGCCCGGAGCTTGATTGAGGATGAAAAAGTCCTGCTCGCTAAATACAATGAGCTAAAACGCGCTCTGGCCGCGGAATTAAGCCCCAGACAAACTATCGCAGGACTGGTACAGAACGCGCTGGGTAAAAACGCGGTGCGCGTTTACGAGTTGACCGACAGCTATGCCAGTGATTACGGCGGCGCCGTGGCCGAGCTGACGGTGCGGATCAGCGCGCGGGTGCTGGCGCGGGATTTGCAGCCGCTGCTGGACGGCCTGCTAGCCCCGGCCTACAGCAGGGCGGAGCAATTGAATTATCAAGACAATGTGCTGACCGCTGAGTTTTGCTATCTGGTCAAAGAAAATAAATCTTAATTATTTCAGCACCGCGCCGGTGGCCGCGTCGATATTTACACGGTGCGCGCCGTTTAAGCCGTGAAAAACCACCTGCCAGCGGGAAACAGTCGCCCTGCTCTCATAAGCCGGGCCGACCAGCGAGATCACCCGGGAGCTCACTTCATTTTCCGCGAGAAAATTTTTAGCGGAATCCATAGCGCGGTGCAGAGCGGTGGGCGTGTCAATGCGCAGGCTGTAAACGGGATTGAGCGGAGAGAGCACGGTTTCTTTCTGGGCGATGAAACCGGAATCGTAAGTGTAGAGCATTGATTTGCCGGAACCCGGCGAGTAAAAAAGATAGCTCCATTTGCCGCTGTTGCCGTTTACGTCGATCTCGGCTTCGGAAATGGCAAAAAGATAAGCGTCGGCGCGCCACTCTCTGGCTTTTTGCTGTATTTCCGGCAGCCATTGCAGCGCGGACACGCCGTAATCAAACTCGGTGGCGTCTCCGAATCTTAGCGCGTTGCGCAGAACGTCCCACGGCTTAAAACCGCTTAACAAAAGCGCGCAGGCAAGCAACAGAAAAAGCAGCGGAATTTGGCGGCGCATAAGGCCAGATGTTACTATATTCCGCTTATTTTTACTATGTTAAAATTCCCCCAGCGATGCGTAATTTATCCGTTTTGAACACCCTGCGGGGATTTAAGATCAGGCTTAACGGGCCGGCTCTGACGGAGCTAAGCCGCCAGATAAGCGCCGCTGCTGGAGCGGAGCGGATACTGATCACCGGAGAACGCGGCACGGAAAAAGAAGCCGCGGCTAGACAAATCGCCTGCCTGTCCGCACCGGATGATCTGCCGCCGGAAGAAACCTGTCTGGTGCGTTATCTGAAAAATCCTGAGGAACTGGAAGATATTTCTTTTCTTAACGCCGCTCTTGGCCGCTACGCGGTTTTTGGCGACTGCGCTTTTTGGCGCGGCGCCGTCCAGCAGAAACTGAAGCTGCTTTTAATCAATAATCAGCTGGATGTTAAATTTATTTTTTTAACTTCGGCTAGACTGCGGCCGCTGGTGCTCTCCGGCGGTTTTGACGAGGAGCTGTACCGGCTGATGCTGGGCCGGGAAATCTATCTGCCCGCCTTGAGCGAGCGCGAAAATTTTGCGGATATTTGTCAGGAGCTGTTAGAAGAAATCCGCAGACAGTATGCTTTGACCGCGCGAAGTTTCGCCCCGGAGACGCTGATCGCTTTAAGCAAACGCCCTTGGCCGGGCAATATCGTGCAGTTAAAAGCGGCGATCTATGCGCTGGCGGCGCGGGCGAAAACAGAGCTTATTAGCCAGCCTTAGCGCAGCGCGGGCAGAGACCGCCGCTGTTTAATTCCGGATAAAATTTCCAGCAGCGCGCGCACTTGACGCCGGCGGATTTGCTGGCCTCTGCTTTTAAGTCTCCGGTTTTAAGCGTGACGCGGGAAACGATGAAAAAAGTTTCCAACTCGCCGGCGGTCAATCCGTCTAACAACTCCGGCGGAGCGGTCAAGACTATCTCCGCTTCCGTGGAGGAGGCGAGCGTTTTTTCCGCTCTTTGGGCTTCGATAGCTTTGTATGCCTCGGCGCGGAGCGCGAGCATGCGGTCATATTTTTCTTCCAATGCTTTGTCGATGAATTCCGGCGCGGCCTGCGGCATCTCCGCCAGCAGCACAAAATCAGCTTTTTCAGCCGGTATGACCTGCTTGATATGTTTATATATATCTTCGCAGGTATAGCTCAGTATCGGGGCCAGCAGTTTTACCATAGTCACTAAAATTATTTTCAACGCTTCCTGACAGCTTAGGCGCTCGGCAGAATCCGGAGCATTGCAGTACAGATTGTCTTTTTGCAGGTCAAGATACAGCGCGGATAGCTCATTGGCGCAAAAATTATGCACCCGGTGGCAGATCTTGTGATAGTCATAGCTCTGGTAGGCCGCGTTGACCTCGGCAACTAGGCCCTGCAGGCGGGACACGATCCATTTGTCTACCGGCAGAAGCGCGGTTGCGCCCCGGTAGTCGTACAGGTTGGACAGCAGAAACCGCCAGGTGTTGCGGATCTTGGCGTAATATTCCTGCACCTGCTTGAGTATCGAATCGGATACGGCCAGATCGTTTTTGAAATCCACCGAGGCCGTCCAGAAACGGATGACATCCGCGCCGTATGTATTGATAGTTTTAAGAATATCGATAGTGTTGCCCAGCGACTTGGATAATTTACGGCCTTTGTCATCCACCGTAAAACCGTGGGTCAGAACGGTTTTGTACGGCGGCTCGCCGGTACAGCCGACGGACACCAGCAATGAGGAGTGGAACCAGCCCCGGTGCTGGTCGGAGCCTTCCAGATATAGATCGGCCGGCCAGCTTAATTCTGGACGCTGTTTGAGCACCGCCGCCTGTGAAGCGCCGGACTCAAACCAGACATCAAGGATGTCCGTTTCCTTGTGGAATTTCTGCCCGCCACATTTACATTTGAGGCCGTGCGGCAAAATTTCTTCCGTGGTTAATTTGAACCAAATATTCGAGCCGTCCGCAGCCACTTTGTCTATGACCGCGTCAAAAAACTCCGCGGTAAACTGCGCTTCGCCGCATTTTGCGCAGTAAAATACCGGCAGGGGTATGCCCCAGGAACGCTGGCGGGAAATGCACCAGTCCGGACGATCTTCAATCATCGTGTAAATACGGTTCTGTCCCCACTCCGGCACCCAGCGGACTTTGCGCCGGATGGCGTCCAGCGCTCTGGCGCGGATGCTGCCGTGCCGCCCTTCTTTGTCCAGCGCGATGAACCACTGCGGCGTGGCGCGGAAAATCACCGGATTTTTACAGCGCCAGCAATGCGGATAGGAATGTTCGATAAATTTTAGCTTTAACAGCGTGCCGAGTTCTTGCATATGTTCTACTATCGCTTTGTCGGCCTCGGTGACTTTGAGTCCGGCGAACTGGCCGGCTTCGGCGGTCAGGCGTCCCTGCGCGTCCACCGGCATCAAAACCGGCAGATTGTATTTGAGGCCAACCGCGTGGTCTTCTTGGCCGTGTCCCGGCGCGATGTGCACGCAGCCGGTGCCGTCCTCCGCCGTGACATATTCGGCGCAGACTACCGGAGATTCCCGCTCCAGATAGGGATGTTTACAAATCGAGCCTGCCAGTTCCCGCCCGGTCAGCGCGGCGATGACCGTGTATTCCAGCTCCAGCTCCCCGAACACTTTGTCTAACAGCGGCTCGCCAGCTACATAAGTGCCCCGCGCGGTTTTGACTGCCGCGTAATTCATTTCGGGATTGACCGCCACGGCAACATTGGCCGGCATAGTCCACGGCGTGGTAGTCCAGACTATGAGGCTGGCATCTTTTAATTTTTCCCGGCTGGTCTTAAGCAGCGGAAATTTCATATAAATGGATGCGGATCTGTGGCTGGCGTACTCGATCTCGGCTTCGGCCAGCGCGGTCTGACATTCCATACACCAGTGTATAGGCTTGTTGCCTTTGTAGATATAGTCGTTTAAGGCCAGCTCTTTGAATATCCGCAGAACTTCCGCCTCGTACTGTGGCTGCAGGGTCAGATAGGGATGTGCCCAATCACCCAGCACACCCAGCCGCTGGAACTGCGCGCTTTGCTTGGCCACATAACCCAGCGCGTATTCTTGGCAGCCCTCGCGGAACTCGGCTTTTTCCGGCACCGGTTTTTTAGCCTGGCGCAGGTCTTTGAGCAGCTGGGTCTCGATCGGCAGGCCGTGGCAGTCCCAGCCGGGCACATACGGCGCGGCATAACCGCTCATTGCCAGATATTTATTGACGATGTCTTTCAGGGTTTTATTCAAAGCGTGCCCCAGATGAATATCGCCGTTGGGATACGGCGGCCCGTCGTGCAAAATATATTTGGGAGATGTTTTATTTTTGCCGAGCAATTGTCCGTACAAATCTTTTTCCTGCATTTCCCTGAGCAGCTCCGGCTCTCTGGCGGCCAGACCGGCCCGGATCGGAAAATCCGTGCGCGGCAGATTCAAGCTGTCTTTGAATTTTTTTTCGGCGCCCATCGTGTCCGCTATTCTAACCGAAACCGCTTAAAATACAACACTAAATATCAATACATAAGTTGTTCTCTAACAGTCGATATACATACGCGGAACGAATATGTTATACTATTTTAGGGGGAAGTCTGATGCGTCAGCTGGTTATCTTAGCCGTGTTTTGCTCCATTTTATTTGGCGCGACTAATAATATAACGTTTCA
>JAITIS010000076.1 GCA_031279305.1 Candidatus Margulisiibacteriota bacterium | reverse complement strand
TTATCCAGCTCCGTGCGGGAGCGGGTGCGGTTGAGAAAATGCGGCTCGGCGTGAAGATTAGAGATGATCATCGGTTTTCCGCCGGACACCACTTTGCCGGTGATGCCCTCGCCGAGCTTGTAGCGTCCGCGCTGTCTGGCCTCGTAAGACATACCGTGGGCAACCTCGATCATCAGTTCCTCGGTGTAGGGTTTGAGCAGGGTGACTGTGCCGCGGGTCATGCCCATTTTGGCCGCCAGTATTTCCAGAGTGGTGTTGAGCAGATCCTGCAAATCATTGGAGATGTTTATTTTTTGGCTGACCTCTAACAGCACGGCCAGCTCTGCTAATTCGCGGCTTTTGTGCGCCGCCGCTGTTTTGGTGGTGATGCTGCCCTTCATAGATTGCCGAATTGTAGCATACTTTTTACAATTTTGTATACTTCCAAAAAAGGCCGAGAAGTCGTAAAATTAAGCGGATGCGGTTTAATTTCTTACAATTTTGGAAAAAGCGCTTGACAGTCGCTTATTTCCGGCTGACGGCGCCCACCCTGCGGCTGGATTGCGCCGCGGTGGAAGCTCTGGTGGACGAATACATCCGGCAGGGCAAGAGCGTGCTTTTTTGCATCTGGCACGAGGTTAGTTTTATCGGTTTTCCGTGGTTCCAGCACCGCAACGGCTCGGCCCTGATCGAGGCCTCGCTCAAAGGGGATGTCTTGGCCGCCGTGGCCAATTATTACGGTTTTAAGGATTTTCGGATCAAAGACGATCCCGGCGACACCCAGACGGTGCGCAATACCATTGCTTTTATCAGGCACCTGCGCGGCGGGGGGCACGGCACTATCGCGCTGGACGGCCCCAACGGCCCGTATCGCGCGGCCAAACCAGGTTTTGTGCAGATCGCCAAAAAAAGCGGGGCAGTGATTATACCCGGCGGCATAGCCTATTCGCATAAAATCACTTTTAAGCGGCGCTGGGACCGTTATCAGCTGCCTCTGCCGTGGTCAAAAGTAGTTCTAGCGGCCAATAAACCGCTGGAATTGCCCCCGGATCTGCCGGCGGAGCGGGAGCAGGCTGTGTATGACGAGATTGTCGCGGAAGTAAATAAGGCTATGCTGGACGCGGCGGAGAGAATCAAAAAACCCGGCGTTTAAGCCGGGTTTTCTAAAAATAACAACAAACTTAGAGATCGTAAGGTTTTACTGTGACCCGTCCGTTCTCTTTGGCCCGCTCGACAGCCTTATCCAGTTTTCTCGCTAATTTCTTGCTCAAAGCCTCGACCACGTCTCCGGCCGTCTGACCGCCTTTGCTCTTGATGTAATCTTTTACTTTGCTTGCCACAACCAAAATATCTTCCGCCATTAAGCACCTCCTAAAAATTTTGCATATCCGGTATAATCCTAGCAAATAATAAAGAATTGTCCAGTAAAAAAGTGTTTTAGGCCAATTTGGCGAGAAGGGTTTGCCGCATTATGTCAACCGGAATTTTTCCAAAAGGAATGCCTGTTAGCAGGTGAAACGCGTGCGCGCCCTGATATAAAAGCATTTTCCAGCCTGCGTGCACACGCGCTCCTCTGGACCGGGCGTTGCGTAAAAAAAGCGTTTCGCGCGGATTGTACACGATGTCAATAAAAATTTGTCCATCGTGTATGCCGCTCAAATCCGTTAAAATAGTTTCGTTTACCTTTGGAAACATGCCTGCGGGCGTGGCGTTAATTACAATGTCGGCGCTGGCTATGTCTGGACGGGGAGAATTACGGGTTGCTATGCTTAAATATTTTGTTTCTTTATCTATATATGGTTTTATCGCCTGAGCCGCTCCCCCGTTGCCAAAAAGGATAACTTTTTTGCCGGTTAGGATTATATTGTCCTCTTTCAAAGCGTGCATATAGCCTAATCCGTCTGTATTATGGCCGTGCAAACGTCCAGATGCGTTAAAATTGACAATAGTATTTAACGAACCTGTGTCAGGGACGCTTCCATATAATTTGTCTATTGCGCTGGATTGCAATAACTTCGCCGCGGTTTTTTTATGCGGTATAGTCACATTGGCGCCCAGACAGTCCGGCTCGCGCAATAAATCAATATTTTTTGCTGTCAATTCAGGTAATTCCAATTTTTCGTAAGAATAATCCAGCCCCAGTTCTTTATATGCGGCATTGTGCATAGCCGGCGAGAGGCTGTGCTCCAGCGGATAGCCGATAATATAAGCCTTTTTTAGAACCATTTGCGGATAAACCATTCGCCTGGATTGACCCGCGTGTCGTGGACAGACAGCCCGTAATGCAGATGCGGGCCGGTGGCCAGACCGCTGTCTCCGCTGTAGGCGATGAGCGCGTTTTTCGTGACATACTGGTTTTTTTGCACCAGCAGTTTGTCCAGATGATTGTAAATGCTCATTATGCCCTGGCCGTGGTCGATGACTATGGTGCCGCCGTGCACCCGCATTTTTTGCGCCACGGCGATGACGCCGTTTTGGGCGGCGTGCACCGGCGTGCCTTTGGGCGCCGCGTAATCCACCCCGCTGTGCGCCCATTCAGAAATTTGTTTGCCGCTCTGGTCCTTATAGCGCCTCTGCGCTCCGTAGGGCGAAGTGACCGCGGCCTCTGTCTTGCCCAGCGGATGGGCAAATATCCCGTCTATATAGGTGCCTTTTTTCCAGGCGCGAAAAACCGCGCCCAGTATTTTGTTTTCCTCGTTTAGCGCGGCAAAATCCGTCGCGCCTTCCGCGCGTTTGCCGTCCGTGATGACCAGCGTGTCTATCTCAAATTTGCCGGCGCGCAGGGCGACTAGGGCGTTCTTGGTGAAAGTCTGGCCGTTCTGGCGGTAAGTGACAGTCAGCGGGTACTGGCCGGCCGGCCAGTTGTAGGCCGTGCCCAGTATGGCCAGATATTTATTCGGCGAGTGCAGGTACAGCGGCACGGTCGCTTTGTTGAAAAGCGCTTTCGCGTCCTGCACGACAGCGTTCGTGGCGAGGACTACTTTTACGCTGTTGCCCTGCAGGGGATCCGGCGGGGTGATATTGAGCGTGGCGGCGCAGGCGAGGGAGAAAAGGCAGAGCACGCGGAGAATATTTTTTAGCATAATAACAGATCAAATGAATTTGCTACGTCCATTGCTGAATAATAACAAATATCCCCCACAAAAAATAGATGCATTTTTGCGCCTGTTTCCGCCGATATTTGAGATAAATGGGGAGAGCTGGCCGGAATGCTTCCTCGCCGCGCGCCGCGCGCGGGCGGCAAGCCAAGAGCATAAAAGCCTAAAAATTGGGTATATTTTGGGCAGGCAATGCGTAAGGAGGAAATCTTGATGAATAAGAAAAATATCGTGCCCAGAATTTTATCTCTGGAAGAAATAGTGAAACGGCAGGAAATGGCGAAATACGGCAGAGCGGTGAGCGTGTTTGAACAAAAAATGCCCCGCAAAAACACTATTGTGCCGGCGTAAGGAGAGGGTATGAGGGTTTTAATGTGTAATACGAATCTTAGTCCCGCAATATTGGCGAGTAGCGCCTACAGCGGACAAGAGATTAGACCAGATAAGGTATTTAACGATGTTGATATTAATGAAAACGCCAAGTTAATGAAGGACTACGATACCGATGGCAACTTTCTTAAGTTTAGCATACAAGAATTTAAGGAGCTTACTGCTGACCGGCAGGTAAATTTTATTAGAGATTTGCTGGATTACAGCACTGCTTTTGGCACCACCAACGATGCATTAACTGAGGAAGGTTTTAAGGCGCTGATTGATTTGATAACAATATTCAATAACTCAAAT
>JAITIS010000048.1 GCA_031279305.1 Candidatus Margulisiibacteriota bacterium | reverse complement strand
GGGTAGTCTGCAATCCCAGCGTATACTGCCGGCCCGGCTGGCCAGATTCTTCAGGCACGCGCAAGCTGAGATAACCGTAATCCGTGGCCGCTGCCCAATAAATCACCCCCGCGCCGAGCAGGAGTAATTTAATATATTGCATAGATCCAGATTTTCCTCTGCCGGGAATCCAGCACGTAAAGCAAATTATTGAAAATAAAAAGGTCTGCAGGGTAAAGTCCGGGCGCTAACTCCAGCCGTGCGGCGGCGGGATAAATATATATGCCGTCTCCGGCGCCGACAAAAAGATTTTGTTTATGCGCGGCGAGAGAGAGCAGATCAGCGTGTCTGGCTAATATCTCCAGCCGGTCTGGACTTATTTTTTTTACAGCCCGGTTGCCGCGGTCTAAAACCACCGGGCTGTTTTCAAATACGGCGATGGCGCCCGGCGTGTTCAGGCTTTGCGCCGCTCCGCCGAATAAACCCCTGCGCCATTCCAGCAGCCCCAAAGCGTTGAAACAGTACACCTGATCTCCGGCACTGTCACTCAAATAAATATCCTGATTTTTGTCAATGTACAGTCCAGACGGATTGAACAGCTCGACGTTTTTTAATTCTATTTTATGGGCGGCTGATAGATCGAGTTGCTTATTGACTTTGATGACGCTCTTGCTTAGCTCATCCGTCAGATAAAGATATTCATTGTCCTGCGCGAGATCTCCAGCGATGAAAAAATCATTGTTCAAGCGGCTTAGCTCGGTTATCAGCGTGCCCTCGGCGTCGTATTTATACAAACCGCCTGTCCGGTCTGTGACGTAAATGAACCGGCCGTCTGTGACGATAGCATTGGGCTGTTTGGTGGTGCGGCTTAGATCAAGGGTTTTGACCAGCTGGAGATTAGCGGTGGCCGCCGGCGAACTGGAGGGCTCTGCCGCGGAATGCGCGGCCGCTGCTGCAAGAAACAGTATGCCCATCCGGAGGAGCAAATATCGCATCAACGTCTATTTTAGCATATAATTAACCCGTGATAGACACACACGCTCATTTACAGCTCCCGCCACTGGCTGCAGAATCCCCGCAGGCTGTTATTGCGCGGGCTAAAGAGCAGGGCGTGAGCCATATTATCAATGTGGCGACGAATATTTCGGATGCGCGGCTCTCTCTGGATTTTGCCAAAAAATATCCAAAGATCCGCGCCGCAGTCGGCGTACATCCGCAGGCAGCGGACACGCTTTTTAGCGATGTGCAGATTTTGAAGGAGCTGGAGTATCTGCTAGGGCGTCCCGAGGCTGCCGCGCTGGGCGAGGTCGGGCTGGATTATTATAAAAATCCGGTTGCCCCGTCTGTCCAGAAACAGGTTTTTGAGTGGCAGATCAGACTGGCTCTGGAAAATGACAAGCCTTTGATCGTGCACAACCGCGAAGCCGACACGGATGTGTACGAGATACTCAAATATTATAAATGCCCGCGGGTGGTTCTGCATTGCTACGGCCGGAGCATTGAGTACACGCGCAAAATATTAGATCTGGGTTATTATGTTTCTTTCACCGGCAATGTCACTTTTCCGAAAAATAAGCAGGGGCAGGAAGCGGCGCGCTTTGTGCCGCTGGAACGTTTGATGCTGGAAACCGATTGTCCTTTTATGGCTCCGGTGCCGCATCGCGGACAGGCCAGTGAACCGGCTATGGTCTCTCTGGTAGCGGAGAAGATCGCGGAGCTAAAAAATATTCCGGCTGCAGAAGTAGAAAAAACTACCGACAGCACCGCCAGAAAATTTTTTGGACTGGAGGCTTGATGTGCTAGGACTGGACGCCGTGGAAGTGGCCAGAATAAAGAAAATTATTGATTCCGGCTCCGGACAGCATTTTCTGCGCAAAGTTTTTACGCCGCAGGAGATAACTTACTGCACGCGTTCGGGCGGTTACCGCTATGAGTCGCTGGCGGCGCGTTTCGCGGCTAAGGAATCTGTAGGCAAGGCGCTAGGCGTGGGGATTATGACCGAGGCAGACCTCACTAATATCGAAGTGGTAAATGACGCGAAAGGCAAGCCGTCTATAGTGCTGCACGAAAAAGCGCTGGCGCTGGCCAAAGCGCAAAACATCGCCGGTTTTGCCGTCTCGCTGTCGCACGCCGGCGCTATGGCTTTCGCGGTCTGTCAGGCCGTGCCGTCCGGCAAATAATAAATAAAAGGAGTAAAACTATGTGTGTCTTTTGCCAGATCATCAATAAAGAAATTCCTACGCAGCCAGTCTACGAGGATGCAAACGTGCTTGTTATTGAAGACCTGCACCCGCAGGCGCCGATCCACTGGCTGATGATTCCTAAAATACACGTGGAGTCTTTTTCGCAGGCCGCGCCCGATGTTATTTTGGCCTGCGCTCTGGGTATTCAAAACCTGTTGAAAGACAAAGGCATTATGCAGTACCGGATCGTCACCAACACCGGCGCGGATGGCGGACAGACAGTGCCGCATCTGCATTTTCATATACTGGCCGGACGCGCGCTGGGCTGGCCGCCGGGATAGAGCCTATGCCCACCCTCCACTGGCTTTCCCGCGCTGACGATCTCAAAACTGCGGGCCAGACCGAATACAAACTTCTGGTCGAAAATCCGGCGTTCGGCTATGGTGATAAAGACAGCGGCAATTTCCTCATTCAGGGCGATAATTTGGCGGCCTTAAAATCGCTTCTGCCTTTTTATGCCGGACAGGTTAAATGTGTCTACATTGACCCGCCGTATAACACGGGCAGCGCATTTGAACATTATGATGATAATTTGGAGCATGCCAAATGGCTGGCGCTGATATACCCGAGAATGGAATTATTGCGCGAATTGCTGGCGGAAGACGGCAGTATTTGGATAAGCATTGATGATGATGAAAGCCATTATTTGAAAATAATTTGTGACGAGATTTTTGGGAGAAACAATTTTGTAAATAATGTTATTTGGGAAAAGAAATTCTCGCCACAAAATGACGCGAAATGGTTGTCAGATAATCACGACCATATTTTAGTTTACGCAAAAACAAAAGAAATTTGGCGGCCTAATTTATTACCACGAACTGAGGAAATGGCTGCCCGTTATACTAATTGGGATAACGACCCGCGTGGTGTATGGTCAAGTAGTGATTTGACAGCCCAAGACCCGTTTGAGTACGGACAATATGAAATAACAACACCCGGTGGGAAAACCTACTTGCCGGGGAATAATAGACATTGGATTTATGCTAAAGAAAAATTTATGCAATTACAAAAAGATAACAGAATATGGTTTGGTGAAAGTGGAAACAATAAGCCAAGATTAAAGAAATTTTTGTATGAAATACAGTCGGGAATGGTGCCGCTTACGCTATGGAAACATACTGAAGTAGGCCATAATCAAGAAGCCAAAAAGGAAATAAATACACTTTTTGGTGTAACATCCGCTTTTGATACACCTAAACCAGAGCGTCTGATACAGCGTATTTTACAGCTTGCCACAAAGGAAAACGATTTAGTTCTCGACAGTTTTCTCGGCTCCGGCACCACCGCGGCGGTCGCGCATAAGATGGGTCGAAAATATATCGGCATTGAAATAGGCGAACAGGCCAAAACGCATTGCATTCCGCGCCTCAAGAAAGTGATAGACGGAGAACAAGGCGGCATATCCCGGTCTGTTGGCTGGCAGGGCGGCGGCGGTTTTCGTTTTTTCACGCTGGGCGCGCCGGTCTTTGATGAGAACGGCCGGATACATACAGACATTATTTTTGACCAGCTTGCCGCGCGTCTGTCTCAAAATCCCGACCGGCGGCGGTAAAACGATTCTGGCCGCCTATGTCTTAAAAATCGCGGCGGACATCTGGCTGGAAAAAACTTATTCCGTTGTTCTCTGGTTTGCGCCGTCCGACACTATCCGCAGGCAGACAGCGGAAGCCTTGAAAAATCCGCACAATCCTTTATCTTTTTGTCTGCCGACCTCGACCGACAAATTTTATCCCGACTTTATCGCCAAGTTAAATGACGGGCGGATTTTAATTGTGGAATACAAGGACGCGCATTTGATTGATGCCAAGGACACCAAAGAGAAACGGCTGATCGGTGAGCTATGGGAGAAACATACCAAAGGCAAGGGGCTGTTTATGATTGCCGAAAAGTCAAGAGACGGTTTGAATGCTACTGAACAGATAAAAATAAAGATTGGCGCGCTATAGCTGTTATTTTTACTTTTTACCGCTAATAAGGTAAAATAATTTTACAGGGTAAAACCTTTAAGGAGGCTTTTATGGCTTATACCGAAGCTAGAGATGACGAAGACATTGAAAAAGTGCTGCGGCGTTTCAAACGGCAGGTGAAAGACGAGAATATTCTGCAAAATTTGCGCGAGCGGGAAGTTTATGAAAAACCTTCCGAGCTGCGCAAGAAAGAACAAAGAGAAAGAGAGCGCCAGAATCACCGCCGGATGAGAATGGAAGACTACTAAATTGTCCGCTTTGGCGATTTACCGCGGATTTTTAGGCAGATTTAAGATAATCGACCGGTATATTATCAATGAAATTGCCGGGCCTTTTGTTCTGGGTATGGCCGGACTGGTTATCATCGGAATGATGGATATTGTTTTTTCGCTGGTGGATATGTTCTTCAACAATGGCGTGCCTTTTCCGATCGTATTTAAGATACTGATTTTCAAAATACCGGCCATTATGGTTTTGTTTTTCCCGATGGCCATACTTTTTTCGACGACGATAGTTTTGATCCGGATGATCAAAGACTCCGAGCTGACTGTTTTTCGCGCGGGCGGCGTCTCGCTGCTGCGGGTTATTCTGCCGGTTTTTGCGGCGGGGCTTATCGCTTCACTGCTTTCTTTTGGCAACAACGAAAAGCTGGTGCCTTGGGCTAACAGCGTTTCTGAGGATTTGATCGACAAAGCAGTGCTGAAAAAACCGGTGGCCGATATTTTGGAGAACACCTTTTTCAAAGAATCGGATGCCCGGTATTTTTATATCCGTAAAATTGACAAGCAGAACAACACGATGGAGGATGTGGTCATCAATGAAACCACCGGTAGTTTTCCACGCGCCATCACCGCCAAGAAAGCCTTCTGGGACGGCGATCGCTGGCTGTTAGAAAAAGGCATCATTCACAAATTTGACGAGAACGGCGCGCTGAGCTATCAGGGTGATTTTGAGAATATGCAGATTCATATCGACAAGGGTTTTTACAATTATTACAAATCCCAGAAATCGCCGATGGAAATGTCTAGCAAAGAGTTGTCTGAAAAGATCGACAATTTCAAAAAAAGCGGACAGAAAACAGATTCGCTGGAAGTTGCTTACTATATGAAATATTCCCTGCCTTTGGCCTGCCTGATTTTTGCGCTGGTCGGCACGGCTTTGCTGCTGTTTTTTATGGGCAGCGGGCGCGATCTGTGGGGCGTCATTGTCGCGGTGCTGCTGGCTCTGCTCTCCGTCGGATTTTATATTTTTCTGATGGCGACTTTCCGGGCGATGGGCAATGGCGGACGCTTGGCGCCTTTCTGGGGCGCCTGGGCGCCGAATTTTATTTACGGACTGCTGGCGCTTGGTATAATAGCCGCGCGCAATAAAGCGCGCTGATGCTAAAGACGGAGGCGTTGTGAGCACGCTGGTCAAAGACGAAATTAAGCCGCAGTCTCTGCAGGACGCGGCCAGACAATGTTTTCAGCAGAATTATTTTTTGCAGGCCGCCGCTTACGACGAGCAGCTGATCCGGCGCCAGCCCGGACTGGCGCCGGATATTATTCTTAAATATTTGACGGCGCAGCTAAGAAATCCCCGCTTTCGGGCGGAACTGCATCAATCCCTGATTAAACTCTATCTGGCCGAGGGACAGACAGCGGATCTGCTGGAAGAAATAAACGAGTATTTGGATCTTGCCCCGCAGGACGGGCAGATCGCCGATCTGCTTTTGAAGCTGGCCTATGCTCAAGAGCATCCTTTGCTGAAGCCGGTTTTAGAAAAAGCCGCGTACCGCAATTTTCGCAATTATGCTTTGCTGAAAGCATTGGCCGGCCTGTATCTGAAACAGGACAATACCGCCGCGGCAGTGCGGCTTTACGAAGGCTGCCTGCACAACGGCGAGCGCACGCCGGATATTTTAAGCGCCTTGGCGGAATTGCAGCTAAAAGCTAAAAATCCCGCCCGCTGCGCGGAACTGTACCGCGAACTGGCGCAAAAACAATTGAATACAGCGCTGGAGCGGCTGGAGGCGATGACCGCCAAACTGGGTATGCCGCTGGAGCTAAAATATCTGCTGGCGGAACTGCACGCGAAAAACACCAATCCCGACCGCGCGCTGGCCGTCTATGCGCAGATTTTTGCGGACAGTCCGCGGGAAGCGCAGACCATACTGGCCAAATTAAAAGATTTTTTGAAAAATTATCCCGATTATCCGGACGCTAATTTTTTGATCGCCAATATTCAGCTCTCTTCGCATAACTACACCGAGGCTGTGTCGGTGTACAATAAGATACTGCGCCTCTCTCCGCAGTATGTAGACCGCGCCGCGGCGGAACTGCAGGGCATTGTCAAAAAAATGCCTGATCAAGCGATGGCTTTGCAATCGCTGGCGGAGATTTATATGTTCAAAAAAGATTTTGCGAAAAGTTTTTATTATTACAGCCGGCTTTTGGATCTGGTGCCGGAACAGGCGGACAGCATCGTGGAAAAAGCCCGCAAGGTTTTGAAACTTGATCCGCAGGTTATCGCCGCGCGGGAAATCTTAGCCAAATCGGTGCTGGCGCACCATAATTTTCGGCGCGCCAAAGCGGAGGCCGAGGCGATCATCGCTATTGATCAGAATAACGCTGAAGGCTACTGCATATTAGGGCGCGCGGAGCAGGCTCTGGGCGAGTATGACCGGGCGGCGCTGAATTTCCGCACAGCTCTGGCGCTGGATCCCTACAATAAAACCCTGCACCATTATTATCAAGAAACTTCCACGCAAAATCTGGACGCCAAAATAGTGGATCTGGCCAAAAAAGTCGAAAAAAATATGTGGAAATATTCTTTGCATTATGAACTGGGCTTGAAATATTTTTACCGCGGACTGCTTAGTGAGGCCATCAGCGAGTTTCAGATCGCGGTCAAGGACACCGCTCTGGCGCAAAAAGCGCATAGACTGCAGGGCTTATGCTACAAAGAACTGGGGCGCTACGATCTGGCCGCGGCGCAGTTTGCCAAAGCTCTGGATAAAACGCTGGACACGGACGAGCGCTTGAAATTATTGTTTTACCGCGGACTGGCTGATGAGGCGCTGGGGAAGCCTCAAGAGGCTTTGAAAATATATGAGGAAATAACAACCTTGGATTTGAACTATGAAAATGTTGTCCGGCGGATAGCCAAACTCCAGTCTTTTTCTTGGGTGGAAATACGCGGCAAAGCTCTGGAAGTCCTTGTGGCCGATCCGGAGACCAAGCGCTTGAGCTTAAGCTGGGCGAAAAATAACGAGTCGGAAGAATTTGCTAAAAAACATAAAAACAAAAATGTGGATATGTCTTTCAGTATGGAGCACAATAATCAGGCGGTGGAGCTGGCGCTCCGGGGCCGTCTGGCGCAGGCGGAGGAGGAGCTGGCTTTGGCGGAGCAGATGGATCCAGCTTTTACGATCGCGCACAATAACCAAGCGGCGTTAGCCCTGTTAGCCGGGCGGCTGGAGGAAGCAGAAGCCGCTTTGGCGCAGGCGCTCAAGCTCAATCCGAAACTTTGCGTGGCTTATGCCAATCTAGGCATCTGTTATTTCTTGCGCGGCGAAAAAGAACCGGCCAAAGCCAATTTGGAAAAAACGCTGGCTCTGGACGATACTCTTTATCTGGCGCAGTTGAATCTAGGCGACATTTATTACGAGCGGGAAGACGTGCAAAAAGCCCTGCATTACTGGACTATGGCCCTGGAGCTGGGTGTTTTGCCGGAGCTGGCCAAGCGTCGTTTGAAATACCGCCAGCCGTGAACAGGATCAAATATAAATACTCCCTGACTTTTCAAAAAAAAGGGCTGCTGATTTTTTTATCACATCTAGATCTGATGCGGCTTTTTGCCCGCGCCCTGCAGAGGTCCGGCCTGCCGCTGGCCTACAGCGAGGGCTTCAATCCGCGCCCGCGTTATGCCTTGCCGTATCCTCTGCCGGTAGGCTGCGCCGGGGACGCGGAAATACTGGAAATATATCTGACCGCGCCGCTGGAACCGGACACGCTGATGGCGAAACTCAACGCGCATTTGCCGGCAGAAGCGCGTATCATAGACGCGGCGCCGGGAACTGTGCGTCCGGAATACTGTCTGCGGGTTGCTCTGGATAAAGATTTTGTCTTGCCGTCGGACTGGCCGGAGCTGGTGCTGGAAAAATCAACCAAACGGGGCAGGGTGGACAGATATATTTTGGGCGAGCATTTAAAGCTGGAAATACAAAACCGGGAATTATTTATCCTGCCGGTCAGCGGCCAGCCGCTCAAAGCCGTTCCCATCTGCGCTCTGCTGGGCCTCTCCCTAGAGGACATAGGCGGGATCACTCGGATCAAAAAAGAGGCGGTGTTACACCGCCTCTCTTAAGCTTAAGTTTTTTGTCCTCTGTTTATTTCAACGTGTCATAACCGCCTAGCGCCCTTAATAGTTTATTATTCTCAGCGCGAACGACGGTCTCGGCGTTGGCAGATTTATCATTGTATAAAGTATTGATTTGCGCTGAAATGCCATTCGCGCCTAGATTATTTACCGTAATATAATGCGCCTGGTTAGTATTGGTTTTGGCTATGGCGCTGAAAGACAGCTCTTCAGCATTGTAAGCGTAGGTGTAACCCACCGCGCCTAAAGCTTGACGCACGTGATTGATCACCTCGGACTGGCTGCTGGACAAAAAAGATTTTTCGCTGGTCAAGATAGTCTGGTACAGAGCCAGCTGCTGGGTCAG
>JAITIS010000023.1 GCA_031279305.1 Candidatus Margulisiibacteriota bacterium | reverse complement strand
AAACCGGCGCTAGGCAGTTTTATCCTGATGTTAATGGTGCCGCTGCTGCTGGAGCGCATAGTCTGGCTCATCAGTATGATGGTCGAGCGTTTGACGGAGATGTTTTTCTATATGAATATTCCGGCCTAAATATTTATGAAATTTACTGTTGTCAAACAATCCCGCAAATCCCGCGCCCGCGCCGGTCTGCTGGAAACCGCGCGCGGCGTCATCGAGACGCCGGTTTTTATGCCGGTGGGCACGCTGGGCACGGTTAAGTCTCTGACGCCGGCCTTGGTGGCTGAGCAGGGCGCGCAGATCATCCTGAGCAACACGTATCATCTTTTTTTGCGTCCTGGGGCAGACCTGATCGCCAGAGCCGGAGGACTGCATAAATTTATGAGCTGGGACAGGCCGATCCTGACTGACTCCGGCGGTTTTCAGGTGTTTTCGCTCGCCCGATTGCGTAAGATAACGGCGGACGGCGTGGAGTTTCAGTCGCATCTGGACGGCGGAGCCAGCCATAAATTTACGCCGGAGCTGGTGGTGGATATTCAGCGTAAACTTGGCTCGGATATTATGATGCCGCTGGATATTTGCTCTGCTCCCGACAGCCCTAAAGCCAAAGTCGCGGAGGATTTGCGTCTTACTCTGGAATGGGAAAAACGCGCCGGTGAACATTTTGCCGCGGCTGCCGGCGCTCCAGATAGCGCGCAGGCTTTATTTGGCATAGCGCAGGGCGGTATGTATGAAGATCTGCGGCGGGAAGCGGCTCAGTGTTTGGCTGAACTGAATTTTTCCGGTTATGCTATCGGCGGCGTGTCAGTCGGTGAACCGGAAGAAGACCTGTACAGGATCGCGGAATATACAGCTGGCTTGCTGCCGCCGGACAAACCCCGTTATTTGATGGGCGTTGGCCTGCCGCAAAACCTGCTCCGCTGCGTGCCGTGCGGGATCGATATGTTTGACGCTGTGCTGCCCACTAGACTAGCCAGGCATAATTCTTTTTTCACGCCGGCAGGGCAGGAAAACCTGCTCAATGCCAGATACGCGGAGGATTTTGCGCCGCTGGCGGCGGACTGCGACTGCTATGCCTGCCGGAATTTTTCCCGCGCCTATATTCGCCACCTTGCGCAGGCCAGAGAAATACTGGCCATAGTCTTGCTGACTATTCATAATATACGTTATTTGTTAAACTTGATGCGCGCTATGCGTTCACAGATTTTGAATGATGAACTGTAAATTAGGGGGATAAATGAACGAAACCTTATTAAATAAGATTCTTTTTTTGCTGATACTGTTGATTTTTTTGGCGGCTTTGTGGCTGATTTCACCGACGCTGACGCCGTCTTGGAAAATCAAACTCGGTCTGGATTTACAGGGCGGCTCGCGTCTGGTTTTGCAGGCCAAACCCACTCCAGAAGTTCAGGTTATTTCCCGTGATGTTTTGAACGGGGTAATCGAAATTATCGACAACCGAATCAACGGCATAGGTCTGGCGGAAACGCTGGTGCAGTCCAAAGGTTCCGATCAGATCGTGGTGGAAATTCCCGGCGCCGGCGCCACGGAAAACGCCAGAATACTTTCGATCATTCAATCTACGGCTTTGCTGGAGTTCAAAGAGGCCGAGAGAGTGCCGGGTGATCTGTCTCTGCTGTCCGCTCAGGAGCGCGCGGATTTTATCGGTACGGATGGCCGGCTGGATACGGTGAAATATTACGACAACAAAGGCAAGGTGATCCGCGAGGATCAGATTATTCTGCGCCAGACCGTGCTGACCGGCGCGGACCTCAAAATCGCGGTGCCCGGCACGGATGAATACAATCGCCCGGTGGTTTCTCTGGAGTTCAATGCGGAAGGCGCGCGGAAATTTTATACCGCCACGCTGCGTTCGGTAGGCCGGCCGCTGGCTATACTTTTAGACGGCAAAATTATTTCTGCGCCCATCGTAAATGAAGCGATTCCCGGCGGACGGGCGCAAATATCCGGTTCATTTACCGTGCCGGAAATGCGCGATCTGGTTATCAAACTGCGCGCCGGCGCTCTGCCTGTGCCGATAGAAATGGTGGAGAACAAAGTTATCGGTCCTCTGCTGGGTGCGGATTCTATTGCTAAATCCGTATTTGCCACCTGGGTGGCGCTGGCTCTGGTAATGTTTGTTATGATTTTCGTGTACCGTTTCAACGGTTTGCTGGCCGATCTGGCGCTGATCGTTTATTCCGCGCTGGTGCTGGTGGTGCTGGTGTTGATGCGCGCCACTTTGACTCTGCCGGGCATAGCCGGATTGATTCTTTCGGTGGGGATGGCGGTCGATGCCAATGTGATTATTTTTGAACGCTTAAAAGAAGAATTGCGCGCCGGACTGCCGGTGTTAAAAGCCATAGACGCCGCTTTTAACAAATCACTCTCGGCTATTCTCGACGGCAATATCACGACTATAATTGCCACTGGTTTTCTCTTCTGGCAGGGCACCAGCGCTATTAAAGGTTTCGCCGTCACGCTTTTTGTAGGCACGGCGCTGTCGATGTTCAGCGCGCTGGTGGTTACCAGGCTGTTTATGAAAAACGCCTATCAGTTGAAATTTTTACAGCCCAAAACTGCGTTGGCCGCGCCGCAAGGAGGGCAGTAAGATGGATTTTATAAAACTGCGTAATATCTGGTTTGCTGTCGCCGGGGTTTTTATAGCCGCTAGTCTGGCCGTGCTGATTTTTAATTTTGTTTCCGGCCGCGGTATTCTTAATTTTGGCATTGATTTTACCGGCGGCACCTCGTGGATAGTGCGTTTTGACCAGCCGGTGGCGCTGGCCGATCTGCGGGCGGCCTTGAGCGGCGAAAAAGTCAGTATTACCACGATAGACGCGGATTTCAGCATCAAGACTACAGAATTTTCGGACGCGCAAAAGCAAAATTTTACGGATATTTTACAGTCTTTCGGCGAATACCAGATTTTGGATTTTGAAAATATCGGCCCCTCTGCCGGCCGCGATTTAAGCCGTCAAGCAGCGCTGCTGACTGTGCTGGTGCTGACCGGCATGCTGATGTACATTACTTTTCGTTTTGAATTCTGGACCGGGCTGGCCGCTGTGCTGTGCCTGCTGCACGATGTGATTATCACCCTAGGATTTGTTTCGGCGCTGCGCCTGAATTTTGATATATCGATGATCGCCGCGATTTTGACTATTGTTGGTTACTCCATCAATGCGACAATCATTATTTTTGACCGGATCAGAGAAAATCTTAACTCCGGGAAAAATGCGGATATCGCGGCTGTGGCGAATATTTCTTTGCGCAGCGTGCTAGGCAGATGTATTATGACTTCGGTTACGACTATACTGGCGGTGCTGGCCGTTTACCTTTTTGGCGGCGCAAGCATCAAGCCTTTTGCCCTGACGATGTTTATCGGTTTTGTTTTCGGCGCGTATTCCTCAACGTTTTTGGCCGCTCCGTTGCTGGTGGTTTTCCGCAAGCTGACTGATTGACGAAAATAACCGCTTAAAGTAAAATCATAGCCCTTTGAGTTAAAGCAGAGAGGTAAAATAATGTACGCAGTCATAGAAACCGGCGGAAAGCAGTATAAAGTGGCGGAAGGCGATGTTTTTCCGGTGGAAAAGCTGGCTCAGGACAAGAACTCCGCGGTGAATTTTGATAAAGTTTTATTCGTGGCAGACGGTGAAGCTGTGCGGATCGGCCAGCCTTATGTGAGCGGCGTATCCGTGCAGGCTTTGGTGGTTGATCAGGTCAAAGACGCTAAAGTGCTGATCCAAAAATTCCGGCCTAAAACCGGCTACAGCCGTAAAAAAGGCCATCGCCAAAATTATACTATAGTGAAAATCGAAAAGATAAACAATTGAGGAGTTTGGAAAATGGCCCATAAGACAGGCAAAGGCGCTTTTTTCATAAAACCTTTCACGCACCGACAAATGCACGCCATGCTCGCCGCCCGCATCATTGACTTCAATGTGCTGGACGGCCTGTACAAACTGTCCGAATACCTGCCCGAATACGGTTCCGAAATCTATGTGAACTGCAAAATACAAACCCGATAATGTCAACCGAAGAATAAAACAGGAGAATGAAACAGCAAATTATC
>JAITIS010000017.1 GCA_031279305.1 Candidatus Margulisiibacteriota bacterium | reverse complement strand
GGCATAATGCAGGGCTTCCAGACCAAGATCATCGCCGGGATAATAAGCGTAATCCAGCTGTATGCCCCGCCAAGGATTTAGGCCAAAACCGGCCGAGACCGCTGTGAACACCCGCTGTTCACCGCCGCCGGTCAGCAGAGTATACTGGCGCAGGCCGCCGCGCAGAGCCAGAAAATTGTTTATCCGGCCTTCCGCGCCCGCGTTAAGCAGCACCGGCGCGTAATCCTCCGCATAATAATTAACATCCAGCAGAAAGATCAGACGATTCTCATTGAAAGCCAGCCGGTTGCCTAACACCACCGACCGCACCATTTGTTCGGCAGTGCCGCTCCGCCAGACCAATGAACCCTGCACGCCGTCGCCGTTGACCACATTGCGCCCGATAAGGCTCCACCGCCAGAGATCATTCACTCTGGCCAAAAACCCTAGGTCTACATTGCTGCCCTGCGCGGTCAGGCTGTCCAGATCCGCCGCCGAATTTTGGACTGTGTAACTTTTATAAGCCAACCCCAGATCCAGAGCCTGCCATCCCAGAAAATGTTCCAGCCGGTAACCGGCGGACAGATGCAGAGCGCTCTGCTGATAATTCACCCGTTCGATCCTGTCCAAATCAAGGCGGCCGTCTGTGCCAAACATATCCGGCGGAGTCAGCAGAACATCATTTACCGCGCGCAAACGGTAGCCCACGCCCAGACCGACCGGGCCGGCTGGAAAATACAAAACCCCGTTGAGATAATTGGTGTCGTCATACAACCGGTAACTGGAGCCGTAAAACCCAAAATTTTGCAGGCCGGCCAAACCAAATTGATTGAGAAAAATATCTTCCGCTCTGGCCTCCGCCGCGCCGGACATACCCAGAGCCGTCGCCCGCGGCGAGGCAAACACGCCGTCCAGATCAACCAGCGTAGTCCGCGCGGCCAGCGCCGCGGAAAAAAGCAAAAATAAAAACCAACGCTTTTTCATTTTAATATAATGAATTTTTCCTTGGCCAAAACCGCGCGCGAGCCGGGCTTAAGCAGGGCGGCTATATATACGCCGTTGGCCAGCGGACTTTTACTGTAGGCGTCCAAATCTATGTTTGCCTGATTGTAGCCCTGCCTGCCGCCCGGCTGGCCGTTCTGAAAATCCCGTCTTAATACCAGCCGGCCGTTCAAATCATAAAGCAGAAAACTGATATTCTGTGCGGACCCCAGCTCGTAACAGACATTGATATGGCGCGTGGCCGGCGAAGGAAAAATAATCAGATCGCCGAGCAGATTTTTTTCCTGAATGACCTGCACGGTAACGGATTTTTGCATAACATTGGCATTCTCCCGGACTTTTAAGATAATCTCCCTAGCGCCTCGCTCCAAAGGCCGGGAAAAATTGTAGCGGAATATCTTATCGTGCTCGTTATAGCGGTAATCGGTGGTTGGCAGCAGTCCGGCGGGAGCATCCGTATCCAGATATAATTCAAAATCTTCCAGAAGCAGCGCTCTGTTGCCGCTGACCGCGACAGTCAACTCCGGTTGAGTTCCGACAGTTATGCCCGGTTGGTATTTATGGCCGTAAAAATAAAAATCGCCGATAGCCGCGGACAGCCCGGCGCAAAGCAAAAGGATAAAGCCCAGACGCTTCAAAATTACCCCCCTGAATTATATTTGATATTATATCTTTTTTAGCGGGCGGCTGCCAGCCTGTCAAACTCCGCGGAGGAAATATAACCGCTCTGCGCGGATACCCGTCCGGAGGCTTTAGCCCGGCGCAGAATAGCCGCGGCGTCCGCGTAAGAAACCCGGTCATTTGGGAAAAATTGTCCGGGCTGTTTATTGGGAATGATGCCTGTGACTATCGCGGATTTGATGACTTTAACCTGCGGGTGATTGAGCGACACATCTTTGGCCGGCGGAGCATTCACAATAGCCTGTTTGAGATAACCGTATTTAGCCAGAATAATCGCGGCTTCCGCCCGGGTCAGACTGCCGCCTGCCGCCGGAGGAATGGCTGGAACAGAAGACTGAGCGTATTCTGGATACACATAAGCAGAACCGTAAATAACCGTGGTGTCGCCAAAAGACTGGCTGTCCGGCTGAGCGTAATAACCGCGGGCAATCTGCTGGCTGTTCGTAATGGCAAATTGATTGGAACGCGCGGTCAAAAGCGCGCCGTTTTCCGCCAAAGCCTTGACCACCACCTGATACTGCCCGCCCGCAAAACCGGCCGGCACGCGCCAAGTGATCTCCCAGAGATCGATAGCCGGATTGTATTGCATAGGCAGTTCTTTCTGGTCGGGCAGGATGGCCGAGACCTGCCGCATCTTCTGCATAGCCGCGGCGGTCAGTGTAATATCATTGCCGGGCAGGGCCTCACGCGGCGAAGCCACGGCTAGGAGAACAGCCCCGGCTTCTACGGGGGGAGCAGAAGCCGGAGGCTGCGGTAAAAATGTCTGGTAAGGGTCCGCAGAAACCGCCAAGCCGGGATTTCTGCCTAACAGCGCCTCTATGTCTTTGCTAATATCCGGCGTTCTGGCCAGTATCGCCGCCACTTCCGCGCGGGTGATCGGCTGATCTGGATAAAATCGCTGGCTTTGCCAAGTTTGCGGGATAAGCCCGGAATTTTTGAGCGCGGCTATCGCGCCGGCTCCCCAGTGCCTCTCGCTGACATCGATATAGGCCGAGCCGTAAACGGGCGCCGCGGCCAGACCGGCGTAGCGGGCAAACATCGCCGCGGCTTCCGCGCGGGTAACCAGATTGCCCGGCTTATAAATATGGCCGGGATAACCTTCGACCAGTCCGTGCCGGGCGGCTGTCTCGATATAGCCAGTCGCCCAGGAAGCGCCCTGCACATCTCTAAACACCGAGGACTGGCCATAAGGCAGATAAGCTGCGGGCAATTGACGGGAACGCACCAGCAAAGCGGCCAGCTCCGCGCGGGTGATATGCCGCTCTGGAGCAAAGATGCCGCTGTTTGGATAGGCCTGCACATAACCCAGTGTTGCCAGATACTCTATCTCGCTTTTTGCCCAGTGGGTTTGAATATCCGGGAAAGTAATCAGCCGGATCACGTTTAATTTTTGTTCCGCGCCGCCGCCCGCCGCTCCGGCAGAAATGCTCAATTGATTGCGTCCGGGTTTGGGCAAGCGGTACACCGTATTAAAGGAACCATCGGCCTGCGCGGCCACCACTGAGCCGTTGATATTGATCTGGGTGCTGTTGCGCGCCACCCCGCTGATATTCAGGGCTTCTTCATACACGACCGCTCCATCCTGCGGAGCGGAAATAAGCAGGCTGGCCGCCGCGTCAACGAATAAATCAGCCTGCGTCTGACCGGCGGTGCCCAGTTTGTTGACCGCGGTGAAAAGCACCTTGTAACTGCCGCCGGAAATAAGCCGCGGCGCGCGCCAGACACCGCTCCAGCGTCCGCTGCCGCCAGAGAGCTCCAGCGTGGCATTGTCCGGCAAAACAACGCTTACGGCGGAGACATTTGTGCCGGTCTGCGCGGAAATATTAACCGTGTCCTCCGGCTTAACCGACTCAGGATTGAGCTTAACAGCGGTAAACTGCGGCGCCGTGGTATCCACCACAATAGACAACCGGGTTGAAGTTTTGCTGCGGCGGCCGTCTGAACCGACGGATACAGCATACACATCATTTTGGGCATTGACTTCCAGAGGCACATCATAGGCAGTCCATTCGCCGCGGTCATTAGTATGGGTTTCCGCAGCTTTTTTATTATTGACGAATATCTCGATTTTCACGCCGCGGTTGGCCTTGCCCTGCAAAGACACCCGGTCTTTGGCAGTGTAAGTCACCGGCCCGGCACCCAGCGCCATAGATAAAAACAGAATAAGTCCAACCGCTAGTTTTTTCATAGTATATGCATCTCCTCCGGCACAGACGCCGGGCGGCTGTCATTTTCGATAATCTCAATTTTTGGTCTGGTCAGGAACAAGCGACGCGCGTTACCCAACGTGACAGAAAAATAAACCTGATTGTCCAGCGGAGCATCTTGATAGCGGTAGCCGACATCCAGCTGAAAAAATTCATAACGCAGGCCCACGCCCAGCGTCATTTCGTTTTCGGCCAGACCGGTGCGCAGAGCCACGGTATTAGCCAGCCAGTATTCCAGACCCGCGTAAGTCCGGCCAAATTTGGCATTGGTATACTGATCCACCGCCAGAGTCAGATCATTATTGAGCAGGGACAAAGCCAGACCGGCTATATAGTCCGTGTCATAATGCTCTTCGCCGCTTTTTTCCGAAGTGGAATAATTGATGCCGCTTTGCAAAGCATTGCGCGCGGTGAACCCAAGAGATAGAAAACTGGTCCATTTGTAAATCGCGCCGAAATCCACGGCCATACTGGTGGCGGTCAGATCGCCCAGCACTTTGTGGTACCCTTTGAACAGCACGCCCAAGTACAGGTCATCGATAAGATCCGGGATAGCAACCTTGCTGGCCAAGCCCAGCGAAATTATGGAATTGCTGTTCTCAATCGTGCCGCCTTTGACTGGATGGCCGTAAGCGTCTTTGCCGCTCGTCGCAATGATCGTGCCGGCATTTTCATTGATAAAAGAAAAACCAAAAGCCTGATAGCTGTCATTGAGCGGCAGGACGCTGTTGATCAGGGTGTAATTGGTCACACCCAAAACCTGTGTGGACATCCCGCTTAATTCAAAAGACCGCGCCATCGCCATCGAAGCCGGATTGAGCAGCAGAGCGCCGCTGTCGTCGGACAGCGCCGTGCCCGCCCGGCCGAGCCCCCACCAGCGCGCCGACACGCCAATTCGGGTCAGATCCACCGGCGAGCCGTCGCCACTGACCTCAAAAGCGGCGAGACTAAACGCGCTTAAAAACAATAATATATAGACAGTTTTTCTCATCTCGTTTATTCCTTAATTACCGCCATAGTGCTCTTATGAAAAGTCTGTCCCCTGTCTCCGTCAATAACAATCAGATAAATGTAAACACCGCTGGAAATAATGTGGTTGAATTTATCCAGACCGTCCCACGGCACCTGATTGTAGCCGGCGCGTGTGCCTTCCTGTCCCGGCCCCTCAATAACGATCGGGTGCACCAGCTCGCCGATTTGGTTGTAAACCATAATCCGGGCTTTTTGCGCGTTGTCCTTGAGATAATAGGTAAACAGCACATCGTCTTTGTTCGGATTGTAGGGATTGGGATAGGCTGTAATAAATTTGGTTTTGTCCAGCGTGCCGGATTCGCCGGTGACATCACGGTTGACGATCAAGCCGTAAACATTAAAAGTAGCCGTCATATGATTGCCGGCATTGTCTATGGCGTCGATAGATAAATCGTAGACACCCTGCTTGAGGCTGACTTTGAAACGCAAAAGCTCGCCCAGCGGATCAAATGACAGAGAAGCAATATTATTATTGGTCGTGGCGCCGCTGTCGAACACGGACTGATGTATGGTGCCGGCCGCCCACTCCGCCGCGTTGTCGGTCACATAACCGTAACGAATATTTTGATTATTGAAGCCGCTGCCTCTGGCCGCAAAATTGGCGCTGGCGCGGTCCAGCACATTGACCGCGAAATATTCATTCGGCGCGATAACCCCGCCCTGATAATAACGGGTCACCCCGTCAAAAATTACATTGGCAGTCGGCGGCGTGATGTCGTAGACAACGGGCTGGCAGTGAATAGTCACCGCCGAGCCATTTGTCTCGACAAGATTAAGCAAATGAACCACTTCTTCGCTCGGCGTAACTCTATAGGAATTCAATGAAACGCTGACTACATCGCCGACCACATTAAATGAAGTCGGGTGCTGGCCGGCAGTTCCGGCAAAACCGACATAGGCAGCGAAAGACGTACCCGCCGGCAGGGTATTAAATTTAAATTCCACGGTATTCAAGCTGGTCGCGTAAATAAAACTATTCACCGTCGTAGCATCGATACTGCCGCCGGGAGGCAGAGGATCAGTCACCACTACGGACGGCACAGCGCGTATAATCAATATATTGGAAGTAGTTTTGTTCGCCACAATATCCGAGGCCTCCAGCTGTATGGAATGCGCGCTGCCGGATAAACCCAGCCAGTCAACAACGCTGCAATACCAGTTATGATTGGGCGCAGAATTCGAGAAATTAACATCCGTCATCAAATATCGCGCGCCATCGACTATTAGATAAACAGCCGCGGAAACTCTGGCTCCTTCGGTATAAGTCATAGCCTCCGCGCTAAAATTCGGCGAACCGGGAATTTGATTGATGAGCATATTATTGAACATATTTATAAAAGTCACCGCCGGGCCGACAGCGTCTTTTTCATACTCCGCCAGCGCATTGGGCGAGACTTCCGCCAGCACACCGCCGGAAGACAAAATTCTCAGCTCCGCGTTGTAAGTGGCGCCGTGCGGATCGCTCCCCGGCACGCGCCAGACAGCCGTCCAGGTGACCACATTAGCGCTAGCTGGAGCATAATTGGCGGTGATCCACTGCGCATCTGGACTGACCGCGGAAGTAAATCTAACCCAGACCCCCGCAATGTTGCCGGAAGCGACTTTAGCCGTGCCGGCAATATTCATCGTGTTGTTTACATAGATCTGCGGCGTGACCGGCGAAGTGATCGAGCC
This sequence comes from Candidatus Margulisiibacteriota bacterium, assembly GCA_031279305.1. Classification (GTDB taxonomy): domain Bacteria; phylum Margulisbacteria; class Termititenacia; order Termititenacales; family Termititenacaceae; genus JAISQA01. Next base: position 647 of record JAITIS010000017.1, on the reverse strand, counting down.
GGTCGGCAGGAGACTGTAGTCCCGGCTGACCGCAAAAGAATGCCACAAAATATTCGGCGAGGGATAGGCGTTGTCCGAAGCGACAATATCCACCGTCACAAAATCCGCGTTCACCGGCACAGGAAAATTAAAAGACACGCTGCCGGACGCCGGAGCATTGAAAGAAACTATTTCCCTAAAAATACCATTGATGCTGACGCCTATCGCCTGCAGTCCGGAATGGGCGTCGGCAAAAACACCGGACACATTCAGCGTGCCCACCGCCGGCACTACGCCCACCGGCGCATTGATCGTGACCGGAGCAAGGCCGTCAATTCTGTATAAAAATTCATACGCCGCCTGCAATGGAGGAGAGGTTTTGGTAACCGCTGTCACTGTCAAAGTGGCGGGGTTATGCGCCGTCGCATAAAGCAATTCCGCATTGGAAATGTCAAAGGTCGCCGTCCAGTTAAGCGTACCCGCCGCCAGCACATTAGAAGTCAACACTGTGCCATCACTGGCTGTAAAGGAAACAAGTATTTTATCCAGCTCCAGCTGGGAATTGGCCGTACCGGAAAAAGCAAAGCGGTTATCCAACCAGCGTCCGATGTCCGGCTGCAATACGGTGACTGTTGGCGTGACATTGGATTTGATGAGACGGAAAAATT
>JAITIS010000102.1 GCA_031279305.1 Candidatus Margulisiibacteriota bacterium | reverse complement strand
CCCTTAATAAGGGTGGTTATATATGATTTAATTCTAGCGATTAGATTGCTGGTTACTTTTCCCAAACCGGATATTTTTTATGTGCGGGTGGCTTATTTTTCTTTATTCACGCCTTTATTGGCAAAATTTTTGCGCAAAAAATTAGTGCTGGAAATAAATGGTTTTGTGGTTGATGATGTTTCGGCCAAAGGCTGGCGTTGGCCTCTAAACTGGGTTTCGATAAGCTGTGAGAAATTCTTGCATAAAATTTCTGATGCTTCTATTTCTGTGTCGGAAGTTATTTGCCGTTCTTTGCGCGAGACTTTTGCCGTTCCGGAAGGTAAATTATTTTGTCTGGCTAATGGCGTAAACATAGAACATTTTTGTCCGTTGGATAAACAGACCTGCCGTCGTAAACTGGGGCTTGCTCCAGAACTTGACTATATCGGTTATGTCGGTTGTTTTACAGACTGGGATGGGATAGACAGCATTATTAAAGCACTGCCGAATGTCAAAAAAGACTTTCCTGCGGTGAAATTATTGCTGGTCGGCGACGGTGATCGCAGGACGACTCTTGTGCAAAACGTAAAAGAATTAGGCTTGTCAGAAGAGGTTATTTTTACCGGATATGTTAGTTATCAGGATTTGCCGGTATATTTGAATGCTTTTACTGTGGCCGTGGCTCCCTACGGAGGCAGCAAAGCAGCAGAATTACGTAATACTAAAGGATCTTCTTCTCTGAAGACGTTGGAATATTTAAGCGCTGCTTTGCCCGTAATTGCTGGTAATATTCCCGGGGTGGAGTATGTAGAGAATACAGCGGGATTTCTCATCCCGCAAAGCGATGTTTCCGCTCTGGCCACAAAAGTAAAAATATTGCTTGGCGACAAAACTCTGCGGGAGAAATTCGCGCGGGCCGGTCGGCAGTATGCCGTGCAGAACTGTTCCTGGCAGGCTGTAGCCGACAGGACAAAAGAAATATTTGCCAGTATGCTAAAAGGCTAGATTTTCAGGATATAAAAAAATAAATTATTTGTGCCGTTGCTGTTCCAATTGTTTGGCTCCAGCTCGATATTTGACGTAATAATTTTTTGATATGTTATCTTGTACCGGTTGTAGGCTATGTCCCAGCGGGCGTTGTTGAAACTGCGGTTGTTCCAGATGTCCTGAATTTTCTGGAAATATTGCTCGTTGAGTTCATGTCTGGTTCCGATGAAAACTAGAGTATCATATTTCTGGACAGCTTCATTCTGAAATAAATTGTCCTGATCTAAATAATTGCGTTTGCGCACTTCCCGCCACAGCGCGGCGTGCGGAGTGAAATCATAACCGGCGATCAAGTCTGGATTATGTTTTTGTACCAGCGCGCTTAGTTCCTGTTCATTTAGCGGATCACGGCGCTCTCGCGCAAGTCCGGGGAGAAAATATAAAAACACGCCGACATAAACAATCAGCAACGTGGTTAGATATTTTTTCCTAATATCCGGCAGTCCCTGAGCGCAAATATATATGAATAGCGGCAGATAAACCAGTGCTTGTCTGGTCGGTGTCAGGGCTAGTTTTTGTATAAACACCAAACTAAGATAAATCAATAAACTTAGATAAATGAATAAGCCCTCTGGCTGCTTAGCCGTTTTTTTCAGACCCCGGATAAAAACCAGGGTGAGCAATATGCCGAATAACCCAAAAACCGGTTTGTCCGCGGTGATCGGCGCGAGCGTATGTGCAAGTACGATAAAACTATTTTTTAACAGAAAAACAATTGGATAAAAAAAACTTTGTCCGGCTGGATTAAAAAGAAATTCTCCCTGTTTGCCCAGAGTATAAGCGGCAGTGCCGGCTGTGCCGCTGTCACTGACGCAAAAAAGAAATATTACAATAGGCAAGCAGGCCAGCATACTGACTGCGCTGCTCAATATTAACGGTTTAAGCGTGGCGCGCGCTTTGTATTCTTGCCAGAGGCTGGCTAGATAAAAAGCCGGCAAAAAAAACATTGATTGATAATGCGCGTAAACGCATAGAGAAGTAAACAGTCCAGAAGCTGCCCAGTATTTGGGCCAGAATTTTGCTGTCCGGCTGTGTTGATATAGCAACAGTAGGCCGGCCACGGCTAGGCAACCCAGCGCGTATGTGTAAGATTGCTTGGCGTAAATAATGCTCTCCAGAGAAAGCGCGCAGGATAAAACACCTAATAATATTCCGGCGGTATTGGCGCGTTTTTTTAGAATTAAATAAATTAGCCAAACAACACAGATACTGAAGATACAGGAGGGTAAGCGGCTCCAAAATAAAATGCTGCGGTAACTCTGCTGTTTATGAATTAAAAGAGGCGTCAGGAGAAACTGCAGCGGCGCGCCATTGGATATCGCGGCGACAATCAAAAACTGTGAAGCAAAAATGCCTGTTCTATAAAGCAAATGATGGTTTTCATATATACTGCGGAGAAAAACTTTAGAGCTATTCATATAACTTTTGCTTTTAGGGTCATATATGGCTTTTAGAAACTGTTCCTCAAAATATGGCTCTCTGGTTTTTAATATATCTGTGGCTACTGTAATGTCATCATAGTGCGCAAAATGCGTCCCCAGATCCACGAATCGCACGGCAAAAGCCAAAATAAAAATTGCGATCAGCCAGAATTTTGTATATTTATCCACCGAGTTTACTCCGGCAGTAATTTGCTTAGAGTACAGGCCGCCAAACAGATTAACAGCGGCTCTATCGGAAAGCGGTAAACCAACGACCCAGCGAAAACCAGATGTACGGCATTAAGCTGGGCGATGTAGAGTACGGGATAGGCTAGCAGTGCATAATTTTTATCCTTACGGAATATCCAGAGCGTGTAAAATGAGCATAATACCAGCGGCGCGAAAGAAAAAAATATGATTACAATAGTCAGCGGGTTGGCGTACTGCTGCGCGCGCGGGTACGGTCGCCAGAATATGTACAATTTTTTCACCATCAGTATTAAAACCTCTTTGGGATTTTCCCGCACGAATTTTTTGACCTGATCCTTGTACCAGGTTTTTTGCTGTTCCGGCGGTAAAGACGCGATGTATCGGTTCAATTCATCGCGCGGCGGAGCATCCTCTCCCCAGATCG
>JAITIS010000035.1 GCA_031279305.1 Candidatus Margulisiibacteriota bacterium | reverse complement strand
ACTATATGTACGGCGGTTTTGACAGCGCGTGCCGTAACTTAATGGGCAATTATTTAATTCACTGGGAAATAATGCGGCGGGGTCAAGCGGCGGGCTTAAAATATTATGATTTACAGGGCGTGCCGTTAGTTAAAGATCAAAATCATCCGATGTACGGCTTTTACCGTTTCAAAAAAGGCTTCAACGGGCAGGAAGTGGAATTTATCGGTGAATATGATTTTGCACCGCAGGGCTGGCTGCACCGTCTCTGGCAAAATCTGCGTTTTGACCGACGACAGTATTTGCAATAATTTCTGTCGGCTTGCGATAACTAGCTATGCTGTCCGTTAAATTACTGAGCGTGAGCGACAATATCGTGTTTTTGACCCATCCCGTGTCTGATTTTTGGGGAATAGACGGCGTAAGGCGAACAGTGGACTACGCCCCGCTGGGACAAAAATGCCGCGTGATCTCGATCAATGATTATGAATGGTTTAATACACCGCGAGAAGTGCGGCTTTTTGCCGTAAAAACTTTGTACAGTGATTTGGGCTATATTCAGCCGGCTGACATTTTGCCGCATATTGCCGGTGGAGATTTTTATTTTGCCGGAGGTAATATTTCCTGCTGTCTGGGCAACACTATAAAATCGCTCTATGCTTTGCCCGGTCTGGAAAATAAAAGCCGTTTATTTGTTTTGCTGGGCGACTATATCTGGACGCATTCTGAAAAACGCCAAATAATTTCCCTTAATCAGTGGCTGGCAGAGCGTCCGGGCAATATTAACTGTGTAAATTCCGGCTTGTGTCTTTTGCGGGAGCATCTGACCGGCGGCAGTTATCTTGTATTCGGCAGAGACAGTCTGGCGGATTACGGAATAAATATTTTCTTGCAGTACCGCAGCCATACATATACTTTGTGCTCCAGCGCGGGCAATACTCTGGCGGTGAATTTTATAGTAAGATAGAATTTCGTTTATGCAGATAGAGTTAATTCGTAATTTTTCGATAATTGCCCACATTGATCATGGCAAATCCACGCTGGCTGACCGCCTGCTGGAGCTGACCGGCGCGGTGTCCGCGCGGGAAATGCGCGCCCAGCTTCTGGATTCTATGGACATTGAGCGCGAGCGCGGCATCACGATCAAACTCAACAACGCGCGTTTGGATTACGCCGCGCAGGACGGCAAAGTTTATGAATTAAATTTAATTGACACGCCCGGCCACGTGGATTTCAGCTACGAGGTGTCGCGTTCGCTGGCGGCCTGCGAGGGCGCTCTGCTGGTGGTGGATGCGTCGCAGGGCATCGAGGCGCAGACGCTGGCCAATGTCGGCTTGGCGCGCGAGCTGGGCTTAAAAATAATTCCGGTCATCAATAAAATAGATCTGCCGGCCGCCGATGTGAATATGGCGCAGGAAGAACTGCTCGATGTGTTAGGCATAGATCCCGATGAGTGCATTTTGGCCTCGGCCAAAGAAGGCGTCGGGATACGGGAAATACTGGAGGCGATAGTGCGGCGCATACCCTGCCCGCAAAACAATAGCCGGCCTTTGCAGGCGCTGATCTTTGATTCTTATTTTGATGAATACCGCGGCGTGGTCGCCCAGATCCGCATCAAAGAAGGCGAGATGCGCAAGGGTATGAAAATGCTGGCTATGCAGACCGGCCGGGAACACGAGATACTGGAGCTGGGTGTCAAAACTCCAGCTATGAAACCGGTGGACGCGCTGTCGACCGGCGAGGTGGGCTACGTCATCGCCAATATCAAAGCCATTGAGGACGCGACAGTCGGCGGCACCATTACCGACGCGGCCGCGCCCGCCGCGGAGCCTCTGCCCGGCTACCAGCCGGCCAAACCGATGGTTTTTTGCGGCCTTTTTCCGGTGGACGGCGAGCAATTTGAGGATTTGCGCGAGGCTCTGGCCAAGATGAAGCTCAATGACGCCGCCCTGCAGTATGAGCCGGAAACTTCGACCGCGCTGGGCTTTGGTTTTCGCTGCGGTTTTTTGGGCTTGCTGCATATGGAGATCGTGCAGGAAAGACTGGAGCGTGAATACAACCTCAATCTGCTGGCCACCACGCCGTCCGTGGAAGCGGAGATAGTAAAAACTAATCAGGAAATTATTTTAATTGATTCGCCGGCCAAACTGCCGCCGGCCTCCGCCATTGAGAGTTTCCGCGAGCCGTTTGTAAAAGCGGTGATTATCACGCCCCAGACCTACACCGGAGCGATAATGGAGCTGTGCCAGAAACGCCGCGGGGTTTTCCGCGATATGCAGTATCTGGATAAGACGCGCGTGCGCCTAAATTACGAGTTGCCGCTGATTGAGATTGTCACGGATTTTTTTAATAAATTAAAATCGCTCTCGCAGGGTTATGCTTCTTTTGATTATGAATTGCTGGAATTCCGCGAGTCCGATATGGTCAAGCTGGACATTCTGCTTGGCGGCGAGCCGGTGGACGCGCTGGCGGTCATTATTCATCGTTCCACGGCAGAGTCGCGCGGACGTAAACTCTGCGAAAAACTCAAAGAATTGATACCG